>DASPKC010000247.1:0-5210 GCA_035628295.1 Baekduia sp.
CCTGGTCGCCGCGCAGGCGCAGCTCGATCTCCGCGGGCTCGGGGTCGACGACGACGCACGGCCGGCGGTCGAGCAGCAGCGTGAACGACCGCTCCGGTGCATCCGTGATGCGAAAGGTGATGCTGGTGGCGGCGTGGGAGAGGCGGTCGATCGCGTGCCGGCCGGACGCCAGGGCCTGTTCGGCCGCGCCGCGCAGATCGGCGGCGAGCATGGAGCCGGCACCGCGGACGGCCGGCCGGGCTGAGACGTCGTCGGCGAAGAAGCGCTCGGACACGATGTCCGACGGTACATCGCCCGGCCGACCGGTGTCAACGCCGATCCTGCACATCGTTCGAACACAATGTTTGAGCTAGGCGATCAGCCCGCCAGGTAGATCCAAGCGAGCGCCACCGGCACCACGACGACGTAGCCGTCGAAGACGTGGCGCAGCGCGCGCGGCGCCCCGCGCAGCTCCATGAAGTGCATGCCGACGAGCCAGACCTTGACGAAGGTGATGGCCAGCACGGCGAGCACGGCGGCGTCCCCGGCGCCCAGGCCGTGGTCGTCGCCGAGCCACCAGGAGGCGACGGTGGCGGCGATCAGGACGGCCCACACGCCGACCAGCACCTTCGACATCCCGGCCCTCCTCATCCCAGCAGGTACAGCAGTGCGAACAGGACGATCCACAGCAGGTCGACCATGTGCCAGTAGCTGGTGCAGCTCTCCACCGCACCCAGGTCACGGGAGGACAGCGGCGGCCGGCGGACGAGGCGGATGGCGGCGCCGAGGACGCCGATGCCGATCGCGACGTGCAGCAGGTGCAGGCCGGTGGCGCAGTAGAAGTACTGAAAGAAGTCGTTCTCGCGCGCGCCGTGGCCGGCGCCCAGCAGGTCGGCGTACTCCACCGCCTTGAACGCGATGAACGCGATCGCGCAGCCGACCGCGGCGAGGAACAGGCGCGCGGCGGCGCCGCCGTCCTGGGCACGCGCGGCTCGCACGCCGAGCGCCACCGCCAGCGAGCTCGTCAGCAGCCACGCGGTGTTCAGCGCGCCGAGGCCGACGTGCAGCTCGTTCTGGGAGCGCTCGTAGAGCGCCGGGTCGTCGGCCTGCGTCGCCACCAGCACGCCGAACAGCACGGCGAAGACGAGCATGTCACCGAGGATGAAGACCCACACCCCGGCCTCCCCGGGGATGCGCCGGCCGCGCTCGGCAGCCGGCGCCCGGACGCTCACGCGGGCAGCTCCTCGCGCTGCACCGCCGCGACGCGATGCCGGGCCGCCAGGGCCGGCACATCGTCGGTGCGCACGGCGCGCAGCGTGGCCCACGTCATCACGACGAACCAGCCGCCGAAGATCGTGGCGACGACCCAGAAGTTCAGGACCCCCGACCAGCCGAACGCGCCGCCGTGGAAGAAGAGCACGAGGCCGCCCGGCAGGAAGGCGAACGCCAACCACACGTTCAGGTAGCCGACCCAGCGGTCGTAGACCTGCGGGCCCTGCCGGCTCGCGAGGATGCCCACGCCGATCGCGAGGCACTGGATCGTCGCCGCGACGAAGTTGCCGATGAAGGGCAGCAGCCCCAGGTCGGTCAGCGCCTGGGTGATCTCCGGGTCACGCTCGGGGCGGTAGGCGGCAGCCGCCAGCATGAACGTCGGCAGGACGATCGCGAAGATGCCCAGCCCGCCGCCGATGAGCTGCATCCAGGTCATGACGGGGCGGTCGCCCTCCATGCGCCGCAGCTGGGCCGCCACCACGACGACGAACGGTGCCGTGAGGCAGCTGCCCAGGAGCATCAACACCAGGCCCGCGCGCTTGAGATCGAGGTCCTGGCGCCAGAACGCGGCGACCTCCCCGGCGCTCATTCCGGGCGAGGGGGGTGGCAGGAAGTCCATCAGGAGCAGCGCCACGAACAGGACGGTCGCGAAGACGGGCCCGCACCAGGCGCACCAGACCTGCACCCTCGTGCTCACGCGCCCACCGTGTCGAAGGGCTCGGAGTCGACCAGCCGGTCGGCGAGGCGGTCCAGGACGTCCTCGCCGACGCCGTGGCCGGCCAGCCAGGCGCGGGCGCCGCCCGCCGCGTCCAGCACGTCGAGCGCCGCCTCGATCGCCGACGGCGGCGCGTCGACGCCCTCGGGGTGGTCCTGGACCAGCGCCCGCATGGCCTCTGCGCCCGGCTCGCCCTCCGCCGTCAGCCGCTCGATCACGGCCGGCATGTTCTCGCGGGTGCGGACGTAGTCGGCGACGATGTGCTCCCGCGCGGCGCCCAGGGACGCGAGGACCGTGGCGACGACCAGCCCCGTGCGGTCCTTGCCCGCGGCGCAGTGCAGCAGGACCGCGGGCTCGGCACTCGCGACCAGGGCGACGACCTCGGCGACCTTCGCGCCGGACTCCTGCATCGTGGTGCGGTAGAGGCCCTCGAGCCCATCGGCGAGCAGGCCGCCGTGGCGCGCCATGTCCGCGACGCTCATGTGCCGCGACAGCGAGACGGCGTGGACCGTCGCCCCACCGGCCGCCAGCGGGTGCTGCTCGGCCAGCTCGCCGGAGGACCGCAGGTCGATGACGGTGCGCGGCGGCCACGCGACGTCCGCGGGCCGGTGGTCCGGATGCGGCGCGTCGGAGCGCAGCAAGACCCCCGCGCGCACGCGGGCGCCGTCAGCGAGCGGGATCCGCCGATGTCGCGGAGGTTGTGCATGGGCGGCCCGCACGACGCGTCAGCGGCCGTACACGAGCTTCACGAACCGCGACAGCAGCTTCGACCGCCGAGGGCTGTAGGGGAACATGAAGACGTCCTTCCCGGGGACGTGCCGGGCCGCCATGACCGTGCGCGTGCGGCAGTACTTGCGGATGCCCTGCGCCCCGTGGCGCGAGCCGACACCCGACGACTTCCAGCCGCCCATCGGCGCGCCGAAGACCATGTAGTTGAGCAGCGCGTCGTTGATGCAGACGGCACCGGCCTGGATCTGCCGGGCGACGCGGTGGCCCTTGTCGAGGTCCTTGGTGAAGACGCTGGCCTGCAGGCCGTAGTCGGAGTCGTTGGCCAGCGCGACGGCCTCCTGCTCGTCGCGCACGCGCATCACCGGCAGCGTCGGGCCGAACGTCTCCTCGCGCATGCAGCGCATCGAGTGGTCGACGTCGGTCAGCACGGTGGGCTCGAAGAACAGCCCGGGCCCGTCGCCGCGCCGGCCGCCGGTGCGGACCGTCGCGCCATGCTCGACCGCGTCGGCGACGTGGGACTCGATGATCTCCAGCTGGGGCGGGAAGGTGATCGCCCCGACCTCGACCGATCCCGGCGCCTCCGAGACGCCCTGGCGCACGCGGCGCACGTTCTCGACGAGCTTCTCGACGAACTCGTCGTACACCGACTCCTCGACGTACACGCGCTCGACGGAGATGCAGACCTGCCCGGAGTTGATGAGCCCGTAGTAGGCGGCCGCGTTGGCGGCGCGGTCGATGTCGGCGTCGCGCAGCACGATCATCGGGTCCTTGCCGCCGAGCTCGAGCGAGACCGGCGTGAGCGTGCGCGCGGCGCGCTCCATGACGAGCTTGCCCGTCCGCGTGGAGCCGGTGAACATCACGTAGTCCGCCACGTCGACGACGGCGCCGCCGGTGGCGCCGTCACCGGTCGCGACCGCGAAGACGTGCTCGGGCATCCCGCACGCCTCGAGCATCTCGGCCACGAGCAGCGCCGTGAGCGGGGTGATCTCGGAGGGCTTGAGGATCACCGCATTACCGGCCATCAGCGCGGGGACGCAGTCGCAGAACGCGTTGACCAGCGGGTAGTTCCACGGCCCGATCACGCCGATGAGCCCCATCGGCTCGTACTGCACGACCACCTTCTTGCCGAGCGTCATCGGGTTCAGCGCGGAGACCGGCTCGTCGGCGAGGTAGCCCGCGGCGTGCTTGGCCCAGAAAGCGAAGCTCTGGACGGCGACACTGAGCTCGAGGTTGGCGTCCTCGACGGTCTTGCCGGTCTCGCGGCAGATCGTCCCGACCATGCGCTCGTCGTTGTCCAGCAGCCAGCGGCGGGCGCGGTGCAGCACCGCGGCCCGCGCGTCGAAGCCGGCGGCGGCCCACGCCGGCTGCGCTGCGCGCGCCTGGAACGCCAGCCGCTGGACGTCGGCCTCCCCCAGCACGGGAACCGCGCCGATCGTCGTGCCGCGCGCCGGGTCCTCGACCGCGATCTCGCGGGTGGTGTCCAGCTTCGTCGCCTCGCTGCTCATGCCGCGAGCGTACCGCAGTCCGACAGTCCGTCCGAACATTGCGAACGAGCAACGACGAGCTCAGCAGTCGGCGTGCACGCGCGGGAACGTCCAGCCCGACTCGCGCAGGGCATCGGGGCCCGAGATCGTCTTGCCGCGGCCCGCCCCGTCCTTGCCGATCATCCCCGGCTTCGGGTACGGGTTCCACGTCAGCCCGTGGCTCTCGCTGAGGAAGCCGGCGCGCAGCAGGGTGTGCGCCGCGAGGGTGACCTCCTTGGGCGCACCGGAGAGCGAATTCTCGCCCATGATCGGCGCCAGCCGGATCAGGTGGCCGAACGCGTCGTAGCTGTTGGAGGCCGACCCCAGGCCGACGAGCGACATGATCGCGTCGTCGGTGTACGGCTTGAGGTAGCGGATCACCGGGTTGAGCTCGCAGAACGTCCGGCGCAGGTCGGGCAGCGCCTCGGCCACCGGGCCGGACACCGCGCGCAGCTCGCCGACCGCGCCCTGCAGCGGCGGCGCGGCGGCGTCGAGCTCACGCAGGACCTCGCGGCCGAGCTGCGCGGCCGGGCGCAGCCGGTCGACCGCCGGGCGCAGCTCGCCGAGCGCGCCGGCCAGGTCGCGCAGCACCGGGGTCGCGGCCGGGGCGGTGGCCGACAGCTCGCCGCTGGTGCGCCGGACCTGGCGCAGCGTGGGGGGCAGCTCGGCGAGCGTGCGCTCGAGCGCGTCCTCACGCGAGGCCACGGCGCGCAGGCTGGTCAGCCCCTGGCGCGCGATGGTCTCCACGGCGGCACTGCGCTCCCCGACGGCAGCGGTCACGCGGCCCACCCGGTCGACCAGCTGGGCGACGTGCTCGCGGTCCTGGCTGAGCAGATCGAAGACGCGGGCGCCGGCCTGCAGCGTCCCGGCGGCGCCGCCCAACAGCTCGTGCAGCTCCTCGCCGCGGCCGTCCAGCGCCTGGCCCGCGCCCTGGATGAGCTTGCGCGCGTTGTCGCGCGTGCGGCCCTGCAGGACGGACAGGATCTGGTCGA
>DASPKC010000248.1:0-9030 GCA_035628295.1 Baekduia sp.
AGATCAAGACCGGCGCGCCGTCGCGCTCGGATCGCGTGGCGAAGTACAACCAGCTGCTGCGCATCGAGGAGGCCCTGGGCGCCGACGCGCAGTTCCCTGGCCGAAGCGTCTTCCGCCGCTGACGCACCACCTGCCCTGGCCCCTTGGTGCACACCAGACGGCCAGGGCACGTGGTGCGCAGGCAGGATCGGGCGGCCGGGTGGCGAAACCGCGCAGGAGTGGCTGCCGCCCGCAACACCGCCCGTGCCCCCGCGCCGCGCCGGGCCCCCGCCCAGCGGCCCGCGCCCCAGCCGGTGCGACCGCGGCCCCAGGCGCGCCCGCAGATCCGCTGGGACCGCGTCGGGCGCGTCGGGCTCCTCGTGGTGCTCGTGGGCCTGCTGTACCTCTACATCGGGCCGACGATCTCGTTCATCGAGACGTGGGGCGAGGCCGGCGACCGGCGGGCCGAGGTGCAGCGCCTCAAGCAGGAGAACGAGCGCCTGCGCGAGCGCCGCCGGGCGCTGCAGAACCCGCGCGTCCTGGAGCGCGAGGCGCGCCGGCTGGGGATGGTCAAGCCGGGCGAGCGCGGCTACATCGTCAAGAACCTGCCGCGGCCCTGAGCGGGGCGCCGCTCACGACCGCGGTCCGCGGCCCTGAGCGGGGGCGTGCCGGGTAGCTTGGCCGGCAGTGCCCTTCGAGACGGCGATCCACCAGTGGCAGGACGGCGAGCGGCGCGCCAGGCAGGCGCCGCCCGATCAGCGGATCGCGCTCGAGCGGGTCATCGCCAAGCTCGTCGCCGAGCTGCGCCGGCGGCTCGGCGGGCCGTTCACGGTCGACGAGCTCGTGGAGCTCTACGAGGCGGGAACGTCCTGGACCACCGACGTGGCGTACGCGACGGCACCCGGGGCGCCGTGGGCCTGGGACGCCCGCACGGTGGCCGACGCGGCCTTCGCGCGCTACCTGCGAGAGGCCACCGACTACGCGGGCGGCCGGCGCATCGAGCCCGACCCGGACGCCGGCGCGTCCTGAGCCGGTGACGGGCCGCGCAGGCGGCCCGGGCGGCTACTCCTCGTCGTCCTCCGTCGTGTCGCCGCCGGTGCGGCGCAGCACGATCTGGTCCTCCTCGACGGTGACCTCGATCTGCCGGTGCCCCGCCCAGTGCTCGGCGTAGACGGCGCTGTCGGCGACCGCGGGGTCGAGCCACAGCCCGTAGCCCTCCTCGCCGTGCTCGAACGTGCCCTCGAAGACGGTCTGCGTGGAGCGCTTGGTGCGCCGGCCCCGGCCGCCGCGGCGACCGCGGGAGCGCTTCGGCTTGTCCTCGTCCTCGTCGTCGGCGTCGTCCTCGCCGCGCTCGGCCTTCTCGGCGGCCTTGCGGGCGGCCTCCTCGGCCTCCTCGGCCTCGCGCTTGGCGCGCTCCTCGGCCTCCTTCTCCAGCTCCGCGGCGATCAGCGCGTCGTCCTCGGCGCGCAGGTCGATCTCGTCGTCGAAGTCCGTGCCGGGGACGTCAGGCTCGCCGCCGGGCGCCAGATCGTTCTGGCGCTTGAAGGCCTCGATGTCCTGGACGGTGACCTCGAGCTGGTGCGCGATCCACGCGTCGGTGCGTCCCTGGCGGACCCAGGTCCGGATCTGGTTCAGCTGCGGCCTGAGCGAGCGGCGTGCCATCGGGGCGCAACCTACCTGAGCGTCCGGCCGCGACGCTTGCACACGCCGCCCCGGCCTGCGATGGTTCGGTCCTTCCCCGGGGGAGGCAGGCGTCGGGGCGTTAGGTCATCAGGGGCACGACACGGAGGACGCCCAGGGGATGCTGGTCCTGACCCGCAAGTCCAACCAGAGCATCATGATCGGGGACGACATCGAGGTGTCCGTCCTGTCGATCATGGGCGAGAAGGTGCGCATCGGGATCCAGGCGCCGCGTGACATCCCGGTCTTCCGCAAGGAGGTCTACCTGGAGATCCAGGCGGAGCGCGCCGAGCCGGCGAAGGTCCGGGCGGAGGTGGACCAGGCCTTGAACAAGCTCGCCGGGTCCTGAGCGGGCGGCGCGCCGCGCCTCGCGCGGCCGCTGGGGTGCACATGCGCACCGGGACGGTGCGCAAGTGCACCTCAGCCGTCGCGGAAGCGGCGCGGATCGTCGTCCCTGGCGAGGAAGAGCGACAGGCACAGTGCGCCAGCACGAGCCTGTCCCGATGACGCGGCCAGGGGCGACGAGGCGCCCCGGTTCCGCACGGCTCAGCCCATGACGATGTAGAGCGTCTGGAACATCGCGATGGTGACCAGGACGGCCGTCGCGACGAGGACCAGGACGAGCCCCACGAACCGCCAGGTGCCGCGCTTGTGCACGCGCTCGAGCTGGCGCTGGCGGCTACGCATCGCCGCCTGACGCTGGACGCGGTCGCGCTGCAGGCGGGCGGCCTCCGTCTCCTCGACGAAGGCCTGCTCGATCTGCGCTAGGGACTGGCGCATCCGCATGGCCTCTTGCAGGTTATCGGTCAACACGCGCGCCACAGGCCCCGGCCCGCCTCGCGCGCCTCGCGGGCCAGGCGTCGGAAGCGCTCCGCGTGTGCCACGTTCGGGGGGATCGTGAGGACCATCGCGTACCCCTGGCGCACCAGCTCGGCGTTGTGGAACCAGCCGTCGGGCTTGCGGCGCACGTAGGCCAGGAGGCGGCCGTAGCGGTCGCGCTCCTCGGCGTCGGTGGTCAGCCGCACGCGCCGGCCGTCGAGCGCTTGCTTGGTGAACGCCGACGCGGCCTTGGCGAAGCACTCCACCGGCGTGCCCGGCTTGACGGACTCCGGGGTGTCGACGCCGATGAGGCGGACCTTCTCGCGGCGGCCGTCGACCTGCACGTGGATGGTGTCGCCGTCCACCACCCGCGACACCCGGCCCTCGAGCCCCCGGCCCTCCCCGGCCGGCGCGCCGTCGCCGTCCTCCAGCGACGACAAGGCGAAGGCGGCCGCGAGGCCGAGGAGCAGGACCCAGGGGAAGAAGCGCATCCGCCGACGAGGCTAGGCCCGCGGCGGACGGCAGGCACGCGCCGTTGCAGAACCGCAACGGCGCGTGGGCAGACCGTCAGGCGATCGTGACCTCGGGCGAGAGGTAGACGTCCTGGATGGCGTTGAGCAGCGCGATGCCCTCGTCCATCGGGCGCTGGAAGGCCTTGCGCCCCGAGATGAGGCCCATGCCGCCGGCGCGCTTGTTGATGACGGCGGTGGTGACGGCCTCGGCGAGGTCGCTCTCGCCCGACGACGCGCCGCCCGAGTTGATGAGCCCCGCGCGGCCCAGGTAGCAGTTGGCCACCTGGTAGCGGGTCAGGTCGATCGGGTTCTCGGTGGTCAGCTTCTCGTAGACCAGCTTGTGGGTCTTGCCGAACGAGCCGTTCTGGTTGAGCGCCGTGTAGCCGCCGTTGGTCTCCGGCAGCTTCTGCTTGATGATGTCGGCCTGGATGGTCACGCCCAGGTGGTTGGCCTGGCCCGTGAGGTCCGCGGCCGTGTGGTAGTCGACGCCGTCGACCTTGAAGCCGCTGCTGCGCAGGTAGCACCACAGCACGGTGAACATGCCGAGGCGGTGGGCCTCCTCGAAGGCCTCGGAGATCTCCACGATCTGGCGCCGCGATTCCGGCGAGCCGAAGTAGATCGTCGCGCCGACGCCGGCCGCGCCCAGCTCCCACGCCTTGCGGACCGTGGCGAACTGGATCTGGTCGTAGGCGTTGGGGTACGAGATGAACTCGTTGTGGTTCAGCTTGACGATGAAGGGGAACTTGTGCGCGTACTTCCGGCTGACCGCGCCCAGGACGCCCACCGTCGAGGCCACCGCGTTGCAGCCGCCCTCGATCGCGAGCTTGACGATGTTCTCGGGGTCGAAGTAGAGCGGGTTGGGCGCGAACGACGCGCCGCCCGAGTGCTCGATGCCCTGGTCGACCGGGAGGATCGAGACGTACCCGGTGCCGGTCAGGCGGCCCGAGTGCGTCAGCCACTGCAGGTTGCGCAGGACGTTCGTGGGGCGATCGGAGTCGGTCCAGACGCGATCGATGAAGTCGGGGCCCGGGAGGTGGAGGTTCGAGGCGGGGATCGTCTTGCACTCGTGGCTCAGCAGCCCCGAGGCCTCCGCGCCGAGGAGCTCCTCCAGGCGCGAAGTCGTCATCTCGGCAGTGGTCATGCACTGAGCGTACCCGGCCGCGGGTAGGGTCCGCGGTCGAATGGAGCATGCCTTCACCGGCCCCAGCTTCACCCTCGGCATCGAGGAGGAGCTGATGATCGTCGACGAGCGCTCCCTGGATCTCGTCAACGCCATCGAGTCGCTGCTCGAGGAGGCGCCGAAGGGCGTCGGGATCAAGCCCGAGCTCATGGAATCCGTGTGCGAGATCGCCACCGAGCCGGCGCGGACGGCCCGCGAGGCGGGCGATCAGCTGCGCCTGCTGCGCCACCAGGTGCAGGAGACGGCGTCCGCGCGCGGGCTGACGATCGGCTCGGCCGGCACCCACCCGTTCGCGATGTGGGAGGACCAGCGGATCGTCCAGCGCACGCGCTACCGCGACCTCATCAGCGCGCTGCGGTTCGTCGCCCGCCAGGAGCTCATCTTCGGCATGCACGTCCACGTCGGGCTCGACGGCCCCGAGAAGGCGATCCACGTCGCCAACGGCATGCGCGTCCACCTGCCGGTGCTGCTGGCGCTGAGCGCCAACTCGCCGTTCTGGCGCGCCGACGGCACCGGCCTGGCGTCGACCCGCACCCCGATCTTCCGGGCGTTCCCCCGGGTCGGCGTGCCGCCCTCCTACCGCGACTGGGCCGACTACCAGCGCGAGATCGACTTCATGGTGCGCTCCGGCGTCATGGAGGACTACACGTACCTCTGGTACGACGTCCGGCCCCATCCGCGATTCGGCACGGTCGAGATCCGGGTCTGCGACGCGCAGACGCGCGTCGAGCACACCATCGCCCTGGCGGCGCTCATCCAGGCGATGGTCAAGGAGCTGGCCGAGCACTTCGACGAGGGCAAGCACCTCGGCGAGTACCCGTGGACGATGCTCGACGAGAACAAGTGGCTGGCGGCCCGGCACGGGCTCGACGGCGAGCTGGTCGACCTCCCGTCCAACGAGCGCGTCTTCACCCGGACGCTGGCGCGGCGGATCGTCGACCGGCTGCGCGAGCACGCCCAGGACCTCGGTTCGGAGAGCGAGCTCGAGGGCATCGACGACCTCCTGGGCCGTGGCAACGGGGCCGCGCGCCAGGTCGTGGTCTACGAGGCCAACCACGACCTGCGCGAGGTCATGGCCGAGATCGTCGCCGCCACGCTGGGCGAAGCCGAGTGACCGCGGGCCACCACGTCCGCGCGCACTAGAGTCCGCACCAGAGATGGCCGGCGCCCCCGACCTGTTCGTGGTCTGCAAGAAGTGCGGCTCGGAGGAGTCCCCGTACATCACCGAGTGCCCCTACTGCGGCACGCGCCTGCGCAAGCGGGCGCCGAAGATCGAGCGCGACGGCGGCGAGGCCAAGCCGCGCGAGCCGCGCCGCAAGGTCCCGCGGCCCAAGCTGCGCCCGCGGCCCGGCCGCGAGATCCCTGGCCTGCAGGGCGACGCCTTCGGCCGGCCCACGGCGACGATCGTCCTGGTCCTGCTGTCGCTCTTCGGCTACCTGGCGCTCGCGTTCGTCGAGCCGTTCGACGTCGCGCTGCGCGACCTGGGCGGCGAGCCGTGGCGCCTGGCCACCTCGGCGATCGCCTACGACGACACGTGGGTGCAGCTGGCGGTGGTGCTGGCCATCGGGATCTTCGGCTGGCGGCTGGAGCTGCGCCACGGCCCGGTCCTGGTGGTGCTGCTGTTCCTCCTCGGCGGCGTCGGCGGCAACGCCGTGGCGGCGGCGGTGGAGGCCGACCCGTTCGTGCTGGGCGCCGGCGGCGCTGCCATGGCCCTGCTCATCACGTGGGTGCTGCCCGACCTGCTGCGCGAGCGTCGCGGCGAGGACCACGACGCCGACCTCATCGGCGTGGCGGTGATCGCGGTCGTCCTGGCGCTGCTGCCCGTGGTCAACGACGAGGTCAGCGCCGTCGCGATCGCCACGGGCGTCGTGATCGGGCTGGTCATGGGCCTGGCGCTGCTGCGCTCGGAGGCCAACCGGTGAGCGCCCGGCGCTTCACCGCCGAGGAGGTGGACGCCGCCGTCGCGGCCCTCACCGCCGACCCGGACCGCTTCTCCCACGCCCAGGAGGTCGTCACGCACGCTGCACCCGGCCTGCAGCGGGTGCTCTCCGAGGCGCTGCACGCCGGCGGCTGGTTCGGCGCCGCCCACGAGGGCCAGCTGGCGGCCGCGGCCGGCGAGGTCGACCACGACGCGCGCCTGCGCGCGGTGCGGGTCCTGGTGGCCGAGGAGACGCGTCTCGGGATGCTCGTGGGCGTGGCGGTGGGCCTGGAGCTCGCCGCGGAGCTGCAGGCGGCGCGCGCCGCCACCGACACCGATACCGACACCGACAGCGAGGAGAGTCCCTGATGGAGATCCGGTACCTGGGTCATTCGGCGTTCGCGCTCGAGCACGACGGCAAGACCGTGCTCGTCGACCCGTTCCTCACCGGCAACCCGAAGGCCGCAGCGACCGCCGACGAGCTGCAGGCCGACGCGATCTTCGTCACCCACGGCCACGCCGACCACATCGGGGACACCGTCTCCATCGCCAAGCGCACGGGCGCCACGGTGGTGGCGATCGTCGAGATCGCCGGCGAGCTGACGGAGGAGGGCCTCGAGGACGTGCGCGACCCGAACATCGGCGGCACCGTGGACCTCGGCTTCGCCTCCGTGCGCCTGACGCCGGCGTGGCACACGTCGACCACGCCGAAGGGGACGGTCAACACGCCTGCCGGCCTGGTCGTCGAGATGGGCGGCTCGACGATCTACCACCTCGGCGACACCGCGCTGTTCAGCGACCTCGCCCTGCCCAAGCAGCGCTCCCAGATCGACGTGGCGCTCATGTGCATCGGCGGCCACTACACGATGGACCGCCACGACGGCGTGATCGCGGCCGGCCTCGTCGGGGCCTCGCAGGTGATCCCCTGCCACTACGACACCTTCCCGCCCATCGAGACCGACGCGCAGGCCTTCAAGGCCGACGTGGAGTCTGCCGGGCACGCGGAGGTCGTCGTGCTCGACCCCGGCCAGTCGCACGCGCGATGACCACGGCGGTCGTCCTGATCGAGGCTGAGCGCGACGCGATGCCGACGCTCGGCGGGGCCCTCGCCGACCTCGAGGGCGTCGCGGAGGCCTACAGCGTCACCGGGGAGTGGGACTTCGTGGCGATCGTGCGCATCCCGCGCCACGACCAGCTCGCCGAGGTCGTCACGGGCCAGCTCGCACAGCTGCCGGGCGTGGTGCGCACCCAGACGATGGTCGCCTTCGAGGTCTTCTCCAAGCACGACCTCGAGGCGCTCTTCTCCGTCGGCCAGTGAGCGGCAGGATCGGACGCGGCGGCGGCGAAGCCGGTCGGGTGCCCGGTCGCCGCACCGCTGTCCTGCTCCTCGCCCTCGCCGCCGTCGCCGCCCCCGGCTGTGGCGACGACGAGCCGTCCGCCGTCGAGCTGACCACCCCGCCGTTGACGGCTCCCGACGCGGAGGACATCCCGCCGTCGACCGTCCCGACGACGACCACCGGGACGTCGACCACGCCGGGGACCGACGCGGCACCTGCGCCGACGCCGCAGGGCACCGGCGGCGCCCCCGCGCCCCAGCCGTCGGCCCCGTCCGGCGGCGGCGGCGGTGGTGGCGGCGGCCAGGCCACGCCGCCCGCCACGACCCCCCAGGGCACCGGAGGCGTCGCGCCCGGCGGCGAGGACGCTCCGGGCGGCGCGGGCGACGAGGTCCCCGGCTCGTCGGGCGGCGTCGCCGCACCCTGACGCACGCCCCCGCCAGGCTTGGGCGTGCGGGCTGCCTGGCCGGCCAGCCAGGCAGCCGGTAGCGTCGCGCCATGAGCGACGTCGTCTCCTCCTCGCCCAGCCGGACCGACCGCGACGACTTCCGCGCCACCAGCGATCCGGCGCTCAGCGAGGCGGCCGAGCGCGACGGCGAGTTCCAGCTCCTGGCCCCCCGCGAGCTCTACGAGCTGTGGGAGCGCCAGCAGTGGGCGACGCAGGACCTGGACTTCACGCAGGACCGCATCGACTGGCAGGAGCGGATCACGCCGCAGGAGCGCGTGCAGCGGCTCTACGGGCTGTCGTCGTTCTTTGTCGGCGAGCAGCGGGTGGCGGCCGAGCTCGCGCCGCTGATGCACGCCGTCGAGGACGAGCAGGTGCGGATGTTCCTGTGCACCCAGATCGCCGACGAGGCGCGCCACGTCGCGTTCTTCGACCGCTTCTTCGCGGAGGTCGGCGCCTTCGACAGCGACGATGTCGGCGGCCGGCTCGCGCAGGCGCTGCCGAACCTCAACCCGGAGTTCCACACCCTGTTCGACGAGCTGCTGGTCGCCCGGGCGCAGCGGCTGTGGCAGGAGCCCTCCGACCGCGAGGCCGCCGTCGAGTTCGTGACGATCTACCACATGGTCATCGAGGGCATGCTCGCCCTGACCGGCCAGCACTTCATCATCGACTTCAACGAGCGCCAGGGCACGCTGCCCGGGTTCGTCGCGGGCTTCACCAACGTCGCGCGCGACGAGCATCGCCACGTCGCGTTCGGTGCGCGCTTCCTGCGCGACATGGTGCGCCGCGACGACCGCTACCGCGCCGCCGTGCAGCGCACGATCGTCGAGGTCGGCCCGGCCGTCGACGGCGTCCTGCGGCCCAAGTGGCTGGGCGACGAGCATCCCGACGACGAGGCCGTGACGATGTTCGGCGTCAGCGTCGACGAGACCCGGGCCTTCGCCATGCGCTGCCTGTCGCGGCGGCTGAAGGTCATCGGCCTGGGCTGATCAGCACGCGCCGATCGCCTCGCGGATCGCCCGCACTGTCGGGTCGGCGGTGCAGCCGGGCGCGCTGTGGCCCTGATGGTGGGCGGCCGGCGCCGCGGCGGCGGCGGCCGGGCGCGCGGGGTCCTCGCCGCCCGACGTGCCCGTGTGGACCGCCCAGCCGGCCGCCAGGCCGAG
>DASPKC010000249.1:0-2883 GCA_035628295.1 Baekduia sp.
CTTCTACCTGACGTGATCGACCTCGACGCCGCCGAGGAGATCTTCGCGGGCGCCACCGACGCCACGGTGGGCCTCGAGGAGGAGTTCGCGATCCTGGATCCCAGGACGCTGGATCTCGTGCCGCGCTTCGAGGAGCTGCGCGACAGCGCCACCGGGCGGCTGGTCGAGTCGATCGCCGGCGAGCTCATCTCGAGCGAGATCGAGATCCGCTCCGGGCGCGGGGAGGACGTGCACGACGCCCTGGTGCGCCAGCGCGACCACCGTCGCGCCCTGTTCGTCCACGCCGCCGCGCACGACGTGGTGCTCGGCGCCACGGGCACCCATCCGTGGGCCGACTACCGCGAGCAGCGCAACATCGACACCGAGCACTACCGCCGGGTCGTCGAGGGCCTGCAGTACGTCGCGAGGCGCAACAACACGTTCTCCCTGCACGTCCACGTCGGCGTGCGCGACCTCGACCGGGCGGTGCGCGTCTGCGATGCGCTGCGCCCGGTGCTGCCGCTCCTGCTGGCGGTCAGCGCGAACTCGCCGTGGCTGGACGCGCGCGACAGCGGCCTGCACTCCGCCCGCACCCAGGCGTTCACCCGCACCTTCCCGCGCTGCGGCATCCCGGACGCCTTCGGGTCCTGGGCGGCGTTCCGCGACTACCTCGAGCTCCTCCTGCGGACGCGCTCGATCGTCGAGTACACGCAGGTCTGGTGGTCGGTGCGACCGCATCTCTCGTTCGGCACCGTCGAGGTCCGCATCTGCGACGCGCAGTCCACGGCGCAGGAGTCCGAGGCCCTCGCGCAGCTCATCGTCGCCTGCGTGCTGCAGGCCGCCCGCGACGAGGACGAGGGACGGCCGCGCGTCGACCATCCGCCGCGCCTGCTGGAGGAGAACCTGTGGCGGGCCATCCGCCACGGCCAGGACGGCGACCTGCTCGACCTCGACCGGCCAGGCGCGGTCTTCCCAGCCGCCTCCGCCGCCGAGCGCCTGCTGGAATGGACGGCGCCGGTCCGGGAAGAACACGGCATCGAGCCCGTCCTGCCCGAGCTCAACGGCGCGCAGCGCCAGCGTCGCGCCATATCCGCCGGGGCCTCCATCGACGAGGTGTTCCGCCTCGCCGTCTCCGAGACCCACGACACCTACGCCGAAGGAGTCCCAGCATGAGCAGCCAGGAACGTCCGCCCACCGAGGAGGAGCTGCGCGCCGCGTACGAGGCGCAGGTCAAGCAGCTGCGCGTCGACGACCTCCTCATCGAGACGGTCGTCTCGCTCGTCAACCTCGCCGGCCGCAAGGCCGGCCTGGCGCCCGGGACCGAGGACGAGAAGGACCTCGAGCAGGTGCGTCTGGCCATCGAGGCCGTCACGAGCCTGCTGCCGCTCGTCGAGCCGCGGCTGGGACCGGACGCCCCGAAGGTCCGCGACGTGATCTCCCAGCTGCAGCTGGCCTACGCCCAGCAGGCCGGCGCCGCGGCCGAGGCCGGCCAGGGCGCGGCCGAGGGATCGGCGCCCCCGCCGCCCGCCGAGCCGCCCCAGGGACCGCCGTCCGGCCCGGGACACGGCCCCGCGCAGTCCAGCGGGCGCCTCTGGGTCCCCGGTCAGTAGCCCGGCGCGCCAGCCCGGTCTGGCGCACCGCCGTCCCGCCGCAGCGACCGCTAGAGTCCCGCGCCGTCCTTCCGGGCGGGGGAGGAGACGTGCTGTCGACCCCCGGCCCGTGAACCCCTTCGGAGGAACCCTTGAGTGACTTCTTGACCGACCACGGGGTCGTCGTCGCGCTGGTCTGCGCGGCCTTCGCCGTGGCGTACGGCCTGGTGACCACCCGCCAGCTGCTCGCCCTCTCCCCGGGCAATGCCGAGATGCAGCGCATCTCTGGCGCCGTCCAGGAGGGCGCCAAGGCCTACCTGAACCGTCAGTACACGACGATCGCGATCGTCGGCGTGGTCCTCGCCGTCGCGCTGATCTTCATCCGCGACGGCTACGTGGCCGCCGGCTTCCTCGTCGGTGGCGTGCTGTCCGGCGCGGCCGGCTACATCGGCATGAACGTGTCGGTCCGGGCGAACGCCCGCGTGGCGGAGGCGGCCCGCGGCGGCGTCGGCCCGGCGCTCGACGTCGCCTTCCGCGGCGGCGCGATCACGGGCCTGCTCGTGGTCGGCCTCGGGCTCTTCGGGGTCGCGGGCTACTACGGCCTGCTCACCACGGTGTTCGACCAGAGCCAGGAGGAGGCCGTCGACGCCCTGATCGGCCTGGGCTTCGGCGGTTCGCTGATCTCCGTCTTCGCCCGACTCGGCGGCGGCATCTTCACCAAGGCCGCCGACGTCGGCGCCGACCTCGTCGGCAAGGTCGAGGCCGGCATCCCGGAAGACGACCCGCGCAACCCGGCGGTCATCGCCGACAACGTGGGCGACAACGTCGGCGACTGCGCCGGCATGGCGGCGGACCTCTTCGAGACCTACGCGGTGACGATCGTCGCCGTGATGTTCCTGGGCGTCCTGACGTTCAACGAGCAGACGGCCGTCGCCCTCTACCCGCTGATCCTCGGCGGCGTGGCGATCGTGGCGTCGATCATCGGCAGCTTCTTCGTCAAGTCCGCTGCCGGCAACGTCGAGCGCGCCCTGTACCAGGGCCTGATCGTGTCCGGCGTGCTGGCGGCCGCGGCCTTCTACCCGGTCACCGAGTGGCTGATGGACGGCCTGACGTTCTCGACGGCCGAGGGCTCGATCGACGTCCCGTCGACCGGTGAGCTGTACCTCTGCGCCCTGATCGGCATCGGCGTGACCGCGGCGCTGTTTCTCATCACCGACTACTACACGTCGACGCGCTTCAACCCGGTCAAGAAGACCGCGGCCGCGTCGCAGACCGGCCACGCCACCAACATCATCCAGGGGCTCGCCCAGGGCCT
>DASPKC010000250.1:0-3678 GCA_035628295.1 Baekduia sp.
CCCGTCGAAGAACCTCGGCGCGTTCGGGGACGGCGGGGCGGTCACCACCAGCGACGCGGCCCTGGCCGAGGAGGTGCGCGTCCTGCGCTTCCACGGCTCGCGCGACAAGGTCGACTACGAGCGCGTCGGCTTCAACTCGCGCCTGGACGAGGTGCAGGCCGCCGTCCTGCGCGTGCTCCTGGGACGCCTCGACGACTGGGCGGCCCATCGCGCCCAGGCCGGACGCTGGTACGACGAGGAGGGCCTCGGGGCGCACGGCGCGCTGCCGCAGCCCACGGCGGGCGCCGAGCCGGCCTGGCACCTGTTCATGGTCCGCCTCGCCGACGCCGACCGCATGGCGGCGCGGCTGGCCCAGCAGGGGATCGGCTGCCGGCCCTACTACCGCACGCCGATCCACCGGCAGGCGCCGATGCGCGAGTACGCGCACGGCGTCGACCTGCCGGCCACCGACGAGGTGGCGCGCACCCACCTCGCGATCCCGATGTCGGCGGCGATCACGCGCGAGCAGGTCCGCGAGGTCGTCGACGCCTTCGCGCCCGAAGCGGGGTAGGGCCGGCGCCTTGCGGGTCTGGGTGGACCTCACCAACTCGCCGCACGTGCTGGTGCTGCGCCCGGTCATCGAGGCGCTGCGCGCCCGCGGGCACGAGGTGCAGGTCACCGCCCGCGACTTCGCCCAGACGCTGGAGCTCGCCCAGCGCCACGGCCTCGACGCGGTGGAGGTCGGGCGCCACCGCGGCGGCCGGGTGGCGGCCAAGGCGCTGGGGCTGGCCGACCGGTCGGTGGCGCTGGCGCGGTGGGCGCGGGGCCAGGGCTTCGACCTGGCGCTCGGGCACGGCTCCAACGACGTGACGGTCGCCGCGCGGCTGCTGCGGATCCGCTGCTCGACGATGTTCGACTACGAGTGGGCCACGGTCCAGCACACCGTCAACTGCCGCCTGGCCCAGGCCGTGGTGGTGCCCGACGCGATCCCGCCGCAGCGGCTGGACCGCTACGGCGCCCGGCGCAAGCTGCGCCGCTATCCCGGGCTCAAGGAGGAGTACTACCTCGCGGACTTCGAGCCGGACCCGGCCGTGCTCGACGAGCTCGGGCTCGACCCGGGCCAGCCGATCGCGGTCGTGCGCACGCCGCCGGTCGTCGCGCTCTACCACCGCTTCGAGAACCCCCTCTTCGCGCAGGTGCTCGACCGGTTGCGCGGCGCGCAGACCGTCGTGCTGCCGCGCGTGGCCGCGCAGCGCTCGCAGCTCGACGGGTTCATCGTGCCCGAGCGCGCGATCGATGCGCAGTCGCTGATGGCGTTCGCCGACCTCGTCGTGTCGGCCGGCGGCACGATGAACCGGGAGGCCGTCGCGCTCGGCACCCCCGTGTGGACGACGTTCGAGGGGCGGATGGGCGCCGTCGACGAGCAGCTCATCGCCCAGGGCCGGCTGCGCAAGCTCGAGCGCGCCGCGGACCTCGAGCTCGTCAAGCGCGAGGCCGGGGCCGCCGACCGGGTGCGCCGCGACGTCCAGGTCCTGGTGGACCTCCTGGCCTCGCCCGTGGCCTGACGGCCCGCTCAGCCTCGGCCGGCGGCGGCCGATCAAGGAGGTGTGAGGCTGTGGTTCGTCTGCCCGGACACCGACGTCCCGAGCGGGGGCGTGCGCGTCATCCACCGCTGCGTCGAGCACCTGCGCGCGGCGGGTCGGGAGGCCTGGGTCGTGCACGAGCAGCCCGGCTTCCGGCCGACGTGGTTCACGTCCGCCGCCCCCATTGCGTACGCGCCGTCGATCGATCTCGCGCCCGGCGCCGACGTGCTCGTGGTGCCCGAGATCTACGGGCCGGGCCTGGGCGACATCGCGCCGGGCGTCACGAAGGTGATCTTCAACCAGAACACCTCGAACACGTTCGCGGGCTACGCGCTGCCCATCCGGCGCGGCGCCACGGCGTACGACCATCCCGAGGTCGGCGGCGCGGTGTGCGTCTCCGAGGACGAGGCCGCGGTCCTGCGCTTCGCCTTTCCGCAGCTCGCCGTCGAGCGCGTCGTGCTCCAGGTCGACCCGGCGATCTTCCACCCCGGGCCCAAGCGGCGCGTGCTGACGTACATGCCGCGCAAGGGCGCCCGGGACGCGGCGCGCGTGCTCGGGCTGCTCGGCGCGCGCGGCACGCTGGACGACGTCGAGGTCCGGGCGCTGCAGGGCCTCGACGAGGCCGGCGTCGCCGCGGCCCAGCGCGACGCGCTGCTCTTTCTCTCCTTCAGCGTCGACGAGGGGTGGGGCCTGCCGCCCGTCGAGGCGCTGGCCTCCGGCTGCCTGGTGGTCGGCTTCCACGGCATGGGTGGGCGGGAGTTCCTGACGCCGGACCTGGCCTGGCCCGTCGAGCAGGGCGACGTCCTGGCGCTGGCCCGTACGGCGGCCGGCCTCCTGGACCGCCATCGCGAGGACCCCGAGCCGCTCGAGGCGCACGGCCGCGCCGCGGCCGCCGCCATCCACGCGCGCTACACGCCCCAGCGCGAGGCCGCCTCCGTGGTGGCCGCCTTCGAGGCCCTTGCGGCCGTCCCGGCGCTCACCAGCCGTTGAGCGGCGGGTCCCTCAGCCCGCGCGCAGCGCGTGGGCCGGCGTGCCGGTGAAGCGGTCGCTGGGGGTGCGCACCGCGAGGCAGCCCGGGACCAGCAGCGCGTCGGGGTCCGGCGTGGGCGTGACGTCCAGGTCGACCTCGGTCCCGGCGGCGAGCGCCGCCTCCAGCGCGGGCAGCGCCTCGGCGACGCGCTCGGGCGCCAGCGCGACCACGCCCCGGGCGGCGATGCCGGCCTGCACGAGGGTGCGCAGCGCGTCGACGGCCGCCCCCTCCTCGCCGGCGGCCGGGTCGGCGACCGCGACGTCGAAGCAGCGCACGAGCTCCAGGTGGGTCGAGCGGCCCGCCAGGCTGGGCACGAAGCACAGCTCGACCAGCGGCCAGGCGGCGAGCGCCTCGGCCTGGGCCACCCAGCGGTCGACGACCTCCATGGGCTGGCAGTGGCCGGTGCGCTCGTGCAGGTGGTGCAGGACGAGATCGGTCGCCGTCACGTCGGCCGGCGGCGGCGCGAGCTCGTCGCGGGCGACGGGGCCGAGCTCGCGGGCGGCGGTCTGCGCCATGTCGAGCGCCGCGCGCCAGCGCTCCGGGCAGTGGTGCTCCTCCACCGCCGCGCGGGCGGCGTCGCCGGCGGCGCGCCGCGCCGCGGGGTCGGCCGTCAGCGCCAGCAGCAGCTCCTGCAGCTCGGCCGCGTCGGCGCACACGGGCCAGAGCCCGGCCGCGGCGCCCGCGCTGCCGAGCAGGTCGGCCTCCACCGCGTCGGGCGCCCAGGCGACGACGGGCAGCCCGGTCTGCGCGGCCTCCACGGCCGCGGTGCCCGACGAGCAGGGGTAGGCCTCCACGAGGACGTCCGCGGCGCGCAGCAGGTCGGTCAGGTCCGGCAGGATGCCCGCGGCGAGCACCCGGCCGCCCGTGGCCGCCGCGGCGGCGGCCCAGCGGCCGTTCGGCTCCGGGCCGGCGGCCACGAGCAGCATGGACGGGTCGGCCGCCACGAGCGGCTCGAGCACGTCGAGCAGGTGGCGGTCGCCGCTCTCGTACTTGTAGGAGGTGCCGATCGTCAGCAGGAGCCGGGTGGCGGCCGGCATCCCGAGCCGCTCGCGCGCCGCGGCACGATCCGCCTCGCTGGTCACGGCG
>DASPKC010000251.1:0-3051 GCA_035628295.1 Baekduia sp.
CTGGCCGACGGCATGAACCTCGTCGCCAAGGAGGCGGCGGTCGTCAACCGCCGCGACGGCGTGCTCGTGCTCTCGGAGAACACGGGCGCCCACCAGGAGCTCGGCGAGCACGCGGTCACGGTCTACCCGTACGACATCCGCCAGCAGGCCGACGCGCTGTACGAGGCGCTGACGATGGACCGCGAGGAGCGCGCGCGGCGGCTGCGCGAGGCGGCCGCCATCATCGAGCGCAACGACATCGCCGCGTGGTTCTCCGCGCAACTGGCCGACCTGGCGGACTGAGCGCGCGCCGAGGCGACGGCCCTCCGCCTACCAGGAGCTCGTGCGGCGGCGCGGCCACGTGCGGTACATCGCGCCCCGGTGGCGGCGCCGGCCGCCGCCCATGAAGAGGAATGGCAGGAACAGCAGCGGCAGGAACAGGACGTGGCCGCCGGTGGCGACGAAGACGATCGCCGCGATGGCGAGGCCGATCATGAGGGCACGAAGCATGGGTGCGTCGGGTACCCGGGCGCCGGCGCGCCACCGCGGCGCCGTCCGCATGCGCGGGATGTCCGGGCACGGCCGGCGGCCGGCCTGCAGGGTGCAGGCCGGCCGCCGTGGGCGGCGAGCTACGGGCGGGCGGGGCGGTTGGCCTCGAACGCCTCCTCCACGTCGGCGGCGGACACGCCGAGCGCCTTGGCGACGGCCGCGTACATCGCGTCCTGACGCTGCTCGTGCTCCGCGCGGCGCGCCTTGTCGACGGCGGCGAGCGCGGCCTTGACGTCGGCCTCGCTCCTGTCCAGGCCCTTGGCCAGCGCGGCGATCAGCGCGGTGTGGTCCGGCCGCGCGCCGCGCGCCGGGCGCGAGCCGCGGTCCGGGCGGTTGGCCTCCAGGATCTCCTGGACGTCGGCGGTCGCGACGCCGAGGGCCTTGGCGATCGCGGCGGCGAAGCCGGCGCCGCGGCCGCGCTTGGCGCGCGAGGGCTTCTCCGGGCGGGCGCTGTCGAGCGCCTCGCGCAGCGCGGTCTCCGTCACGCCGAGCGCCTTGGCGACGGCGGCGAGATCGGCGTGGTGGCCGCGGCCGCGATGGCGCCGGCCCTCGCGGGCGGTCTCGCCGGGGCCCGAGCCGGAGGTGCGCTGGGCGGCGGTGGTGGACGAGGACTTCGTGGCCGCGCCGGCGGCGCCGGCGACAGCGACGCCGCCGAGGCCCGCGGCCGCGGTGGCGGCCAGGACGGTGGCGGTGTGACGGGACAGACGGCTCATGGGTTCGGGCCTTTCGGTCGGGTGGTGGACCTGCAGTGGCCTGAGCTTCGGGGCCGCGGCTGAGGCGAGGCCCGGGAGAGGCTGAGAGGACGCTGGGAGCCGCCCGCCGCACCTGCCGGCGGATCGCCGCGGCATCCCGGGGTCGATCCGCCAACAGGCGCCGGAGGGCGCCCTGGGAACGACGACGGCCGCCCGATGGGCGGCCGTCGGTGCCAGAGGTGGCGGGGGCAGGATTCGAACCTGCGAACTCAGAGAGGCCGAATTTACAGTCCGGTGCGTTTGACCACTTCGCTACCCCGCCGGGCGGCGCGGAAGTGTAGCGATCACGCCGCCGCGAGTGCTCCGAAAGGACGCCCCGGTTGGATCTCATGGTCCGCGTACTTCGGGCCGCCCAGGAGGACGGCCCGGGTGCCCTCGATGGCCGACGACGGGATGAACCACCGTCGGCCGTCGGCGACGAGGACGAAGAGGAAATCGCACCGGTCGGGAGAGAAGCGCTTGACGAGACCGTTCCAGCTCTGGTTGCCGCCGTACGTGCAGATCTGGACGTGCCAGCGGTCGCCGACTGCTCGCGCGCAGGTCTTGACCTGCACGCGGACGAGCCCACCCCCCAGGTCAGCGACGAGGTCAGCGTCGGGCGCGGAGTTGAACGGCACATAGACCGCGGCACCCTGGCCGACGAGCCACTCCAGCGCGCTGACCTCCCCGAGATCGCCCTGCACCCGTGGCTTCATCCGCTGCGCTCCCATCCTGCGAACATACGTTCGCTAGCGGACGGAACGGGCGCGGCCCACGACGACGCCGGCCGCCCCACCCCTCCGAGGCTGGGACGGCCGGGTCTCACGGCAGCGGTCTCCCGCCGCTACGACGCGTCGCGCAGCCGCTGCGCCTCGGGCAGCGACTCGAGCTTCTTGAGCGTGTGGTTCTCGATCTGGCGGATGCGCTCGCGCGTGACGATGAACGCGCGGCCCACCTCCTCGAGCGTGCGCGGCCGGCCGCCGGTGAGGCCGAAGCGCATCTCGATGACCTCGCGCTCGCGCTGGGGCAGGGCCTGCAGCGCGCGGTGGACGTTCTCCTTGCGCAGCGACTCGGAGGCCAGCTCGAACGGCGACTCCGCCGTCTGGTCCTCCACGAAGTCGCCCAGCTCGGACTCCTCCTCCTCGCCGATCGGCTTCTCCAGCGAGATCGGCTGCTGGCTCATGCGCAGGATGTCGCGCACCTCGCGCGCGGTGCACTCGAGCTCCGACGCGATCTCCTCCGGCGAGGGCTCGCGGCCGAGCGACTGCACGAGCTGGCGCTCCACGTGCACGACCTTGTTGAGCTTCTCGACCATGTGGACCGGGATGCGGATGGTCCGCCCCTTGTCCGCGATCGCGCGCGTGACGGCCTGGCGGATCCACCAGGTCGCGTACGTCGAGAACTTGTAGCCGCGGCGGTAGTCGAACTTCTCCACCGCGCGGATGAGGCCCAGCGAGCCCTCCTGGATCAGGTCCAGGAACGTCAGGCCGCGACCCAGGTAGCCCTTGGCGATGGACACCACGAGACGCAGGTTGGCCTCGACCATCTGCTGCTTGGCCTGCATGTCGCCGCGCTCGATGCGCTTGGCGAGCGAGACCTCCTGCTCCGCCGTGAGCAGCGGAACGCGGCCGATCGAGCGCAGGTACAACCGCAGCGAATCGAGGCTCGGCTCGACCGTGAGGTCGATCTCCGGCTTCTTCGGCGCCACAGGCGCGCCCGCGGCCGTCGCCTTGCGCGCCTCTGCCTGCGCCTCGACGCGCGCGGCCTCGGACGTCGCCGCACGCCCATCCGC
>DASPKC010000252.1:0-6263 GCA_035628295.1 Baekduia sp.
ACCGAGCGTCACCGGGCGCTCGGCGTACCCCGGGCCGGCGCCGAGCGGCGGGCCACCCGGAAGGTCGACGAACCGCGGCTCGCCACCGACGGGCAGGACCAGCGGCGGCAGGTGCCCCGCCCCGGCCCACACGAGGCGCCCATCGGCGCGGTCGAGCAAGCCGATGCCGACGGTGATCATGTCGGGCATCGCCAGGCGCTGGACGAGCGCCGCGCAGCGGTCGAGGATCGATGCCGGCGAGGGGTCGACCACCGCGTAGGCGCGGACCGCCGCCCGGACCTGGCTCATATAGGCGGCCGCCTCCATCCCGCGACCGCAGATGTCCCCGATGACCAGGAGCACCTCATCGCCGCCGAGCTCGACGACGTCGTACCAGTCGCCGCCCACCCCCACGTCCTCGCCCGCCGGCAGGTAGGCCAGCGCGATGTCCAGGCCCGGGACCGACGGCGAGCGCTCGGGCAGCAGCGCCCGCTGCAGGCGCTCGGCGGCCTGGCGCTCCTGGCGCACCTGCTCGGCGAGCCCGTGGCGGCGGCGCACCTGCTCGGTCACCTCCGTGGCGACCGCCAGCACCCCGCCCGGCCCCGACGCCACGAGCACCGGCGAGTACGTCACCTGGTAGAAGCGATGCCCGTCGAAGCTGCGCTCGTCCTCGAACGGCAGCGCGAGCTCCTCGAAGCGGACGGTCTCGCCGGTGAGCACGCGGTCGAGGACGGCGATGACGCCCTCGGCCTCCGGCAGCGCGTCGCGCACCGTCCTGCCCACGCGGACCCGGTGGCGGGGGACGATGTCCAGGTAGCGCTCGTTGAAGTAGCGGAACTCGTGCTGCGATCCCCACAGGACCGCGACGGCGGTGGGCGCCTGGTCGATGACCTGCTGCAGCAGCGCGCGCTGGCGCGCGAGATCGGCCTCGAGGACCTCTTGCAGAGCCACCGCCTCGTGGCGCGCGGTCACGTCGCGGGCCGTGCCGACCCAGCGGTCGACGTCGCCCGCGTCGTCGAGGACCGGCGCCGCGCGCACGGCGTACCAGCGCTCCCCGCCCGGGCCGGTGACGCGGTACTCGACGTCGTAGACGCCCTGCGCGTCGACCGCCGCCTGCCAGGCCGCGGCGACGCG
Organism: Baekduia sp.; assembly: GCA_035628295.1. Taxonomy (GTDB): domain Bacteria; phylum Actinomycetota; class Thermoleophilia; order Solirubrobacterales; family Solirubrobacteraceae; genus Baekduia. The sequence continues at coordinate 1,114 of DASPKC010000252.1, forward strand.
ATCGCGGTCGCCGGGATGGACGCCCTCGACCCATCCGGCGCCGAGCAGCTCGTCGGGCGTCTGACCCGTGATCGCGCGCCATTCCGGCATGTCGGTCGTCAGGCCCCCGTCGGGGTCGGCCTTCCAGACCCAGTCGGAGAAGGTGCGCACGACCGCGCGCAGCTCGGCTTCGTCGAGCTCGCGCGACCACGCCTCGGCCGGCACGTCAGCCCCCGCCGATCCGCCGGGCGTTGTCGACCGCGAGCCCGGCGCGGCGCGCGACGTCCAGCGCGAAGGCGATCGCCTCGTCGTCGAAGACGCGCGCGGACTCGGAGGTCACGAGCGTCAGGGTCCCCACCACCTCTCCGCGGCCGGTCATCGGCGCCACCACGATGGAGCGCATGCCGATGGCCAGCAGCGCCGCACGGTGCTCCGGGTCCGCCACGGTGGCGAGGAGCGCGGGGTCGAGGAACGGGATGACCAGCGGGTCGCCGGTGCGCAGGACGCCGTAGGGGCCGTCGTCGCGCGCAGGATCGGGCGGCCAGCGCTCGTGGATCTCCCAGCCGAGGGCGACCTTCTCCGGATCGCGGTGCGCGAGCGCCACGCGGTGGAGCACCCCCTCGCCCGCAACGTCGACGGCGCACCAGTCGGCGAGCTCGGGCACCGCCAGGTCGGCGATGGCGCGGAAGGTGCCGGTCAGGTCGACCGCTGCGGTCGCGAGGCGGTCCATGGCCTCGGCCAGGAAGCGGGCGCGGTGCTCGGCCTCGGTGGTGGCGGTGACGTCGCGGACCACGCTGACGGCCAGGCGCCCGCGGTGGTCCTCGTCCTCGAGCGGGGCGGCCGTCGTCAGCAGCCACCGCGCGCGGCCGGTCGGGAGGTGGACGCTGCGCGTGAGCAGCGGGCCGGGGTGCTCGTCGCCGCTGAGCAGGCGCCGGTGCGGCAGGTCCTCGAGCCCGACCGGGCTGCCGTCCGCGAGGGTCATGCGGAAGTGCGAGGCCGCCGCGCCGGCGGGCTGGCGCAGGAGGTCGTCGGCGTCGGAGAACCCCAGCAGCTCCACGGCGGCCGCATTGGCGTAGACGATCTGGCCGTCGGCGTCGCTGACCGTCACCGCGTCGGGAAGCTCGCCGTAGACGCCGTCGAGCCGGCGGCGCAGCGCGTCGCCGGACGCCAGGCCCGGCGCCTCGAAGGACATCCGCACCTCGGTGCCGCCCTCGGGGCCCGGTCCGACGTCGAAGTGGTCGGCCAGGCGCCCGATGGTCGGCACGCCCAGACCCAGGCCCGGCGAGTCGAACCGCGGCGCGAACCCGCGGCCGTCGTCGGAGACCCGGAAGACCGCGCGGCCCTCGCGCGCTTCGAGGCGCAGCGTGACCGACCCCGGCTGGCGGTCGACGAAGCCGTGCAGCACCGCGTTGGTGGCGGCCTCCGAGACGGCCAGGGCGACGTCGGCGACCCGGGAGTCCCCGAGCCCGGCCGCGGCCGCCCACTCGCGCGCCGCGGCGCGTAGCGCGGAAATGCTCGGCGGCTGGGCGGGCAGCCGGAGCTGCTGCGTGCGCGAGGGCTGCATCGTCGCGCCCAGCATCCTGCCATCCACCGCAAGCCGCGCACGCAAGACGGGCGGCACCGAGGCCCGGCGGCTGCCCGACGGGCCGGGCCTCGGCATCCGCGAGGGGTCCGGAGCTACTGGTGCGGCTCCATGCCCTTGGTCTGGATGTCGCCGTGGGCGCCCGGCTTGCCCGTCACGTCCTCGGCGTCCTGCTCGGCGACCGGGCCGCCGACCTCGCGGTCGGAGCGCGGCCCGTCGCCGGCCGGATGGCCCTCGTCGAGGCCGGTGTGCGCGCGCCCGCCGCTGTCGGCGTTCGGCTGGTCCTTCGTGAAGCGCTCGCTGTCGGTCTGCGTGGTGTCGTCAGCCATGCCCCCTGGCTACCCGGCGCCCCGCGCGCATCACATCTCGTCGGGCGCCGACACGCCGAGGAGGTCGAGCGACCGGGCGATGGTGCGCTGAGAGGCGACGCAGAGCGCCAGCCGCCAAGGCTCGCTCCGGGTGCCCACGACCTGGCAGTCGCGGTAGAACGCGGTGAAGGTCTGGGCCAGCTCGAGGGCGTACGTGGCGATGCGGTGCGGCGCGCGGCGCTCGGACGCCTCGGCGACCTCGGCCGGGAACATGAGCAGCTTGCGGATGAGCGCGCGCTCGGCGTCGTGCAGCGGCTCGGCGGGCTGGGCCGACGCCGCCTCCGCGCCGCCGGCCTTGCGCAGGATCGACGCGATCCGCGCGTGCGCGTACTGCACGTAATAGACGGGGTTCTCGCTGCTCTGCTCGCGCGCCAGGTCGAGGTCGAACTCGATCGTGGAGTCGTGCGAGCGGTTGAGCAGGAACCAGCGGGCGGCGTCGACCCCGACGGCCGCGACGAGGTCGTCGAGCGTCTCGAACGAGCCGGCGCGCTTGCTCATGGACAGCCGCTCGCCGCCGCTGACGAGGTGGACGAACTGCATGATCAGCAGCTCCAGGGCGTCCGGCTCGCCGCCGAGCGCCTGGTAGGCCGCCTTCATCCGTGCGATGTAGCCGTGGTGGTCGGCGCCCAGGACGTAGATGAAGCGGTCGTAGCCGCGCTCGCGCTTGTGCTGCGCGTAGGCGATGTCCGACGCGAAGTAGGTGTGCTCGCCCGAGGAGCGCTCGATGACGCGGTCCTTGTCGTCGCCGAAGTCCCTCGTGCGCAGCCACAGCGCCCCCTCGGCGCGATAGGAGTGGCCCTGCTGCTCGAGGACGTCGAACGCCCGCCGCACCGCGCTGGGCTCGCCCTCGTGCAACGAGCGCTCGGAGAACCAGCGGTCGATGTGGACGCGGAACGCCTCCAGCGAGCCTGCGATCCGGCGCAGCATCGCGTCGACGCCGGCCTGCGCGACGTCCTGCGGGGCGCCGTCGACCGCGTCGCCGAGCTCGGCGGCCAGCTCGCGGACGTAGTCGCCGACGTAGCCGTCCTCCGGCGGCTCCTCGCCCTTGGCGCGTGCGACGATCGACTGGCCGAGCAGCGCGACCTGCGTCCCGTAGTCGTTGACGTAGTACTCACGCTCGACCTGGTGGCCGTGGAAGGCGAGGATGCGGCCCAGCGCGTCGCCGTAGGCGGCGTTGCGCGCGTGGCCGACGTGCAGCGGGCCAGTCGGGTTGGCGCTGACGAGCTCGAGGTTGACCTTCTCGACGGCCGCGCCGCCGCCGCCGAAGCCGTCGTCGGCCAGCAGCCCGCCCAGGGCGTCGGCGTACCAGGCGTCGGCCAGGCGCAGGTTGAGGAAGCCGGGGCCGGCGATCTCGGCGGACGTGAGCCGATCGCCCAGGTCGTCGCGCAGGACGCCAGCCAGGCGCTCGGCGACCTCGCGGGGCGGCGCGCCGGCCGTCTTGGCCAGCAGCATCGCGGCGTTCGTGGCGTAGTCCCCGTGCTCGGCCTGGCGGGGGCGTTCCAGGCTGAAGCGCGAGGCCTTCTTCGGGAGGCCGTCGCCGGTCGTCGCGCGCATGGCGGCCTCGACCGCGCCGCGCAGCTGCCCTACGGGATCGCTCACCTCGTGAAGGGTACGAGGGCGGTGCGGGGCGCGGTGCCGCGGCGTACCGGCCCGGGTGGCGTCGCCCGAGCGGGCCACCTTGGGCGACCCAGGGTGCACGTGTGCACCACAACGGTGCGCAACTGCACCCGCGCCGCCGGTGGGGCCGCCCGGCCGGCCGCCGCCGCCGCGCGTGCTCGCCCTCCTCGCTCGTCGCCGAGCCGTCATCGGCCGGGGCGGACCTCCGCACCGCGGGCGCGGCACGCCACCCCGATTCGCATTCGCTGGCGGATTTCCGCGCTATGTCGGGGTGGATCCGCCACTCGATGGCGAAGCCGAGCGCGGCACGCCGCCGCCGCGCGTGCTCGCCCTCCTCGCTGGTCGCCGAGCCGTCATCGACCGGGGCGGACCTCCGCACCGCGGGTGCGGCACGCCATGCACGGCCGTCAGCGGCGGCCACGCGGCACGCGAGCCGTCCCGCGCGTTCGCCCCGCGCCCCGCCGCCGCCGGCGCGCTCAGTGGTGGTACGGCTCGCCCGCCAGGATCTTGTGCGCGCGGAAGAGCTGCTCGAGCAGGACGACGCGGGCGAGCTGGTGGGGGAGCGTCATCGGGCCGAAGCTGAGCTTGTGGTCGACGCGGTCGAGCTCGATGCCGAACGGGCCGCCGATCACGAAGTACAGGTCGCGGCCCTGCTGGCGGCGGTCCTCCATCCAGCGCGCGAACGCCACGGAGTCGAGCTGGTCGCCGTCGGCCGCCAGCAGCGAGACGTACGCGCGGTCCGGGATGCGCCGGGCCGCCTGGTCTCCCTCGCGCAGCTCGACGACCTCCACCCGGGCGTGGCCGGCGAGGAGCTTGGCGTAGTGCGCGACGTCGTCCTGGAACGGAGGGCGCAGCTTGCCGACGGCGAGGACCACGATCCGCATGGGCGGCTGGCATGCTCCCACCATGGCCGACCAGCAGCCGGGCGACCGCCGGATCAACATCCACTTCGCCCCAGAGCACATGGGCGGGCACTACGCGAACTTCGCGAACGTCAGCCACTCCGACTACGAGTTCTCGATCACCTTCGCCCGCGTCGACCACGAGGTCGAGGAGGGCGAGGTGCCCGGCGTCGTGGTGACGCGGGTCAACATGGCGCCGCGCTTCATGCGCGAGCTGATCGACGCCATGGAGGACAACTGGGGCAAGTGGCAGGCGCGCGAGGGCATCCGCAACCTGCCCGAGACCGGCGGTCAGCCGCCCGAGCCCGAGGCCTGATCGCGGAACGCCTCACCGATCCCCAGGCGCTCGACCGTCGGCGGGTGCGTGGCGAACAGGAAGGTCCGCCAGCCCGGCGGATCGGGGTCGGAGATGTTGCGCACCGCGATGCGCCGCTCGAAGCGCAGGAACGCGTCCGGCTCGCCCGTGAGCCGCAGCGAGTAGGTGTCGGCGCGCGCCTCCACGCGGCGCGACAGCTGGTTGGACACCCACGTCACGGGCGTCGCCACCAGGCCGATGGCCAGCGCGAGGACGGCGACCGTGTGGGCGCCGCCGCGGTCGAGGCGCCGGACGACCACCGACGCGGCGAAGAGGCCCGCCGGCGCCACGATCAGCAGGTACAGCAGCCCGTAGGGGATGTCGCGGTGGTGCACGTGCGCGAAGTT
>DASPKC010000253.1:0-2026 GCA_035628295.1 Baekduia sp.
GAGCGTCGCGATGGTGACGCCGCGGGCGATGGTGACGGCCTGCAGGTCGCGGTCCGGGTGCGAGACGGTCAGCGCGAGCAGGCGCGCCCAGGCCGCCAGCCGGTGCTTGGGGCCCAGGCGCGAGTACGTGACGAGCCGGACGGTGTCACCGGCGGTGGCGACCGTGCCGCCGAGCAGCCGCCCGTCCGGCAGCGTCACCCGGACGTCCAGGGGCAGCGGCTCGGCCGTGAGGTCGAGGCGGCGGCGCGCGACGCCCGCGAGCTGCTCGACGTCGTGGGCCACCTCGGCCAGCACCCGCTCGCCGAGCGTCCCCGGCGGCAGCGTCCCCCGTGCGCGCTCGGCGTCGGCGGCGTCGGCCATCGCGATGCCGCGCAGGCGGGCGTGCAGGAGCCGGTCGCCGATCGCCCAGCGCTCGAGGTTGTCGGTCTCGACGGGCAGCGCGTCGGCGAGCTCGTCGTCGTAGGAGCCGACGGTGATGCCCAGGCGGTCGCGCAGGAACGTGCGGATCGGGCGCTCGGCGAAGCGCACGAGGTCGTCCAGCTCGACCACGTCGGTGCGCCACGGCGCAAGGCGCTCGGCCAGGAACGAGCCGGCGGGCTGCGCGCGCGGGCCCTGCAGCGCGCTCGCGCCGTCGAGCATCGTGCTGTCGAAGCTGCGCGCCGGCGCCTGGAAGTTGCGCGGGTCGAAGGGCTGCAGCGGATGCTCGACGACGACCTGCGCGGTCGCCGGCCGGCCGTCCGACGTGACGGCGGCGCAGTCGATCACGTCCAGCAGCTCGCCGATCGGCACGCACGGCGGCCGCGGCACGTTCGTGCGCTCGTCGCGGCCGCGGAACGTGACGATCAGCCGGTCCTGAGCGGACATCAGCGCGTCGAGCAGCAGCTGGCGGTCCTCGAGGCGGGCGTCCTGGTCGCCGGCGTGCGGGTCCTGCAGCACGAGGTCGTCGCCGTCGCGCGCGCCCGCGCGCGGGAAGACCTCGTCGTCGAGGCCCAGCAGGCAGACGACGCGGTGCGGGACGGCCCGCATCGGCACGAGCGTGCACATCGTCAGGTGGCCGGTGCGGAAGTTCGCGCGGGTCGGGCGGCCGCGCAGCCGGTCGGCCAGCAGGGCGCGGACGTCGTCGACGGTGAGCTCGGCGCCGGCGCCGCCCGCCTCGTCCGCGACATCGAGCAGGATGCGCCCCAGTTCCTGGCGCTGCCAGACGTCGCGCGGGCGCGTGGCGGTGAGGGCGTCCGCCAGCTCCCCGAGCACCTGCGCCCAGGCGTCCATCGTGCGCCGCTCGTGCAGGGCGCGGACCGCGTCGTGCAGCCGCGCCACGAGCTCGCCGAGGCGGCCCGCGAGGTCGATGTCCTGGCTGCCGACGTCGTCCAGCGGCAGGACGCCGCCGACCAGCCGCGCGTCGTCCTCGGTCATGGCGACGCCCAGCAGCACGCGGTCCAGGCCCGCCTCCCACGTGCCCTGCCGGACGCTCTCGAGCTGGAACGGCGCGCGGTGCTGGGCGTCCAGGCCCCAGCGCACGCCCGACGCGCCGACCCAGTCCTCCAGCCGCGCGAGGTCGTCGTCGTCCAGGCCGAAGCGCCGGCGCACCGGCTCGCGGTCGGCGAGGTCGACGACCTCCGAGGCCGTCAGGCGCGCGCCGGCCAGCTCGAGCAGGCGCACGAGGACGCCGAGCACTGGGTTGGTCTGGCGCAGCGCGCGGTCGGCGAGGCGCACGCGCAGGTCCGGGCCCGTGTCGGGCGGCGCGTCGTCCTCGTCGAGCAGCCCGGCCTCCTCGTCCTCGAAGACCTCCCCCGCCCCGAACGTCGCGTGGATCAGCGGCGCGTAGGTCTCGATGTCCGGGCACATCACGATCACGTCGCGCGGCTCGAGCGTCGGGTCGTCGGCCAGCGCGCGCAGGATCGCGTCCCTGAGCACCTCGACCTGGCGGGCGCGGCCGTGGCAGGAGTGGATGACCACGCTGTCGTCGGCGGGGTCGAGGACGTAGCGCTCCGCCGGCTCGGGGGCGTCGTCGCGGACGGCTTGCTGC
>DASPKC010000254.1:0-9506 GCA_035628295.1 Baekduia sp.
TCGGGCCCGGGCGCGTCGAGCTCCGGGTTGCGCGAGGCCACCATGCACAGCAGCCGGTCGCCGGCCAGCACGTCGTTGATGAGCCGGACCGACCTGTCCTGGCCGACGGCCAGCGGCGTCAGCGTGTCGGGCAGCGGCACCGTCTCGCGCAGCGGCAGGACCGGCAGCACCGCGGGGACGGCGCGCCCCGTCCCGATCTCGACGTCCTGCGGATCGCCCTCGGGGGCGATCTGGATCGTCCCGGTCACTCCTGCTCCGGCACTTCGATCGGGACGCTGCGGCGCTTGGGCTCGGGCTGGGCGAGCGGCAGCTCGACGCGCAGCATGCCGTCGCGGTAGGTCGCGCGGGCCGCCTCGCCGACGACGTCGGCGCCCAGCGGGATGGCGCGCCGGAACGGGCCGAAGTCGATCTCGAGCTGCTGGTAGACGCGGCCCTCGGACTCGGCCGGCCGGCGGTGGCCGGAGAGCACCAGCTCGCGGCCCTCGACCTCCAGCGTGATCTCCGCCGGGTCGATGCCGGCCAGCTCGGCCTGCACGACGGCGCGCGGAGGGTCGCCCTCGTAGAAGACGTCGACGGCCGGCGAGAAGCCCCCGCGGCGACGGCTCGTCAGGCCGGTGCCCCCGAAGACCTCGCCGAACAGCTCGTCCATCTCCCGGCGCATGCGCTCGAAGTTCACGAAGACGTCCCGCTGCTGGCCCACGCCGCCACGATACCCCGCACCGGGTGCCTGCCCCACGCGCGCATCGAGCCGCGGATTCCCGGCTACAGCGTGAAGACGGCGTCCTCGACAGCCATCTCCACCTCGCCGTCGAACCACTGCTTGGCCTGCTCGAGCGCCCAGGCGGGGTCGAGCTCGTCGGAGATGTGCGTCAGCACGAGGCGCCGGACGTTCGCCCGCTGGCCGTGGTCGCCGGCCTCGCCCGGCGTCAGGTGCCCGCGCGTCCCCTGGCGCTCGGGGCGCGGCAGCGTCGCCTCCAGCACGAAGAGATCGGTGTCGCGGGCGAACTCCACCAGGCCGTCGCAGGGCGCCGTGTCGGCGCCGTAGGTCATGCGCCCGTGTGCGCAGCGCACCTCGATCGCGCACGTCGGCAGCCAGTGGTCGACGGGGTGGAAGCGCAGGTGCATGGGACCGATGTCGAGCTCGTCGCTGGGCTCGTACTCGCGCAGGTCGAAGGCCTTCTCGACGAGATCCTCGTTGCCCCACGCGCCGACGACCTGGCGGAACACCTGCCGGGCGCCCTGGGGCGCCCAGAGCACCGGCCGCGCCGGGTTGTCGGTGCCGGGCCAGGTGTGCACGGGCACCGGCTGCTGGCGCGGCGCGTAGGTGAGCGCGTAGCTGAAGGGGATGAGATCGAGGATGTGGTCGGCGTGCAGGTGGCTGAGCACGACGGCGTCCACGTCGACGTAGTCGACGTGCTGGCGCAGCTTGCCGAACACGCCGTTGCCGCAGTCCAGCAGCACCGTGGCGCCGTCCTCCTGCACCAAGTAGCCGCTGCACGCCCCGCCGGCGTCCTGCCAGGAGGGCGACTTGCCGAGGACCGTGACCTTCATGGCCTGCCGGTCAGATCGAGCACGTGGTGGGGACGACGGTCCTCATACGCCCTCGACCCTCCCGCCTCGGCGGGCGGAGGTCAAGCGCGGACCTACGCGTGCAGGGCGGCCTGCTCCTCGGCGGACGGGAAGGCCCAGGCCGCGCGGGTCTCGCGGTCCTTGCGGAAGTGGAAGCGCAGCTGGCGCGGCGGCCGCAGCCCCTCGGGCGCGTCCGGGCGGAACGTCGAGCAGGCCTGCGTGCGCTCCAGGGCGCACAGGAGGTTGCACCGGAAGTAGCACTGCTCGCACGTCGCCGTCGTCTTGCTCACGGTGAGGACCCAACCACAGCGCGACCGCCCGCGCCGGGCGGTTCCCGCAAATCCCGCACGTTTCCCAAATCCCTGCAAAGAGCGGCGTTTCGGCGCCGAATCACGGCATTTGCGAGATCACCAGTCGCGGAGCTTGACGTGATGGCGTCCGACCTGCTGCGGCGTCCTCGCGCCGATCAGCGACAGGGTGCGGCGCAGGTCGTCGACCAGGGCGTCGAGGACCTGGCGCACGCCGTCGCGGCCATCGGTCGCCAGGCCCCACAGCCACGGCCGGCCGACGAGCACGGCCTGCGCGCCGAGGGCGAGCGCGCGCACGACGTCGGCGCCGCTGCGGATGCCCCCGTCGACGAGCACCGGCGCGCGGCCCGCGACGGCCTCCACGACCTCCGGCAGCGCGACCGCCGTCGGCACGCAGCCGTCGATCTGGCGCCCGCCGTGGTTGGAGACGACGATCGCCGCCGCGCCGTGGTCGAGCGCCAGTCGGGCGTCCTCGGCGGTGAGCACGCCCTTGACCACCACGTCGAGGCCGGAGGCCTCCCGGACCCAGCCGACGTCGGCCCACGTCAGCGGCGCCCAGCCGCCCGCGGGCGGCTTGACGCCGCCGGGCGCGTCGACGCCGAGGTGCGACGCCAGCCGGACGCCGGCGGGCAGGGGGATCGGGCCGTGGCGCAGCTCGCGCTCGCGCCGGCCGCCCACCGGGAGGTCGACCGTGAGGACGACGTGGCGGTAGCGGTGGGCCTTGGCGCGCTGCAGCACGTCCGTGACGCGCCCGCGGTCGCGCTGGACGTAGAGCTGGAACCAGCGCACCACGCCGGGTGCGGCGCGCGCGACATCGGCCAGGTCGGTGGTCGCGCGGGTGCTGAGGCAGTAGCCGATGCCCGCGCTCTCCGCGGCGCGGGCGGCCCCGGCCTCGCCCTCGCGGTGCAGGAGACGCAGGGCCGCCACCGGCGCGAGCAGCAGCGGCGCGTTGAGGCGCGCGCCGAGCAGCTCGACCGCGGTCTCGGCGGGCACCGCGCCGGTGAGCTGCGACGGGCGCAGCCACAGCCGCTGCCACGCCGCCAGGTTGTCGGCCATGGTCACCTCGTCGCCGGCGCCGCCGGCGAAGAGGTCATAGACGGGCTCGGGCAGCGTCGCGCGCGCCTGGGCCTCGAGTCGTCGCAGCAGCTCCACGATGCGTACCTGGTGACAGGAACCCTATGTTGCGAGAGATGCGAGCACTGGTCACCGGCGCCTCCGGAGGCGTGGGCGCCGTCCTGGTGGGCGAGCTGCTGCGCCGCGAGCTGGACGTGGTGGCGTTCGGCCGCAGCGAGGAGCGGATCCGCGAGGCGGGCATCGGGGCGGACGTCCCGGTGGCGCTCGGCGACGTCGTGCAGGGGCGCGGGCTGGCGCGCGCACTCGACGGCATCGACACGGCCTTCTACCTCGTGCACTCGATGGAGAGCTCGTCGGCCGACTTCGCCGGCGACGAGCTGCGCGGCGCGGAGCGCTTCGCCGCCGCCGCCCGCGACGCCGGCGTGCGGCGGGTCGTCTATCTCGGCGGGCTCGTCCCGCAGGACAAGCCGCTGTCGCGCCACCTCGCCAGCCGCCTCGCCGTCGAAGAGGTGCTGCTGGACGCGGCGCCTGAGGCCGTCGCGTTTCGCGCGTCGATCGTCGTCGGGCCGCGGTCGCGGTCGTTCCGGTTCCTCGTGCGCCTCGTCGAGCGCGTGCCGGTGCTGCCCCTGCCCTCGTGGCGCGACCACCGCACGCAGCCGATCGACGAGCGCGACCTGCTGGCCTACCTCGGCGCGGCGGCGACCTCCCCGGCCGTGGGCGGCCCGCTGTCGCTGGACATCGGCGGACCGGATGTCGTGACCTACGGCGGGCTGGTGGAGGAGATCCGCGAGTCGCTGCTGCTGGGCCGCCCCGCCATCGGCCTGCCGTGCTCGCTGACGCCCGTGGCCAGCAGGGTCGTCGCGGCGATCACCGGCGAGGACGTCGGGCTCGTCGAGCCGCTGATGGAGAGCCTGGAGAGCGACCTGCTGCCGCGCGACGATCGGGCGCTCGAGGTCTTCCCGGAGGTGCGGCTGCACCGCTTCGCGGCGGCCGTCGAGCGGGCGCTGCGCCAATGGGAAGCGGTTGAGCCGCTCGCCGGTCGGTGATGATCTGCGCATGTCCGAGGTCGTGACCAGCATCGAGATCGCCGCTCCGGTGGAGGAGGTCTTCGACCTCGTGATGGACGCCGAGCGCCTGCACGAATGGGTGACGATCCACCGGGAACTGCTGTCGCACTCCGATTCCCACATGCAGCAGAAGCTGTGCCTGCGCGGTGCGACGTTCAAGGTCGACTGGGAACTCGCGCAGGCGTCGCGCCCGACGCACGTGCACTGGAAGGGGCGCGGCCCGGCGCGCTCGAAGGCCGAGACGGAATACCGCCTGTCCCCCACGCCCGACGGCGGCACGCGCTTCGACTACCGCAACGAGTTCAAGGCACCCCTCGGACCGCTCGGGGCGGTCGCCAGCCACGCGCTCGTCGGTGGTCTGCCCGAGCGCGAGGCGCATGCGTCGTTGCAGAAGCTCAAGCAGTTGTTGGAGAAGTAACACTCACATGTGACACTTCCGGGACACATGTCCGATTTCCTGGAAGACAAGAAGCGCGAGATCCGCGAGCGCCTGGAGCAACTGCGAGAGGCGGTCGCGGAGGCCGAGCGCCTCGAGGCCGCACTCGCCGCGCTCGAGGGCGCCACCGCTCCGGCGGCGCCGAGCCGCGGCGGAGGCCGCGGGCGCAGCGCGTCCGGCGGCTCGCGCCGGTCGGGCGCCAAGGCCGGCGCCAGCGCCAGCCGCAACGGCACGGGCGGCGGGCGGCCGGGCCGGCCGAAGGGCTCGGGCCCGCGCGCCAAGCAGGCGCTGGAAACCGTGCGCGAGCGCCCGGGCATCACGATCCCCGAGCTGGCCGAGACCATGGGGATGCAGCAGAACTACCTCTACCGCGTGATGCCCGACCTGCAGAAGCAGGGGCTGGTGCGCAAGGAGGGCCGCGGCTGGCACGCGCTCGACGCGGCGTAGCGCGCCGCCGCGGCCATCGAGTGGCGGATCGACCCTGACAGAGCCAGGATTTCCGCCACTCGATGCGCAGGGCGCCGGCTAGCCCAGCAGGCCCAGGCCCTGCACGGCGTCGCGCTCGCCCTTGAGCTCGTCCACCGTGGCGTCGATCTTGCCCTGCGCAAAGTCGCCGATCTCGAGGCCCTCGACGATCTCGTAGTTGCCGCCGCTGCAGCGGACGGGGAAGCCGGAGACCAGCCCCTCCTCGATGCCGTACTGGCCCGAGGACGGGACGGCCATCGAGCGGATGCCGTCGGCGCCCTGGACCCAGTCGCGCATGTGGTCGATCGCGGCGTTGGCGGCCGACGCGGCCGAGGAGGCACCGCGCGCCTCGATGATTTCGGCGCCGCGCTTGCCGACGCGCGGCAGGTACTCGTTCTCGTACCAGTCCATGTCGACCTGGTCGACGGCGCGCTGGCCGTTGACCTTGGCGTTGAAGAGGTCGGGGAACATGGTCGGCGAGTGGTTGCCCCACACGGCGAGGTCCTGGATGTCGCCGACCTCGACCGACAGCTTCTGGGCGAGCTGCGCGACCGCGCGGTTCTCGTCGAGGCGGACCATCGCGGTGAAGCGCTCGCGCGGGACGTCCGGCGCGTTGTTCATCGCGATCAGCGCGTTGGTGTTGGCCGGGTTGCCGACCACCAGGACGCGGACGTCGTCGGCCGCGTGCGCGTTGATGGCCTGGCCCTGCGGCCGGAAGATCGCGCCGTTGGCCTCCAGCAGGTCGGCGCGCTCCATGCCCTTGGTGCGCGGGCGCGCGCCGATGAGCAGCGCGACGTTCGCGCCGTCGAAGGCGACGTTCGGGTCGTCGGTGATCTCGATCGAGTCCAGCAGCGGGAACGCGCAGTCGAACAGCTCGAGCGCGGTGCCCTCGGCGGCCTTCACGGCCTGCGGGATCTCCAGCAGGCGCAGCTGCACCTTCTGGTGGTCGCCCAGCATCTGCCCGGAGGCGATGCGGAAGAGGATGGCGTAGCCGATGGCGCCGGCGGCGCCTGTGACGGTGACCTTCTTGACGTCGCTCATTGATCCGGAACCTATGCCTTTCGTGCCAGGGCCGACGTCACGCCGCCGAGGCGACGGCGCTCAGGGCCTCGTTGAACGTCGCGCTCGGGCGCATGGCGGCCGTGACGCGCTCGGGATCCGGGTGGTAGTACCCACCGACGTCGACCGGCGCGCCCTGCACGGCGGCGAGCTCCTCGACGATGGTGGCCTCCGCCGCCGCCAGGCGCTGCGCCAGCGGCGCGAAGTGCGCGGCGAGCTCGGCGTCCTCGTCCTGGGCGGCCAGCTCCTGCGCCCAGTACAGCGCGAGGTAGAAGTGGCTGCCGCGGTTGTCCAGCTCGCCGGCCTTGCGCGACGGCGAGCGGCCCTCCTCCAGCAGCGTCCCGGTTGCCCGATCCAGCGTCCTGCCCAGGAGCGCCGCGCGCGGGTTGCCGCTCTTGTCGGCCAGGTGCTCGAGCGAGACGGCCAGTGCGAGGAACTCCCCGAGCGAGTCCCAGCGCAGGTGGTTCTCCTTGAGGAACTGCTGGACGTGTTTGGGCGCCGAGCCGCCGGCGCCCGTCTCGAAGAGCCCGCCGCCCGCCATGAGCGGGACGATCGACAGCATCTTCGCGCTCGTGCCGAGCTCGAGGATCGGGAACAGGTCGGTGAGGTAGTCGCGCAGGACGTTGCCCGTCACCGAGATCGTGTCCTCGCCGCGGCGCGCGCGCTCGAGCGTGAAGCGCGCCGCCTCGGCCACCGGCAGGATCTCGATCTGCAGGCCGTCGGTGTCCAGCGCCTCGAGCGCCGGGCGGACCTTCTTGAGGACCTGCGCATCGTGCGCGCGCGTCTCGTCCAGCCAGAACACCGCCGGCGCCCCGGTCGCCCGCGCGCGGCCCACCGCCAGGCGCACCCAGTCCTGGATCGGCGCGTCCTTGGTCTGGCACGCGCGGAAGATGTCGCCGGGCTCGACGGGCTGCTCGAGCAGCGGCGTGCCCGCCTCGTCGACGAGGCGGATCGTGCCGGCCGACGGCGCGACGAACGTCTTGTCGTGCGAGCCGTACTCCTCGGCCTTCTGCGCCATGAGCCCGACGTTCGGCGTCGTGCCCATCGTCGTGGGGTCGAAGGCGCCGTGCTGCTTGCAGTGCTCGATCGTCTCGTCGTACAGGGCGGCGTACGACGAGTCGGGGATCACGCACTTGGTGTCCTGCTGCTCGCCCTTGGCGTTCCACCCCTGGCCGGAGGACCGGATCAGCGCGGGCATCGACGCGTCGATGATGACGTCGGACGGGACGTGGAGGTTGGTGACACCGCGGTCGGAGTCGACCATGTAGAGATCGGGGCCCGCTGCCAGGGCGGCGGCGACCGCCTCCTCCTTCTCGGGGTGGCGAGCCAGCAGCGTGCCGAGGCCGTCGTCGGGGTTGACGTCGGGCACGTCGTCGAAGAGGTCGCCTACCACGGCGCGGACGGCGTGGCCGAAGATCACCGGGTCGGAGACCTTCATCATCGTCGCCTTCAGGTGGACGGAGAAGAGGATGCCCGAGCCCTTGGCGTCCTCGACCTGCTCGCGCAGGAACGTCTCGAGCGCCTGCTTGCGCATCACGCTGGCGTCGACGACCTCGCCGGCGAGCACCGGCACGCGCTCCTTGAGGACCGTCACCGTCCCGTCGTCGGCGACGTGCTCGATGCGCAGGGCGCCCTCGCGCTCGACCGTCGTGGAGACCTCCGTGGAGCGGAAGTCGCCGCCCGACATCGTCGCGACGTGGGTCGCCGACTCGGGCGTCCACGCGCCCATCGAGTGCGGGTGGGCCTTGGCGAAGTTCTTGACCGACGCGGGCGCGCGCCGGTCGGAGTTGCCCTCGCGCAGGACCGGATTCACCGCGCTGCCCTTGACCGCGTCGTAGCGCGAGCGCACGTCGCGGTCCTCGTCGGTCGCCGGGTCCTCGGGGTAGTCCGGGATCGCGTAGCCCTGCGCCTGCAGCTCCTCGATCGCCGCCTTGAGCTGCGGCACCGACGCGCTGATGTTCGGCAGCTTGATGATGTTGGCGTCCGGCGTCTTGGCCAGGTCGCCCAGCTCGGCCAGGGCGTCGGGGACGCGCTGCTCGTCGCCGAGCCTGTCGGGGAACTGGGCCAGGACGCGGCCGGCGAGTGAGATGTCGCGGGTCTCGACCTCGACACCGGCGGCCGACGTGTAGGCCTCGACGATGGGCAGGAGCGAGGCGGTGGCGAGCGCCGGAGCCTCGTCGGTGTGGGTGTAGATGATCTTCATGGGCGCGAGGCGTGACGCTACTCCTCGGAGGGTTGACCCGATGGTCTGAATCGTGGTTCACTCCTTCGCGATGGCCTACCGGCCCACGGAGCGCACCGAGGCCCGCCGCCGCGCCACCCGCGAGCGGATCGTCCGGGCCGCGCTCGAGCTCGTCGCGCGCGGCGGGTACCGCGAGGCGTCGGTGGCCGCCGTCGCGCAGCGGGCCGGCGTCGCGACCGGGACGGTCTACCGCCACTTCCCCGGCAAGGCCGAGCTCTTCGCCGAGGTCTTCCGGGTCGCCTCCCAGCGCGAGGTCGACGCGGTGACCGGCGCGGCCACCGCGCAGGGCGACGCCCCCGAGCGGATCGCCTGCGCCGTCGAGACGTTCGCCCGGCGGGCGCTGGCGGGACGGCGCCTCGCGTGGGCCCTGATCGCCGAGCCGGTCGACCCGTCCGTCGAGGCCGAGCGCCTGGCCTTCCGCGAGGCCTACGCCGACGCGTTCGCCGACGCGCTGCGCGACGGCGTGGCCGCCGGCGAGCTGCCGGAGCAGGACCCGCACCTCACCGCCACCGCCCTCGTCGGCGCGATCGGCGAGGCGCTGGTCGGCCCCACGTCGCCGACCGGCGGGCGCACCGACGACGACGCCGTCGTCGCCGCCCTCGTCCAGTTCTCCCTCCGAGCCACAGGAGCCCCCGTCCATGTCCGTCGCTGAACGTCGGTCGTCCGCCACCCACGAGGTCGTCAACCAGCCGCCGCCGCTGGGGCCGCTGAACCTCTTCACCGCCGACGCCGTCCTGCAGGAGGCCGCCGAGCGCGAGGGCGCCGGCTGGGCGCGCGACCGGCTCGCCGACCACGGCGGGCGCTGGGGCGGCGAGCCGCTGCTGGAGTGGGCGCCGCAGGCCAACGACAACCCGCCGAAGCTCAAGGTCGTCGACCGCTACGGCCACCGCGTCGACGAGGTGGAGTTCCACCCCGCCTACCACCAGCTCATGCGGCTCTCGTCGGAGTCGGGCTTCAACAGCCTGCCCTGGACGACCGACCGCCACGGCGCGCACGTCGCGCGCGCCGTCGCCGGGATCATCGCCGGGCAGGTCGAGGCCGGCCACGGCTGCCCGCAGACCATGACCTTCGCCGTCATCCCGGCGCTGCGCGCGCAGCCGGACGTCGCCGCGGAGTGGGAGCCGCTGCTGACCGCGGCCGCCTACGACCCGCGGCTGATCCCGGCGCGGGAGAAGGGCAGCGCCAAGGCGGGCATGGCGATGACCGAGAAGCAGGGCGGCTCCGACGTGCGCGCCAACACCACCGAGGCCCGGCCGCTCAACGGCGGCGGCCCGGGCGCCGAGTAC
>DASPKC010000255.1:0-13256 GCA_035628295.1 Baekduia sp.
CGTGTGTGACGTGCGGCGCCCGGGGTTGGACGCCGCCCAGGCTGGACCGCTCGGCGTCCACCCCGAGGCACGTCCATTCGGGGGGTTTGCAGCGCTTTCTGGGGCCGCCGGGGAGGCTGGACACCCGTATGTCCTGAACAAATGTGTCGATTTCCGCGAGAACTACCCGAAAGGGTGGGGCGAGCGTGGCATCTTGGTGTCCTAGGCACTGGCAGGAAGCCAATGCCGCAGGGGATTTCAAGGACGATCATGGACGAGAGCCCGACAACCGCCGTGGGGGCGGTGCTCACCAAGGACGAAGCCGACCGGATGGTCGTGGAGGTGGTCTCGCAGCACGCCGACGCGCTGCTGCGCACCGCACGCCGCTGGTCGTCCAGTCACGACGACGCCCAGGACGCCTACCAGCGCGCGCTGGAGATCTTCGTGCGTCGCGCCGCGACCCTGGACCGCAATCGCGTCGTGGGCTGGGTCCACACCGTCATCAAGCACGAGGCGCTCGCGGTCCGCGCCAAGCGCGACGACGTGCACAGCGTCGACACCGACTACGACCGCGAAGAGGCGGTGCACGTCCCCGGTCCCGAGGAGCGTGCGCTGGCCTACGAGCGCGTGACGCACACGGCCGAGGCGCTGCAGCGGCTCAAGCCGCAGGAGGTCCAGGCGCTGTGGCACAAGGCGCTCGGCAAGTCCTACGACGAGATCGCCGCCGAGCTCCGGTGGACGCACACGAAGGTCAACAGGTGCCTCACCGAGGGCCGCCGGGCGCTCCTGGACCGCTTCGCCGGCATCGAATCCGGAGCCGAGTGCGACCGCTGGACGCCCGTGCTCAACGCGGTGGTCGACGGCGAGGCCGCAGCGGCCGACCTCGCAGCCGTCCGCCCGCATCTGCGCAACTGCGCAGGGTGCCGGGCCACCGTGCGCGAGTTGCACGCGCAGACTGCTGCCGTCGCGGCGCTGCTGCCGCCGGTGGCGGTCGCGATGCCGGAGTCGCCGGTGCACGACGCACCCGGGCTGCTTGCACGGGTGCACGAGACGGTCGCCACCTTCGTCGGCGAGTGGGCCGGCGTCCCGGCGCTCAAGCTGCAGGCGGCCGTCGACGCCCTCGGAGGCGGCAAGGTCGCGGCCGTGGCCGCCTCCGCGGCGGCGGTCGCCGGCGGCGGCGCCGTGGTGGCCGAGCGCGGCGTCGCCGACCGTCCGGCGGCCTCGCGCGCGGCCGTGGCCGCCGAGCCGGAGGCCTCAGCACCGGCGCCGCGGCTGGCGCCCGTCGGCACGGCGCTGCGCGAGGCGCGCAAGGTTACGCGCCACGTGTCCGGGCCGGCGGCCCGCCCACGGGCCAAGGGGCCGGCCGCCGAGTTCGGGACGCGCGCCGGCCGCCCGGGCCGCGCCGCCGCCGAGTTCGCGCCGCGCCGCAGCACCGCACCTGCCGCGTCCACGTCGACCGCCGAGTTCCGGCGTCCGGCCACGGCGCCGGTGGCCGCCGCGTCGGCGCCGGCTGCCGTGACGCGCAGTCCGGAGCGCGTCACCGCTTCGCCGCGTTCGGCGGACACCGGCGAGTTCGGGTTCTAGCCCATGCCCACGACCACCCTGGCGGCCCGGACGGCCGCTCAGATCCATCGAGAAGGACCTCGCATGACCCGCCTGACCCTCCGCCTCGCACTGGCGGCCACCGCTGGCGCCGTCCTGACCGCCTTCGCGCCGCCCGCGCACGCCGGCATGTACACCGTCCACGCGTGCCGCACGCCGTCCGGTGCGTGGGCGTCGGTCGCCGACGGGGCCGGGGGCTTCGAGCCTGGTGCCGCCCCCTCGCCGCGCACCGGGCTGCGCTCGCTGGACTCCTGTGGCAACGGCGGGGCGCTGCAGGCCGACATCGGCGGGCCCAACGACCTCGGCTCGGGGCAGGTGGAGGCCAGCTGGGGCTTCGTCGCCCCGAGCAACACCACGATCGTGAACTACACCCTCGACTGGGACGGCTGGGCGGTCCCGACCGGCTACGGCAAGGCGGGCTACGCCGTCGTGTTCGATCCGCGCGGGGGCGTCGGCTCCGATCACGGCGGCGAGGGCGGGATCGCGCGCCAGCAGACCACGGCGGTCAACCGCGAGGTGCCGTGGTTCGCCTTTGCCGCGCGCTGCGCCTCCGGTGGGACGACCTGCGGGCGCACGGGGGACGCCGGCGACGCGCGGATGACCGTGTACCGTGCCAGCGTCGACCTGCGCGACGATTCGAGCCCCACGGTCTCCGCCGTCTCCGGCGACGCCGTGACCGAGTCGGTCTGGCACGGCGACATGGGGTTGTCGTTCTCGGCCTCGGACACCGGCGGCGGCGTGAAGGACGTCGTCGTCACCATCGGCGGCCGCGAGGTCCTGCGGCAGCTCGTCGACGACAACGGCGGCCGCTGCGCCGACCTCGGCGGCCGGCAGTACCGCCATGCGCGCCCGTGCCGCACCTCGGTCGGCGCAGCGCCGTCGATCCCGTCCGGAGGCGCGCCGGAGGGCCGGCAGCCGGTCGTGATCCGCCTCGTCGACGCGGCCGGCAACGAGGCTCTGGCCTACAGCGCGACGAAGACGGTCGACAACCTCGCCCCGGTCCAGGCCCAGCCGCAGGTCACCGGCCAGGAAGCGCGGGTCGGGCGCGAGCTCGGGTGCACGCCGGCGGTCGACGGCCAGAGCCCGGCGCTCTCGTTCCAGTGGCTGCGCGCGGCGCCGGACGGCTCGGGTCAGCAGGCCATCGCCGGCGCCACGGCGCAGACGTACACGCCGACCGACGCGGACGCCGGGCGCAAGCTCCTGTGCCGCGTGACCGCGACCGACGCGGGGGGCACGTCGGTGCAGACGAGCGCGATCACCTCTGGCCCGTTCGCAGACGGGGCCACCGTCCGGACGCCGTGCGAGGGCCGCCCGGCCGGCCCCAAGGACCCGTGCGGCGACCTCGACGCGGACGGGACGCGCAATCAGGACGACGCCGACGCCGACGGCGACGGCGTCGGCCGGGCCGCCGACCCCGACGACCTCGATCGCGCGGTCACCGGCCGCGACGTCGCCCGCCCGTCGAGCTGGTCCGGGTCTGTCGCGCAGTCGTCCTCGGCCACGACCGAGGCGCGCAGCACCGTCATCGCCGACGGCCCGGCCGGGCAGCCCAACGGCCGTGGCGCCTCCCCGGCGGCCACGCTGACTGCCCATCACGAGCGGACGACGAGCCGGACGCTGCGCGCCGCCTACGGACGCCGGGTCGTGATCCGGGGCCGCCTGCTCGCGCCCGACGGCCGGCCCGTGGAGGGCGCCAAGCTCGACGTCTTCGCCCAGGACCGCGCGGCGTCCGCGGCGTTCGAGCCGCTGACCGCGGTGCAGACCGACGCCACCGGCGCCTACGAGCTCGTGCTGCCGGCCGGCCCGTCGCGCAACGTCCGCATCGGCTACCGGGCGCGCTTCGGCGACACCTCGTTCGCCCAGACGGCCGATGTCGCGGTGCTCGTCAAGGCGGCCATCCGCTTCCGGCTCAGCCACCGCCGGCTGCGCAACGGGCGCACGGTCCGCTACCTCGGCCGCCTGCTCGGCCCGCGCACCGGCCACCGGTTCGCCGAGGTGCAGGTCCTCGACCGCAGCCGCTGGATCGTCGTCTGCAGCGTCCGCACCGATGCCCGCGGGTCGTTCGCCTGCGCCCACCGGTTCACGCGCACGTTCCGCCGGACGACGTACGTCTTCCGCGCCCGGGTGCGCCGCCAGGCGACGCTGCCCTACGAGCCCGCCGTGTCGTCCACCCGGCGCTTGGCGGTCCGCCCGTGAGCCACCTGCGCCGCCGCGCGTCTCCCGTCGCCGCCCTCGTCGCCCTCGTGGCGACGGGGGCGCCGGTCGTCGTCGCGCCGCTCGCGGCGACGCCCGCGCGCGCAGCCGAACCAGCGTTGCCGACCCGCCAACAGGTCGCCATGAATGCCGCGTGGCTCGCGCAGCTGCCGCCCGAGCAGATCCCGCCGGTCGACCAGCGCCCGGTCATCTGCCTCGTCGACACCGGCGTCGACATCACCCCGGACCTGCCGCCCGATCGCCCTGAAGGCCCCGTCGTCCGCCGCCTCGTCGCCGATCTCCTCCAGCGCAGCGGCGACGACGAGGACGGCCAGGGCGGCCGCACGACTGCCGCACGCCACGGCACAGCGATGGCATCCTTCGCGGCCGCCATTCCCGGAAACGACCACGGCATGGCAGGCCTCGTGCCGTGGGTCCGGATCTTGTCGGTGCGGGTCATGCGCAAGGACGCGGAGCAGATTGACGGAGCGATGTATCGCGAGGGTCTCCGGCTGTGTCAGGAACACAGCGAGCGGTGGCCGATCAAGGTTGCGGTGCTCGCTGTGGCATGCGAATGCGAGTTGGGGGACGCTGAGGGCGCTGCGCTTCGGGATTACGTGGGCGCTCTCAATGAGACAGGCATTTCTGTCTTCGCGGCGGCCGGAAATCACGGAGGAGACCGACTCGCGCCTCCGGCCAACGTCCCCGGTGTTATCCCGGTCAGCGCTGCGGACGCTGCCTCGCGCAGCTACTGCGCATATTCGACTTGGACGCAGCGATCCTTGGCGGCCCCGGGCTGCGGCCTTGATGGAAGCGTCGGACTTACGAGCTCGGGCGGCTCCAGTAGCGCAGCCGTCCACGCCGCATCGGTCACGGCGGCGCTCCGCGCGCTGATCCGAAGTTCGACACGCAAAGAAGTCGAAGACGCAATCGAGGCCACTGCGGCCGGCACTTCCCGCGCTGTAGATACGGCGGCTGCCGCCCAGCGGCTTGGCATGCGCATCGAAGCCGGGTCGTCGGCTTCAAGTTCGAGTGCTGCGCCCGCCGGCGCAGTTCAGGACCGGAAGCAGACCACGTCCCGATTGGTTCCCCTTCGGGTCATCCTTACGTTTCGGCGTGGTCGGTGGCGCGTGCGAGTCGCGAACCGGCCACGTGGTGCGGTCGTCGAGGTCTGGGCGGCCGGCCGCAGATTTCGGGCTCGAGGCGTGATCGTGCTGCCGCGTCGCCGCTGGACCCGGCTCCGCGCTCGCTTGGTCACCGGGCAGGCGAGTGGGTGGACGTTGGTGGAGAGGCCGTGATGCGACGGGCGGCCGCATGGCTCGTTGGACTGTGTTGCCTGGGCGCCGGAGACGCTCACGCGGCGAGCTACGACATGCACGGCTGTGGCGCGGCGGCGTGGTCCTTCTCGACCAATGACCCGGGGTCCATCGGGCACGTCGATGGCTGCTCCACGGGCGACGGCCTCCAGGTGTTCGAGCAGCTCGCCACCGGGAAGCTCGCCCACGAGCCCGATCACGGATGGTGGACGTTCGCCGCTCCGCCCAAGACGGCGATCACAGCGTTTCGAGCCAAGCGCTACCTCCACACGTATGCCGACCCGGACTGGCACGCGGCGATCCGCGCCGACGACGTGCTCCTCGAGGACTGCCACGTCACGGGGCCGGTTGTGGACTGCTATCGCGGAAGCGCCGGCGGGACGTGGCAGACGTTCGATGACCTCGACGCCCAGCGGGTCAGTGTCGGCGGATTCTGCCGGTACAACGACGAGTCGGCCTGCGGCCGAGGAAGCACTCTCCACCGCCTCGAGACCTACCTCTACGACGCGACCGTCACCATCTCCGACCCAGAGCCGCCATCGTCGTCGCTGTCGACGCCCGCGGCCGACGGTGCGTGGCACAGCGGCGCCATCGACGTCACGACAGCCGCCGATGACAACACCGGTGTGCGGGAGCGGCGGCTCGAGCTCGACGGGCAGCCGGTCGCGACGATCGAGGCTCCGAGCGCGCAGGACGGCGGTTGCCGGTCGCCGGGCGAGGGCGTCGCGTGGACGGTGCCGCTGCCCTGCGGGGGCGCCCGGGGGATCAACGGGACGGTCACGCGGACGTTCGCGGTGGGGACCTGGCCCGAGGGCGCCGGCGAGCTGCGGTCGGTGGCGGTCGACACCGGCGGCAACGAGACGGCGTCGAGCCCCGTCACGGTGCGGATCGACCACGCGCCGCCGGCGACGCCGGCCGTGTCGGTGCAGCGGCGCTGGACGGCTGGTGCGCCGGTGCTCGCCTTCGACGTGCCGGCCCAGGCGGCCGCTCCTGTGGTGCGCGCCGACGTCCGGGTGTGTCCGGCTGCGCGGGACTGCGTGCAGCGGACCGTCGCGGCCGGCGCGGGGCTGCGGGAGCTCGCGCTGGACGAGGTGCCGGCCGGCGACGCCACCGCCGCCGTTCGGCTGGTCGACGCGGCCGGCAACCTCGGGGCGTGGTCTGCGCCTGTGGCCGCCGGGCGCGACGAGGACGCACCACACGTGACGGCGGTGTCTCCTGCCGGCGGCGACGTGCCCGACGGCGCCCCGCTGCACCCTTCCGCGCAAGCGTCGGACGCGACGTCGGGCGTCGCGGCGATCGAGGTGCAGGTGTCGGTCGACGGGGGCCCATGGCGCCCGGCTCAGGGGACATTCATCGGCGAAGGCGGAAGGTCGTACGCCCTGCGCGCGCGAGCCACCGACCTGGCCGGCACGACATCCGCCTGGACGGTCGGCGCGCCGGTCACCGTACGGCGGGGCGAGCGGCCCGCCACCGGCACGCCGGGACCGGGGACGGAGCGCCAGGCCGCGCCGGCGGGGCCGCCCGCCAGGTGTCGCGTCGTCCTGCGCGAGGTGCGGCGCCTGCGCGGCGGCCGGCTGCTGATCCGCGTCGCCGCGCCGCCGGGACGCTCCGTGAGGGCGACCCTCACTGCCGGCAGGCGGGCGTGGCGGAGTGCGGCACGCGCCGACGCCGCAGGCCGGGCGACGTTGCGCCTCGCGGCCGTCCGGACGCGAGCGCGGCGTGCGGTGCTGCGCGTGGCATCGGCGGCGTGCGAGAACCTGCCGCCGCGCACCGTGCGCGTCGCCGGCTGACGCTCCGGCGCCGCGCCAAACCTCCCTGGACGGATGTGCGATTGGTCCGCCGCCGGACCTCTGGGACGGTGGCGCCTCTCGGACGCGGCGCATCGGGGGTCGCCCCGCAAGGGCCGGCTGCGCCGCGGTCCGGCATCCGTCCACCGGAAAGGACTTCGCCATGTCCCTGAAGGGCCTCGGCGCCGCTGTCGCGTGCGCCGCCACGCTCGTCCTTGCGGCGCTGCTGCCAGCGGCCGCCTCCGGCGTCGCCCCGGTCGTCGTCGAGAGCACGTTCGACGCCGACGCCGACGGGTGGGCCGTGAACGGGCCCGGCCCGCTCTCCTACGTCTCGACCGGCGGCAACCCCGGCGGCTACATCTCGAGTCCGGACAACTCGCTCACCGCGCAGGCCAAGTTCCTGGGCGACCAGTCGGCGATGGCCGGCGGGCAGATCAGCTTCGACTTCCGCGCCGGCGCCGGCGGCGGGCAGGGCTGCTGGCTGTGGTCCGACACGCCAGGGATCCAGCTGAGCTGCGGCACCGCCTCCACGGCGACCGGCAGCTGGCAGACGCACACCGCGAACCTGACGACCAGCGGCCTGATCTGCTCCTTCGGATGCTCCGGGGGTGTCGGCGGGTCGCCGACCCAGGCCGAGCTGGACGCCGTGCTCGCCGACCTCGACATCATCCGCGTCGACGGGACGCCGGGGACGGTCGACATCGACAACGTGCGCCTCACGACCCAGGCACCGCCGCCTCCGGCCGACAACGACGGCGACGGCGTGCCGGACGCAACGGACAACTGCCCGACCACCGCCAACGCCGACCAGGCCGACAGCGACACCGACGGCACGGGCGACGCGTGCGACACGTACGACTTCACCGGCTTCTTCTCGCCGGTGGACAACCCGCCCGCGGTCAACATCCTGAAGGCCGGCATGTCGGTCCCCGTGAAGTTCAGCCTCGGCGCCGACCTCGGGCTGGCGATCCTGGCGGTGGGCTCGCCGTCGGCACAGCCCGTCGCGTGCGACACGAGCGCGCCGGTGGACGCCGTGGAGGAGACGACCACGACCAATCAGGGCCTGACCTACGACCCGTTCGCCGACCAGTACGTCTACGTCTGGAAGACGTCGAAGAGCTGGGCCGGGCAGTGCCGTCGCCTGGCGCTCAAGCTCACCGACGAGACGGTCCACGAGGCGGTGTTCCGGCTGCGGTAGCTCCCCCGCCGCAGGCCGCGCCCCCTGGCCCGGCCGCCCTACCAGGTGGCCGGGCCGCGGCGTGCGCGCCTGCCGTGGCCGGGGCGCCCACTGGACGCATGTGCGAATGGACCCGCACGGCCGGGGCTGGGAACGTGACCCGGTCCCCGAAGCCGCCCGCTGGGGGCAGCGCGGCGGCTTCCACTTGGCGCTCGCGGCGGGCGCCCACCGGACGGCGAACAGCCGTCTGCCAGGCGTCGCCGCGACACCCCCGGAGCCCGGCCGTCTCGGGAGCGACGGCCGGGCCCGGGGGTGCGCGTCGACGGTCGTTTGTCGCAAGGTGCGGGGTGGACCGGGCGCAGCGGCCCGTGACGTCCGATGCGCGCCCTACGGTCCGCCTCGCGATGCCCCTCTGCTTCATCGAACCTCAGGACGCGATCCGGGTGATCGCCGAGTCGGTGGGCCGCGAGGCTCGGCGGCAGCTCCTCGGCGAGGTCGTGCGGGCGTGGGTCGACGAGATCCCCGAGGCCGAGCTCGACGTGCACTACGCCAAGGCGATCGCCGACCTCGACGAGCACGACCTCTCGATGCTCGCCGCCTGGCACGCCTCGATGGAGGTCGGCCAGCCGATCGCCAACCGCGACTTCCTGGTCAACGTGTTCTCGTCGCTGGGCGAGAACCGCCGCGAGGCGCTGAAGATCGCCGCGGGCTTCCGCGGCGAGGAGGCCTTCGACGCCGGTGTGGCCGAGGAGGAGGCGCTGAACACCGTCCTGCCGCGCCTGAGCCGCGACCGGTCGATGGAGCTCGCGAGCGAGTGCCTCGAGCTCTATCTCTGGGACCGGCTGGGCAGCGACAACTGAGGCCTACGTCCCGCGCGCCCGGTCGGGCAGGCCGAGCGCCGCGCGGACCTCGCCGGCGGCCTGCTCGGTGGTGAGAAACCACACCGCGTGCATCCCCGCCTCGCGCGCGGCGATGCAGTTGACCTCGATGTCGTCGATGAACAGGCACTCCTGCGGGGCGACCCGCAGCCGCGAGCACGTCAGCTCGTAGATCTCCGCGTCGGGCTTGCGCATCCCGACGTACGCCGAGTCGACGACGTCCTCGAAGAGCTCGTCCACCGGCAGCATGGCGCGCCACCGCGGCTCCCACTCGCGGACGTTGTTGGTCAGCATCGCCAGGCGGAAGCCGGCCTCGCGCGCCTCGCGCAGGAGGTCGAGCATCTCGTGGTTGGTGCGCAGCGCGGCGAAGTAGCGCTCGGAGAACTCGTGCAGCGGCTTGCCGACCTCGTCGCCGAGCATGCGCATGAACTCCGGCTCGCTCAGCCGGCCGCACTCCATCTCGTACAGCGGGTGCTTGCCCGTCTTGCGCATGACGGCCGCCATACCGGACCCGAGGTCCTCGGGCTGGATGCCGTAGTGGCTCTGCACCTCGGCGAAGGCGTCCACCAGGGGCGTGGTCAGCACCCCGCCGAAGTCGCTGACGACGGTGCTGATCACGCGCGGCGCAGCACGTCGTAGCGGCCGATGCCGGTCCGGCCTTCCATCCGCCACTGCAGGAAGGCGCTGTCGAGGCGCAGCGCCCCGAGGTCGAGCGTCGTCCCGCACAGCACCTCGCCCGCCGCGCGGTGCGGCGCACCGTCGTCCTCGTGGACGTAGAGCTCGAGGCCGGCCGCGATCTGGCGCCCCTCGCCGTCGTAGGTCGTCGACAGGCGCGGGTCGGCGACCATGACCGGCGCCGCCAGGGCGCCGTCCTCCTCGGCAGGGACCAGCAGCGAGCAGGCGAGCGCCTCGTCGCCGTGGTGCTCGGCGTGGGCCGGGCGTACCGCGGTCATCGTCACGCCCAGGCCGTCGTCGAACCAGACGCCGAGCGTCCGCGCCAGCGACAACCGGCCCCAGTCCGGCGAGCCCCACGAGTGGCCGCGCTGGCCCAGGCAGCGCAGGCGCCGCTCCCCGCGCCCTGCGCGCGCGACGCCCTCGACGTGGACGAGCTGCTCGTAGCCGGTCATGCCGCCCAGCACGGCCGCGCGGTGGTCGGGGCCCAGCTCGGCGGGGGCGGAGGCGGCGCGCAGCTCGAGCTCGAAGCCCAGGTCGCCGTCGTCCTCGTCCTCGAACGTGACGCGCCAGGCGCGCAGCGGCTCGACGATCGCCGTCTGCACCCCGCCGGTCCGCACCGCCACGAGGTCGCCGTCGGCGTAGAGGAGGCCCAGCGCGCTGGTGACGGGGTCGCCGCCGCCCTCGGGCAGCGACGTGCCGACACGGGCCACGCCGAAGACGTTGGCCGCGGGGTCGCCGAACGCGACGGTGACCCCGTCGCTGGCCCCCGGGCGCTCCAGCGGGCGCGGGTCCTCCAGGCTGGCATGGACGGTCACGGCAGCCTCCGCGGGTCGATCTCGTGGGCGGTGCCTTCGACGTCGCCCTCGCGGCCCGGCCCGGGGCGGCGGGGCGCAAAGCCGCTGCCGGGCGCCGCGACGGTGACCTGTACGCGGCGCGCCAGCGTGCGCACCAGCACGCGGCGGACCGCCGCGCGCGTGGGCGGGATGAGCAGCGTCAGGCCGAGGATGTCCGTCAGGAACCCCGGCGTCAGCAGCAGCGCGCCGCCGAAGACGACCAGCACCCCGTCGAGCACCTCGCGGGCCGGGACACGCCCGCCGGCGACCGCGCCGTTGAAGTTGCGCCACGCCGCCCGGCCCTGCGAGCGCATGAGCATGCTGCCCAGGATCGAGTCGAGGACGAGCAGCGCGATCGTCGGCAGCACGCCGATCTCCTGACCGACCTGGAGCAGGACGTAGAGCTCCAGGACCGGGACGACGATGAAGAGGAGGACGAGCAGCAGCGCCATGGCCGGGCCCGAACGCTACTTGCGCGCGGGCTCAGACGGCCGCGGGGCTCGGCCCGTCGACCACGACGCAGGGCAGACGGTGCAGCCCCACGAGCTCGATCAAGGTGTGGATCTGCTCCGACGCGCCGCGGATGACCATGCAGCGGCCGCACTTGCGCATCCGCCGCGCCACCATCGCCAGGTCGACCATCAGCGAGGGATCGGCGAACCACAGCCCGTCGAGGTCGACGACGAGATCGCGCTCAGCGTTCAGCGCGCGCGACATGGCGGGCCGGCGCAGCGCCTGGCTGGCGCGGTCCTCGTCGCCGGTGCACCGCAGGACGGCGTGCTGTTCCTCGTAGAGAACGATGGCGTTCAACCTACCCCCATCGCCCCCGGTTGAGTCAAGGGAGCTTCTACACTCGCGCCATGCCCACCGTCGACGAGGTCGAAGAGGCCCTGACCAACGTCATCGACCCCGAGCTCGGGCTGGACTTCGTCGAGCTCGGGCTGATCTACGGGATCGAGGTCAATGACGGCGACGTGCACGTCACGTTCACGCTCACGTCGCCCGGCTGCCCGATCGGGCCGCAGGTCAGCGAGCAGATCGAGGAGTTCGTCAGCGAGCTCGACGGCGTGCAGTCCGTCGAGTCGTCGATGACGTTCGCGCCGCCGTGGACCCCGGACCGCATGTCCGAGGACGCCAAGTTCGCGCTCGGCTACTAGCCGCGGAGAACGAGACGCCCCGCACTCGGTGACGGGGTCCAGGCCGCCTTCCGAGCGCGGGGCGCGCGCTTCCGGCTGGACGCGGGGCGAGCGCCTCAACCGACTAGGGGGTGTCGTGGGGGTCGGTCCCGTCCATGGGGCCGCTCCACACGTCCCGACACTCTGCCGCGTCCGGCGTTGGAGAAACAGGCAAGCTGGCGCGTTGACGCTCAAGGGGCGCAAGGTTGCCCCTCTGGACATGGCGCGGCCCCCCGTTCGGGCGGGCTATGGTCGTCCTTGTGCACAGGAGCCTGGCGGGGGTCGCCATCACCATCGCTGCCGCCGCCGGTCTGACCGCTGCTCCGGCCTCCGCCGCCGACGATCTGACGGGCCGGCTGCTCGTCACCCTGCGCGACGCGCCCGGCCGCGAGGACGGCAAGCCCCGGGCGGTGGCCAGCGCCGTGCGGGCAGTCGCCTCCGCCGCCGGCGTCCGGCCCGCGGGGACCCCGCTCGCCGCGCTGCGCGTCGCGCCGGTGCGGCCCGCCGCGGGCGTGCCGGCGCGCGAGGCCGCCCGCCGGCTGCGGGCCGACCCGCGCGTCGCGCGCGTGGAGGTCGAGCGCCGCGCGCAGCTGCGCTACGTGCCCAACGACCCCGGCTTCACGACGCCCGACGAGCGCGCCGCCGACGGGCGCCCGGCGCAGTGGTACCTGCAGCGCCACGGCTTCCCGGCGGCCTGGGACGTGGCCCGCGGCGTCGGCGCGCGCATCGCGGTCATCGACTCGGGCGTGGACATCAACCACCCCGACGTCGGCCCGCGCGTGGTCGAGCGCGCCGACTTCGACGGCACGCGCGGCCACGGCGGGGCGGAGGTCGACGAGGTCGGCCACGGCACGCACGTGGCGTCCCTCGCGTGCGCCGTGGCCGACGACAGCCGCGGCATCGCCGGGGCCGGCTTCGCCTGCGACCTGCTCGTCGCCAAGAGCGACCTGAGCGACTTCTCCGTCGCGCAGTCGATCACCTGGGCCGTGCAGAACAAGGCCGACGCGATCGTCATGAGCTTCGGCACGACCGGCGAGCAGCCCGCCAGCAGCGTCGTCTTCCGCGCGCTGGAGGACGCCTACGCCAGCGGGGTCATCCTCGTCGCGGCGGCCGCCGACGAGCCCGTCGAGGAGCAGGGCGATCCGGCCAACGTGCTGCAGCCCACCGGGACCGGCGCGAACCTCGACGCGGGGCGCGGCCTCTCCGTCACCGCCGCAGGCGACGACGACCGCCGCGCGCCGTTCGCCGGGCGCGGCAGCCAGATCTCGCTGGCCGCCTACGGCACGCTGCGCTCCGGATCGCGCGACGGGCTGCTGGCCGCGTTCCCGGGGCAGACGACCGACATCGAGCGCGGCTCGCTCTTCGGGCCCGCGCCCTGCAACTGCCGCCAGCCGTTCGCGGGCGACAGCCGCTACGCCTACCTGCAGGGGACCTCGATGTCGGCGCCGGTGGTCGCGGGCGCGGCCGCGCTGGTGCGGCGGCTGAACCCCGACCTGACGCTCGCCGAGGTCCTGCGCCTGATGAAGGAGACGGCGCGCAACCAGAACTGGGACCCGGAGACCGGGTGGGGCGTGATGGACGCCGCGCAGGCCATCGCGCAGGCGCGCGTCATGGACCGCCGCCCGCCGCGCTCGCGCGCGA
>DASPKC010000256.1:0-4754 GCA_035628295.1 Baekduia sp.
CGGCGTGCCGCGCTTGGACGCGCCGCGCAGCGGGCCCAACCAGGTGACGGGGGCGTCCGGGCTCGCCAGGTCGAAGCCGACGGGCAGCATCGGCGGGAGGGTCCGGGCCGGCGGCGGGGCGTCCGGTCCGGGCTCGGGCGGGCGCGGCGTGGGGTCGGGCGGCGGCGGGGCGGGGGCCGGCGGCGGCGCCGGGCGGCAGAGGATCGGCACGGTGCAGACAGGGCGCTGGGCGGCGGCGCCCGGAGGCACGGCGAGGACGGCGCCCGCGCAGGCGGCCAGGGTCAGCAGCCGCCGGGCACGGATCCGCATGCGCCAACCATCGGCCTCGCCCGGCTGGGCCTTGAGCCGCGGCAGCGCGGCCGGTCGGGGTGCTCGGCTACCCTGGGACGCCCATGGTGTCGACCATCCTCAGCGCGTTCACGGTTCCGGAGATCCGGAAGAAGCTCGCGTTCACCGCGATGCTGCTCGCGCTCTACCGCGTCGGCTCGCATGTCCCCGTGCCGGGGATCAACATCGACGCCGTCAACGACATTCAGGAGCAGTTCGGCGGCGGCGGGGTCCTGCAGCTGCTGAACGTCTTCAGCGGCGGCGGGCTGGGCCGGATCGCGATCTTCGCGCTCGGGATCATGCCCTACATCACCGCGTCGATCATCCTGCAGCTGCTGACGGTCGTGGTGCCGTCGCTGGAGAAGCTGCAGAAGGAGGGCGAGGTCGGCCAGCAGCGCATCACGCAGTACACGCGCTACCTCACCGTCGGCCTGGCCTTCGCGCAGTCCATCGGCTACGTCTTCCTCTTCAAGTCCTTCCAGGCCAGCGCGGGCGAGCCGGTCATCGACAACTGGGGCGTCCCGGTCGTCTTCCTGATCGTCATCTCGCTGACCGCCGGCACGATCCTGCTGATGTGGATGGGCGAGCTCATCACCCAGCGCGGCATCGGCAACGGCATCTCGCTGATGATCTTCGCCTCGATCATCTCGGGGCTGCCCAACGGCCTGCAGGCCTGGTGGACCAACCCGGACCAGGTCTTCAAGGTGATGATGCCGTTCGTCGCCCTCGCGGTGATCGCGGCCGTCGTCTTCATGCAGGAGGGTCAGCGCCGCATCCCGGTGCAGTACGCCAAGCGGGTCATCGGGCGGCGGATGAGCGGCGGCGGCCAGACCTACCTGCCGCTGCGGGTGAACATGGCCGGCGTCATCCCGGTCATCTTCGCCGCGTCGATCATGGCGTTCCCGCCCACGGTCGGCCAGCTCCTGCAGAACGACACGGCGGCGGACGTCGCCGCGTTCTTCGACCCGCAGGACGCGCCCTACGTGCTCGGCGAGGCGATCTTCATCATCCTCTTCACGTACTTCTACACGGCGGTCACCTTCAACCCGGTGGACCAGGCCGACAACCTCAAGAAGTACGGCGGGTTCATCCCGGGGGTGCGGCCCGGCCGCCCGACGGCGGAGTTCCTCGACCGCATCCTGGCGCGGCTGACGTTCCCGGGGGCGCTGTACCTCGCGGCCGTCGCGGCGCTGCCGACGATCCTGCTCGCGCAGACCAGCGCGAACTTCTTCTTCGGCGGCACGTCGCTGCTGATCGTCGTCGGCGTGGCCCTGGACACCATGAAGCAGCTCGAGGCGCAGCTGATGATGCGCAACTACGAGGGCTTCCTGAAGTAGGGGACCCCTCCCGTCGGACGAGTCCCATACGATGCCCGCTTCCTCTCCTGTCGTGACCGAGCTGAACCTCATCCTCCTCGGCCCTCCCGGGGCCGGCAAGGGCACCCAGGCCGAGCGCCTGACCCAGGACTTCGACCTGCCGTACCTGTCGACGGGCAACATGCTCCGCGCGGCGGTGGCCGAGGGCACGGACCTGGGCCAGCAGGCGAAGCCGATCATGGATGCCGGCGGGCTCGTGCCCGACGAGATCATCATCGGCGTGACGCTCGAGGCCCTCGGCGACGCCGACGACGGGTTCCTGCTCGACGGCTTCCCGCGCACGGTCGGCCAGGCCCAGGCGCTCCAGGACGCGCTCGACATCAAGGGCCGCTCGCTGACCGCGGCGCTGCTCATCGACGTCCCCGACGACGAGATCGTCCGCCGCCTCAGCGGCCGGCGGACCTGCTCGAAGGCGGGCCACGTCTACCACGTCGAGTTCGATCCGCCCAAGCACGAGGGCGTCTGCGACCAGGACGGCTCGAAGCTCCTCCAGCGCGACGACGACAAGCCCGAGACGGTGCGCAGGCGGCTCGAGACCTACCACGAGCAGACCGCGCCGCTCGTCGGCTGGTTCGAGGAGCGCGGCCTGCTGCGACGCTTCGACGGCACGCGCTCGCCCACCGAGGTCCATGACCACGTGCGGGCGACGGTCGCGACGCTGCGGCTCGAAGACGAGCTGTGATCCTCCGCAAGTCGCCCGCCGAGATCGACGAGATGGCGGCGGCCGGCGCGATCCACGCGCGCTGCATGAAGCTGCTGGCGGGCAAGGTCCGCGAGGGCGTGACCACCGCCGAGATCGACCTCGCGGCGGAGAAGTTCATCCGCGCGCAGGGCGCTACCCCCTCGTTCAAGGGCTACCGCGGGTTCCCCGGCTCGATCTGCGCGTCCCCGAACTCGATGGTCGTCCACGGGATCCCCGGCCCGTACAAGCTCGTGCGGGGCGACATCCTGTCGATCGACATCGGCGTCACCTACAACGGCTGGGTCGCCGACGGCGCCTGCACCTTCCCGGTCGGGCCGGTCTCGCCGGTGGCCGAGAAGCTCCTGGACGTCACGCAGCGGTCGCTCTTCGCGGCCGTCGAGCAGTGCCGGCCGGGCAACCGCCTGGGCGACGTCTCGCACGCGGTGCAGTCGGTCGTGGAGGGCGAGGGCCTGAGCGTCGTCCGGTCGCTGGTCGGCCACGGCATCGGCCGCGACATGCACGAGGACCCGCAGATCCCCAACTACGGCGAGCCGGGCCGCGGCCCGCTGCTGGAGGAGGGGATGGTCCTGGCCGTCGAGCCGATGACCACCGCCGGCCGCCACATGGTCCGCATGGGCGACGACGGCTGGGCCATCTACGCGCAGGACGGCTCGCTGGCCGCCCACTTCGAGTTCACCATCGCCGTCACCGCGGCCGGCCCGCGGATCCTCACGCCCTGGCACGAGCTGCTGGGCGTCGAGGCGCCGCAGGCCGCGAGCGCCTAGCGGCGCCGGGGTCGGACCGACCGCGCTGGCGGGAGCCCGTCACGGCCGTTTCGCCGGCCGTCGGGTGGCGTGGCGCGGCGGCCCCGCCGGCCGTCGAGGTTGCACTTGAGGGCCGACTACGCCCTCAAGTGCGACGTCGACGCGCGCCATCGCCTCGCGCGGCGCCGAAACTGCTCCGCGGCGTCGCAGCTCGAGCCCGGGGCAGTCGCCGGCGCTACGGCGCGAAGACCGGCACCCGATCGGGCGGGAACGTGGCATCGTTCCAAACCGTTCGCGAGGCCAGCGGCCGGGGAAGGACGATCGTGCGCTGGACCGGGAGGGCGACGCTCGGGCAGACGCCGTCCGACGGCCCGGAGGACCCCGCCGGGCGCGGCCTGGTCAGCAGAAGCAGGACGACCTGCCCCCTGCGGTAGCGCGCCTCGGCGCGGACGAAGCGCGCGCCGGCGGCGGCCGGCCCTTCACAGGACGCGGCGAGGGTCGCGACTGTGATGCGCCGGGATCGGGGGTTGAGCGGTCCCCGAATGCTGAACCGCTCAGCCACCAACCCAGGTGGAGCCCGCCGCAGGGAGCAGGGCAGGCCCTCGGTGACCATCCAGGAGCCGTCCGTCCGGGGCCGGGCGACCGCCAGCCACGCGGGGCCGTGGACGGCGCGATGCTGAAACGCGACGTACTGTGGCGTGTCGGCGAGGCGCCGCCAGCCCTGCTCCGGAAAGAGGCGGTCCCCGGTGCGCGCGCCCGGGAGCCAGGCCGCCAGCGCTCGCGCCGCCGGGTCGGCCTGGCGCTCGGCGCCCACCGGAGTGCGAAACGCCGTCGCGGAGGTGGTGAACCCGCCGCAGGAGGCGAACGGGCTCGGCGTCCGTACGGCGATGGCGTGCGAGGAGGGCGGGGCCTGAGCCCCGGCCGTCGGCACGACCGACACGGTGGCGGCAACCGCCAGGGCGAAGGTCCGTGCGATCATTTCCCGGGCCAGTGTCGCACCGCCTGCGACCTACGACCCCGGCAGTCCGTTCGGGCGCGACCTTGCTAGCATGACCGGTCCGCGTGTCCTCGCATGCCTGCGTGCGCGCGCCCCCGGCCGGGGTAGCGGCAGCCTCGCGGCAGCCAGAGCCTCGGACGGGTTCAACAAGCTTGGAAAGGGACCATGAAGGTACGACCGTCGGTCAAGCCGATGTGCGAGAAGTGCAAGATCATCCGCCGTCACGGCCGGGTTCTCGTGATCTGCCAGAACCCGCGGCACAAGCAGCGGCAGGGCTGACGTCATGGCACGCATCGCCGGCATCAACATCCCGCTGAACAAGCGCGTCGAGATCGGGCTGACCTACATCTACGGGATCGGTCGCTCCACCTCGAACGAGCTGCTGTCCAAGGCGGGCATCCACCCGGACACGAAGGTCCGCGACCTCACCGAGGACGAGGTCACGAAGCTGCGCCAGATGATCGACGACGACGTCACCGTCGAGGGTGACCTGCGTCGCGAGCGCTCGCAGGCGATCAAGCGGCTGACCGAGATCCAGTGCTACCGCGGGCGCCGCCACCAGCGCAACCTGCCCGTGCGCGGCCAGAAGACCAAGACGAACGCCCGCA
>DASPKC010000257.1:0-4165 GCA_035628295.1 Baekduia sp.
CGAGCGGCGTGAGGCGGCCGCGCTCGTCGCCGGGGCGCGGCACCGGGGCGTCCTGCGGACCGCCATCGCGGGCAGCAGCTCGCTGGAGCTCGTCCGGCATGGCACGCGGCCGCTGGTGCTCGTCGCGGTGGAGTGACCGCACCGGCCTGCCGTCCGGCGCGCGGCACTCAGGGCTCGACGAGGCCGCGCCGGATGGCGTAGCGAGTGAGCTCGACGCGATCGCGCATGGCGAGCTTCTGCAGCATGTTGGCCCGGTGGCGCTCCACCGTCTTCGGGCTGATGTGCAGCTCGTCGGCGATCTGCTCGTTCGTGCGGGCCTCCGCGACCAGCTTGAGGACGTCGAGCTCGCGCTCGGTCAGCAGGTCGCCCTCGACCGCCTCGCCGCGGCGGGCGCGCGTGAGGTGCTCCCGGATCAGCGCGCTGACCGCACCTGCATAGACGACGGGCTCGCCGCGCATCGTGGCCCGGCAGGCCTCCACGAGGTCCAGGTCGGCCGCGGACTTCAGCACGTAGCCCGACGCGCCGGCCTTGAGCGACTCGAGGAAGTACTGCTCGTTGTCGTGCATGGACAGCATCAGCACCCGGGTTCCGGGCCGCTGGCGACGGATCTCGCTCGCCGCCGCCAGCCCGGTGCGACGCGGCATCGAGATGTCGAGGACGGCGAGGTCGGGCTCGGTCTCGAGCACGAGGCGGATGGCCTCGGCGCCGTCGCGGGCCTCGCCCACCACGGCGAAGTCGGACTGGCGGTCGAAGAGCGAGCGGAGTCCGCGCAGCACGATCGCGTGGTCGTCGGCGATGACCAGGCGTGTGACGAGCGGCGTGGTCATGACGCGGTCACCGGGATGTCGAGCACCACCTCGGTGCCCTGCCGCGGCGCGGATCGCAGGCGCACGGTGCCGCGGACGAGCAGCGCTCGCTCGCGCATGCCGCGGATCCCGCCGTCGTCGGGCGGCGGGCCGGCGATCCCGCGTCCGTCGTCGCGGACGACCGCGCGCACGCGATCGTCGACCCGTTCGACGCGCAGCTCTGCGTGCTCGGCCTCGGCATGGCGACCGATGTTGGTCAGCGCCTCCTGCACGACGCGGTAGAGCACGAGCTCCTGCTCCGGAGAGAGCGCCGGCAGCGCCGCGTCGACATGGCGCTGCAGTGCCATGCCGTTGTGCCGCTCGAACGTCGAGGCCATGGTCTCCAGCGCCTGCCGATGCCGAGGTCGTCGAGCGCCTCCGGGCGGAGGTCCCGGACGATCCTGCGCACCTCCTCGATCGAGCTGCGCGCCGCCTCGCGAGCCTCCTCCAGCGCCGGCTCGGCGCGCGGCGCCGGCGCCCCGCGGGCCTCGTCGAGCAGCAGCAGCACGCCGGTCAGGAGCTGACCCAGCTCGTCGTGCAGCTCCCGGGCGACGCGCAGGCGCTCGCTCTCCTGTGCCGCGAGCGCCCGGCGGGCGCTCTCGCGGCGCTCGGTCTCCAGCCGCTCGAGCATCGCGTTGAACGCCTCGCTGAGTGCCGCCACGTCGGCGTCGGCGCGCGGCACGCGCACCCGGCGGCCGGGCTGCAATGGATCGACGTCACGCATCAGGCGGCCCAGGTCGTCGAGCGGCCCGAGCAGGCGCTCGATGAGCAGGACGTTGACGAAGAGCGTGATGATGATCGCCGCGACCAGGACGAGGAGCTCGGACACCAGCACCGGCGAGCTGATGGTCGCCGGCGTGACCACCAGGAAGACGGCCACGGCCAGGATCACGGCGGCGTTGGCCAGGAACAGCCGCCAGGCGAGCGGCCGGGGCGCCGCTCCGCGTCCCACGTCAGCCAGCGGCAGGCGCAGGCGGCCTGCGAGCAGCGCCGGTCCCTGGGACATGACGGAAGCGTCGCATGGGACGGCGGACACGCGCCATGGGGTCGAGACCTCATTCGCCCCGGCGCGGCGCTGGGGTGGGGGCGCCCCAGGGATACGCCGCAGGTGGCGCCCCCGCACGACATGGGGGCACGACCCCACACCGAGGCGCGCCGTCGCGGGCACCCGGAGAGAAACCCCACGAACCACGGAGGTCCCCACCATGGGCATCGGCATCTCGGTCGTTCTCATCGCGCTCGGCGCCGTCCTGCTCTGGGCCGTCACGACGACGGTCGCGGGCGTGAGCATCAACGCGATCGGCGTCATCCTCATCGCCGTCGGTCTGATCGGCCTCCTGGCCGGCCTGGCGGCCAGCCGCCGAGCCGCCACGCCGGAGCGGCCGGTCCTCTGACGCCCTCGGTCAGCCCAGCCAGTCCTCGACCGGCAGCTCGGCTCCGGCCGCCGCCAACGCGGCCGGGTCGAGGCCGGTCGCGGGGAGCACGTGCACCGCCACGCGCCCGAGCTCGGCGATCGTCTCGCGGTTGGACAGCGCGATCGCGTCGGCGCCGTCCCAGGGCGTCAGGACCACCGCGCGGACCTCCAGGCCGCCGGCGCGGGCCGCCTCGAGGGTGAGGAGGGTGTGGTTGATCGTCCCCAGGCCAGGGCGCGCAGCCACGACGAGCGGGAGGTGGAGCTCCGCGGCCAGGTCGCGGACGGAGGCGTGCGGGCCCAGCGGCACCAGCAGGCCGCCGACGCCCTCCACGACGAGCGCCTCGGCGTGCGCGCCCGCCCGCCGCGCGTCCGCCGCGAGCCGGCCGACGTCCAGGACCACGCCCTCCTGCTCGGCCGCCAGGTGCGGGGAGACCGGGGGATCGAAGCGTGTGGGGGAGACGTCCTGCGGCCGCTGGCCGGTGCAGGCCGCCAGCACCTCGTGGTCGTGCGGGCCGGGGTCGGCGAGGCCGCTGAGCACCGGCTTGCTGGCCGCGACGCGGATGCCGCGGGCGGCCAGCGTCGCGCACAGCGCAGCGGCGAGAACCGTCTTGCCGGCGGCCGTGTCGGTCCCGGTGACGAAGAGGCCGCGGCGGCTCACGCCGCGGCGGCGCCCGGCGGCGACCAGGGCCCGCGGTGCCCAGGCTGCGCGGCGGCGACGGGCAACCCGGCGCCCGGCCGGAACCCCGCTCGCATGGCCGCGCGGCCGAGGGACCGGGCCGCGTCGCGCAGCTCCTCGCGCGTGTGCGTGGCCATCACCGCCAGCCGGAGGCGGCTCGTGCCCTCCGGCACGGTCGGTGGGCGGATGGCCTGCGCGAAGACGCCGTTCTCGAGCGCCTCCTCGCACACGCGCATCGCCAGAGCGGCGTCGCCGACCACCAGCGGGATGATCTGGGTCGTCGATCCCGCCACCTCGAAGCCTTCCTTGGCCAGCTCGTCGCGCAGGACGCCCGCGTTGGTCTGCAGGCGCAGCACGCGGTCGCCGTCGTCCTCGAGGAGCTCGAGCGCGGCGGAGGCGGCGGCCACCGCGGGCGGCGGCGGGGCCGTCGAGAAGATCAGGGTCCGGGCGGTGTTGATGAGCAGCTCGCGCAGCGCGGACGTACAGGCCGCGAACGCCCCGTAGGAACCGAGGGCCTTGCCCAGCGTGCCGACCACGACGTCGACCTCGCCCTCGAGGCCGGCGTCGGCGACAGCGCCGCGCCCGCCCGGGCCGATGCAGCCGGTCCCGTGGGCCTCGTCGACGACCGTGCGCAACCCGCGCTCACGGGCCAGCTCGGCGATCTCCGCCAGCGGCGCGATGTCGCCGTCCATCGAGAACACGCCGTCGGTCACGACGATCCCGGGGCGGGCGCCCTGCCGGTCGACCTGCCACGCCAGGTGCTCGACGTCGCAATGGTCGTAGACGACCACATCGGCGCGCGCCAGGCGGCACCCGTCGACGATCGAGGCGTGGTTGAGCTCGTCGGAGTAGACGACGGCGCCCTCGCCGGCCAGCCGCGCCAGCGCGCCGAGGACGCCGACGTTGGCCAGGTACCCCGAGCCGAACAGGACTGCGGCCTCGGTGCCCTTGAAGGCGGCCAGACGGTCCTCGAGGCGGCCGTGCATCGCCATCGTGCCGCTGATCAGCCGCGAGGCGCCCGCGCCTGTGCCGTGGCGGTACGCGGCGTCGGCGGCCGCCTCCTTGACGAGCGGGTGGTCGGTCAGGCCGAGGTAGTTGTTCGAGCAGAGCAGCAGGACCGACCTGCCGTCCAGGAACACGCGAGGGCCCTGCGGGCCGGTGACCGTCCGCAGCCGGCGCTCGAGCCCCAGCGACCGCAGCTCCTCGAGGCGCTCGGCGACGTCGTCCACG
>DASPKC010000258.1:0-3166 GCA_035628295.1 Baekduia sp.
AAGGTGGCGAGCATCGCGCTGGTGTGGGGCCGGCCGTTGGTGACCGGCGGCGCCGTCGTCACCGCCGAGCTGGCCGACCTGGCCGTCGACCAGTGCGCGCTGGTCGAGGACCGCTTCACGCTGATCGCGCCCGACGACTACCGCGGCGACACGCTCGACGTGAAGGTCTTCGACAGCCGCGGCAACCAGCTGGCGGTCGAATCGCTCTACAGCGAGGACGAGGACGACGAGGACGACGCCGCGGCGTGATGGACCTCGAGGAGGCCATCCGCACCCGCCGGACGCACAAGGCCTACGGCCCACAGCCCGTCGACCGCGCGACGCTCGAGGAGCTCCTGGAGCTCGGCCGCTGGGCGCCCAACCACCACCTCACCAACCCGTGGCGGTTCGCCGTCCTCGGCCCCGCCGCCCTCGAGGCGCTCAAGGCGGCGGCCGACGCGCTGGATCCCGGCTCGGGCGTCAAGCTGGACCGCGCACCGACCCTCGTGGCCGTGACGGCACGCCAGTGCGGTGACGACCCGGTCGCCGACGAGGAGGACCTCCTGGCCGCCGGCTGCGCCGCCTATGCCGTCCTGCTGGGCGCCCACGCCCGGGGCCTGGCGGCCTACTGGCGCACGCCCGCCGTCCTGCGCGACCCGGCCGGGCTGGCCGCGATCGGCGCCGAGGCCGGCGAGCGCGCTGTGGGCCTGCTGCACCTCGGCCCGCCGCGGCAGGAGCAGCGGGTGCCGGAGCGCGCACCGCTGGCCGACGTCGTGCGCTGGCTGGACTAGCGGCGTGTTCAGCTGAGCCCGGACTTGAGCCCGCCTCGCGGGTTCAAGTCCGGGCTCGGCGCTCAGCGGCGGGGCGGCAGCTCGTGAAGACGTCCACGCCCTGGACCTCCGCGCCGTAGACCAGCTCGGCGCGGCCCTTCCAGCCGCCGGTCGGGCAGCGGGAGGGGTTGCGCAGGAGGTGGTACGTCGTCCGCACGCGCCTGCCGCGCACGCGGCGCGTGACCGTCCGCTTCTGGCCGCCGAGGCGCAGGTCCACGCCGTCGATGCGCACCGAGCCGGGCGGCAGTGCCGGCGCCTGCTCGCGCAGGCCGTCGAAGCGGACGACCGGTGCCCCGCGCGCCCGCCGGACGCTGCCGCGCACCGCGCCGCGCAGGCCGTCGGCGGTCAGCCACAGGCCGGCCACCTCGCCCGCGCGCCGCTGGCCGAGGTGCAGCTCGCCGCGCAGCGTCTGGCTGCCGAGCAGCGTGACGGTCGCGCGGATCTCGCCCGCGCCGATCCGGCTCGCCGCCGGGCAGGACCCCTCGGCGGCCGCGCCATCCGCGCAGCGCGCCGCCACCGCCCGCGGCTCGAAGCGCAGCCCCGCCGGCGCGACGACGACGAGCGCGTCGGGGATCCGCTGCTCGCCCTGCGCGGGGGTGAACGTCGCCACGGCCCGCGCCGGGGCGCCCGCCCGGTCCGGGGTGAGGGCGAGGCGGACCGATGGCGGCGCCTGGGCGGCCGCCGGGGCCACGAGCGCCCCGCAGCACGCGGCCGTCGCCAGGAGGGCCGCCGCCCTCATGGCGCCGGCTGCTGCCCGGCCATCGGCAGCAGCGTGGGCTTCGTGGTGCCGGCGATCTCCGGCGACGCGTCGTCGCGCACCGACGCGTCGATCTCCGCCTGCGTCACGTTCAGCGGGAAGTGGCAGGCCGCCATGTGGCCGTTGGCGTAGCGGGTCAGCTGCGGCACCTCGGTCCGGCACAAGGGCTGCGCCCGCGGGCAGCGCGTGTGGAAGACGCAGCCGCTGGGCGGCTCGATCGGCGACGGCGGCTCGCCCTCGATCGCGCGGCGCCTGCGGCCGAGGTTCGTCCGCGGGTCGGGCACCGGGATCGCCGCGAGCAGGATCTCGGTGTACGGGTGGATCGGCTTGGCGTAGAGCTCCTCGGCCGGCGACAGCTCCATGATCCGCCCCAGGTACATCACCGCGATGCGGTCCGAGACGTGGCGGACCACCGAGAGGTCGTGCGCGACGAACAGGTACGTGAGGTCGAACTCGTCCTGCAGGTCGTCGAGCAGGTTGACGATCTGCGCCTGGATCGAGACGTCCAGCGCCGACACCGGCTCGTCGAGGACCACGAGCTGGGGCTCGAGCGCGAGGGCACGGGCGATGCCGATGCGCTGGCGCTGGCCGCCGGAGAACTCGTGCGGGAAGCGGTTGACGTGCTCGCGCTGCAGACCGACGCGCTCGAGCAGGTCGGCGGTGCGCCCGGCGATCTCGCCGCGGGGCACGCCGAACTGCTGCAGCGGCGCGCCGATGATCTGGGAGACGCGCTTGCGCGGGTTCAGCGACGCGAACGGGTCCTGGAAGACCATCTGCATGTCGCGTCGCAGCGGGCGCAGGTCGCGGCGCGACGCGCTCGTGATGTCCGTCGCGCCGAAGACCAGCCGGCCGCCCGTCGGCTCGAGCAGGCGCATGATCGTCCGCGACAGCGTCGTCTTGCCGCAGCCCGACTCGCCGACCAGCCCGAGCGTCTCGCCGCGGCGCAGGGTGAACGTCACGTCGTCGACCGCGTGGACGTGGCCGGTCGTGCGGTTCAGCAGCCCCGAGCGGATCGGGAACCACTGCCGGACGTGCTCGACGCGCAGCAGCGCCTCGCCCTCGGCCACGTCGCTGCCGGGGACGGTGGTCGCCTCCGCGATGCTCACGCGACGACCCCCTCGGCGTCGAGGCCGATGCGCCCGTCGGCGACCTCCCGGCGCCGGCGCTTCTCGTCGACCGCCAGCCAGCAGCGGTCGCGGTGCTCAGGCGAGCCCTCCACGCGCGCCTCGAGCGCGGGCACCTCCGGACAGCGCTCGAACTCGTGGCGGCAGCGCGGCCGGAAGTGGCAGCCCTGCGGCGGGGAGATCAGCGACGGCGGGGAGCCCGGGATGGACGGCAGGCGCTCGGGGCGCTCGCGGTCGATCCGCGTGATCGAGCCCAGCAGCCCCCAGGTGTACGGGTGCTGCGGGTCGTAGAAGATCTCGTTGAGCGTCCCGGTCTCGACGATCCGCCCGGCGTACATCACGGCGACGCGGTCGGCGACCTCGGCCACGACGCCGAGGTCGTGGGTCACCAGGATGATCGCCGTGCCGCTGCGCTCGCGCAGCTCGCGCATCTCGGCCAGGATCTGCGCCTGGATCGTCACGTCCAGCGCCGTCGT
>DASPKC010000259.1:0-6311 GCA_035628295.1 Baekduia sp.
CCTTCGATCGATGCCGTCTGGGTGGTGGTGGTGCTCTCGGGCAGGTCGG
This sequence comes from Baekduia sp., assembly GCA_035628295.1. Lineage (GTDB taxonomy): Bacteria > Actinomycetota > Thermoleophilia > Solirubrobacterales > Solirubrobacteraceae > Baekduia. The sequence continues at coordinate 50 of DASPKC010000259.1, forward strand.
CCGGGACGAGCCACGCGGCGCCCTTGCCGGCGGCCACGAAGCGCCAGCCCGGCTCCACGAGGTAGGTCGTGATGCCGGCCTCGACGACCGCGGGGCCGTCGACGGTGACGCCGGCCTCCAGCGCGCCGCGGTCGAACACCGCGGTCTGCAGCTCGCCGGCCACGCCGGGGAAGCTGCACATGCGATGGCCGACGGGGTCGATGGTGCGCGGCTCGAGGCGCTCGAGCGCGAGCTCGTCGAACGACAGCGCGGCGTTCTCGACACTGCTGGCCACGCGCACCGTCTCGATGCGCACGCCCGACTCCGGCGAGCGCGCCTGCTCGCCGAAGCGCTTGGCGTACTGCTCGCCGAAGCGGTCGATGAGCTCGAGCACGTCGGCCGCGGTGCGCAGCCGGCGCCGGTCGGTGGTGACGGTGGTCTCCACCCGCTGGGCGCCGTAGCGCAGGTCGAGCTCCAGGCGGTGGACGATCGCCGCCGGGTCGACGCCCTGGCGCACGAGGTCGCCGCGGCCGCGGTCCTCGAGGCGCTCGACGATGGCGTTGAAGTCGTCGAAGCGGTCGTACAGCGTGCCCGTGGTGGGGTTGAGGAGGTCGAGGACCTCGGCGTGCTCGTGGAAGTGGACCTGGTCGAGGCTCGAGGCGCCCGAGGCCGAGAACACCGACGCGAACGGCGGGACGAGCACCCGGCGGATGCCCGCCGCGCGGGCGATCGAGCAGCAGTGCAGCGGGCCGTTGCCGCCGAACGCCAGCATCGTGAACTCCTCGGGGCGGTAGCCGCGCACGCGCAGCTCCTGGCCGATGCCGGTGGCCATGTCGAGGTCGGCGCGCGCCCGGATGAGCCGCGCCACCTCCAGCGGCTCGAGGCCGAGCTCGGCGCAGAGGTCCTCCATCGCCAGCAGCGCGGCGTCGCGGCTGAGGGGGATGGCGCCGCGGGCGTAGCCGTCCGGGTTGAGGTAGCCCAGCAGCAGGTCGGCGTCGGTGACCGTCGGCGCCAGGCCGCCGGCGTCGTAGCAGGCGGGCCCGGGGTCGGAGCCCGCGCTCTCGGGGCCGACGCGCAGCGTCCCGTAAATGCCGTCGTAGCGGGCGATCGACCCGCCGCCCGAGCCGAGCGTGCTCAGGTGCACCATCGGCAGGGTGATGAGCCAGCGGTCGACGACCGGCATGAAGTCGTAGTGCTTGACGCCGCCGTCGACCACGATGCCGATGTCGAAGCTCGTGCCGCCCATGTCGGCGGTGACGATGCTCGAGATCGACGTGTCCGCCGCCAGCAGGCCGGCCGCGTGGATGCCGGCCACCGGGCCGGAGTGCACGGTGCGCAGCGCGTCGGTCGAGTTGAGCTGCGCCATGCCCGCCGTGTTGTGGACGAGCAGGACGGGCTTGCGGTAGCCGGCCTTGCGCAGGCTCTCCTCCAGCACCGCCATCCCGTGGTACATCGTGGGGTGCAGGTAGGCGTCGATGACCGCCGACATCGTGCGGACGTACTCGCCGCGGCGGGCGGTCACCTCCGACGACAGGATGATCGGGATCGAGCCCAGGACGCCGGTCGGGTACTCCTCGAGGAAGAGCTCGCGGATGCGGCGCTCGTGCTCGGGGTTGGCGATGCCGTTGGCGGTGGTGACGACGAGCACCTGGGCGCCCTCGTCCATCAGCTCGCGCAGCTTGCGCCGGACGTCGTCCTCGTCGAGCGGGCGCAGGACGCGGCCGCGGTGGTCCAGGCGCTGCTTGACGCCGCGGATGAGCGTCGGCGGCACGAGCGGCTCGGGCCGGCGGGCGCGGGTGAGGTCCATGGCCAGCTCCGGGGCGATGCCCTCGGCGTAGCCGCGGCCGCGGCTGAGCGGGACCGTGCTCTCAAAGCCCTCGGTGATGAGCAGGCCGACGCGCGGTCCGTCGCGCTCGATGAGCGCGTTCGTGCCCAACGTGGTGGCGTAGCGGACCGAGTCGATCTCCGACAGCACGGTCTCCCGGTCGACGCCGAGCTGCTCGCAGCCGCGCCCCAGCGCCTCGTCGAAGCCGAGGGCGAGGTTGTGGTGGGTGGTCAGCGCCTTGGCCTGGACCTGCTCGCCGTCCCAGACCAGGAAGCAGTCGGTGAACGTGCCGCCGATGTCGACGGACACGCGGCGCAGCGTGTCAGTGGGCATGCCCGCAGCCTCCGGTCGTGGCCGGCGCGAGCGTCCCCGCAACGGGCTCGGTGAGCTCGGCGCGGTCGGCCCACTGGCGGCGCAGCGCGTCGATGTCGAGCTCGAGGTCGTGCAGCGGCGGGTGGCCGGGCACGGTGTACTCGGCCTCCACCAGCGTCGCGCAGGACGGGCAGTAGAACTCGAGGATCGCGCAGGAGGCGGGGTCGGGCGCGAACGTGTACGCGTAGCGCTCGGGGTCCAGCAGCGGCTTGTGGATCTCGCGCGGGTCGCGGGCGCGCACGCGCAGGAAGCGCTTGTAGTCCTCCCGGGCCGAGCCGTGGACGTGCTCGCAGCGGCGGCACTCCCACATCTCGGCGTCGAGGTCGATCCGCAGGTACTCGGTGACGATGACGCGCATCACGCGCTCCTTTCCAGCCACAGGTCGCCGGCCGGGCTGACGGCGATCCGCCAGCCCTCGGGCAGCAGCCCGGTGAACAGCTCCTCCTCGAAGACCGCCGGCCCGTCGACCGTCGCGCCGGGCTGCAGCGCGGCGACGCGGTGGACGCCGAGGTCGCGGCCCTGCACGGTCCGGGTGCCGGCGGGGGCGGCGGCGTGCGGCGCGGCGCCCGCGTCGCGCAGCTGCGGGTGGTGCGTGGGCTTGGCCACCCGCACCGCCAGCGTGCCGGGCTGTGCCGGCAGCTCGCCGTTGACGGCGACGCGGCGCACGAGCTCGCCGTCGGCGGCCAGCAGCTGGACGTCGACCGTGCAGTCCTCGAGCGCCGCGCCCTCGGCGGCCATGTCGCGCGCGGCCCGCTCCAGCAGCGCGGCGCGGACCTGCGCGACGGTCTCCGGGGCGGTGTCGGGCAGCGACGCGTGGTGCTCGTAGGCGACGTCGCTGAAGCCGATGCCGAAGGCGCTGAACACCGCGGCGGTCCGGGGGACCAGGACGCGGGCGATCCCGAGGCGCTGCGCGACCGCGGCGATGAGCATCGGGCCCGCGCCGCCGAAGGCCGCGAGCACGGTGTCGGGGCCGACGTCGCCGGCGGCGGCGATGCCGTCGTCCAGCGCGCCGACCCACGCGTCGATCATCGCGGCGACGGCCTCGTCGAGCCCGACGCCGAGCGGCTCGGCGATCCGCTTGCCGACGACCTCGGCCGCCCGCTCGCGGTCGATGCGCAGGGCGCCGCCGAAGTACGTCTCGGGCTCCAGCAGGCCGGCGAGCAGCAGCGCGTCGGTGATCGTCGCGTCCTCGCCGCCGAGGCCGAAGCACGCGGGGCCGGGGGCGGCGCGGACGCTCTGCGGGCCGACGCGGACGGCGCCGTCGCGCACCGCGATGATCGAGCCGCCGCCGACGCCGAGCGAGACGAGGTCGGGCAGCGGGAAGGAGGTGGCGACGCCCTCCACGGCGCCCAGGCGCCGCTCGCGGATCTCGCCGCCGCGCAGGCGCCCGACGTCGCTGGTCGTGCCGCCGACGTCCACCGAGACCACGTCGTCCAGGCCGTAGTGGGCCGCCAGGGCGCGGACGCCCTCCAGGCCGCCGCGCGGGCCCGAGCTGTAGGAGCGCAGCGCCGGGGTCCTGGCCACGCGGGCCGACCCGCCGTCGTTGCGGAAGACCAGCAGCGGCGTGCGGACGCGGTGGCGGCGCAGGCGGTGGTCGGCGTGGAACAGGAAGCGCTCCATGGCCGGGTGCAGGAAGGCGTTGAGCACCGCCGTCCAGGTGCGCCGGGCCGCGTCGTCGTCCTCGACGGTCTCGTGCGAGAACCCGAGCGGGACCGTCCCGAGCAGGTGCGACGGGAAGCCCTCGAGCGCCAGGCGCTTGACGGTCCGCTCGCGCGCGGCGTAGCCCGCGCCGTCGAGGGCGACGACGATGCGGGTGCTGCCGGCGGCGGTCAGGGCGTTGACCGCGGCGAGGACGGCCGCGCGCAGCTCGGCCTCGCCGGCGCCGGGCGCCGCGTCGAGACGGGCGACGCGGTCGCCGACCAGGTCGTCGAGGAGCTGCTGCGCGCCGTCGCCGGCGTGCAGCGCGGCGAGGTCGAAGCCCGCCGAGACGAGCAGGCCGACGCGCGGGCCCTCGCGCTGCACGAGCGCGTTGGTGCCCTGCGTCGTGGAGTAGCGCAGCAGGTCGCAGTCGACCAGCAGCCGGGCGACGTCCTCGGTGCCGTAGACCTCCTGGGAGGCCTTGCGCAGCCCGTCGAAGAAGCACTGCGACAGGTCGCTGGGCGTCGTGAGCGTCTTGACGCGGTGGACGTCGTCGCCGGCGATGACGACGACGTCGGTCAGCGTGCCGCCGTTGTCGATGGAGATGAGCGTGCTCACCGGACCACCTCCGCGCGCAGCGCCCCGAGGCGGTCGAGGATGCTGGCGGGTTCGGCGGGCGCGGGGATGCGCAGGTGCCACGGGCCGTCGCCGGCGGGCGGGTCGCCGTGCCAGAACGCGTCGTCGAGCGTGGCGGGCGTGCGGAGCTGCCAGCGGTAGTGGTCGGCGACCTTGGCCAGCGGCGCGAGCTCCTCGGCGCCGGCGCCCTCGATCAGGACGCCCGTGACGGGGCTGTCGCCGAAGGCGCGCAGGAAGTTGGCGACGACCGGGGCGGCGCGGCGGCCGGCCAGCGGGTCGTCCTGAGGGGCGGGGGCGCCGGCGCGCTGGTCGGCCCAGGCGGCCCACGCGCCGGGCGCGGGGAGCTCCAGGACGACAGGGCCGCGCGCGGCGACGGCGTCGATCACCGGGGCCAGCGCGGCCCGGGGCTGCGGGGCGGCGAGCATCGCGCGCAGGGCGCCGCCAGGGCGCGCGATGGCGTCGGGGCCGACCAGCTCGGCGGGCGCGGCGTCCCACCAGGCGGCGTAGAGGTCGCCGAGCGGCAGCGTGACGGTCGTCCCGTCGAGCAGCTCGCTGAGCGTGCGGTGGAACGCCGCGAGCTCCGCGACGTCGGGCCACGGGACCGGCGCGCCGCCCAGCAGCCGGTGGCGGCCGAAGGCGAACGCGTCGACCGAGACGGGAGGTAGGTGGTCCTCACGGGACATGCGGCGACGGTAGGAGCGCCGCTGCGCGCGGCCAACGGACGGACGCCCAAAGCCTTCGGGCGTGGGACCAAGGAGTGGCCGGAGGCGTCCGCGGCGAGGAGGACCGGTGTCAGCCGTTCCGACGCTCGATGACGTTCCGCGGGACGGCCAGGACCGGACGGGTACGCCGCCCAGGATGCCCCCACGCGACGACGCGACGCCCCCGAGCCCGGAGGAGATCTTCGAGCGCACGCAACAGGAAGGCCGGCGCCGCCTGCTCGCGCATCCGCTCTCCCAGCTCTCCACCGGCTTCACGGCCGGGCTCAACATCGTCCTGGCGATCGTCGCCCTGGGGATCACGCACCACCTCGTCGCCGACCGCTTCGGCACGTCGATGGGGGAGCTGGCCGGCGCGCTCGCGTTCGGGGTCGGCCTCACCTTCGTCGTGGTGGGGCGCTCGGAGCTGTTCACGGAGAACTTCCTCGGCCCCATCACGGCACGGGCCGGGTCGGGCGTCGACCGGTTCGCCGCGCGGCTGGGGCGCCTGTGGGCGCTCACGCTCATTTCCAATCTGGTCGGGGGCGCGCTGCTGGTGCTCATCCTCACGACGGAGGGCGCGCTGCCGGAAGGGACGCCCAGCGCGCTCGTCGAGGTCGCCGAGCGCCTGGAGCGCCGCGATCCGTGGCCGGACTTCATGAACGCCATCGCGGGCGGCGCGCTCGTCACGCTCCTCAGCTGGCTCGTGCTCTCGGTCGGCTCGGGGTTCGGGCGCTTCGCCGTCGCGTGGGCCGTGGGCACACTGCTCGCGCTCGGCCCGTTCAACCACGTCGTGGTCAGCGTCCTGCAGCTGGTCTTCGGCCTGCGCTACGACGCGGCGTACGAGATGGACGCCGTCCTCGAGGTGTTCGCGATCGGGACCGCCGGCAACCTCATCGGCGGCGTGCTGCTGGTGACGCTCGTGCGCGCCGGCCAGGCCCGCGGATAGCGCTGCTCGAGCGCGCGGGGTCAGCCGTGCGACTCGCGCACGACCTCGCGCGCGGGCTTGTCGTGGCGCAGGCCCAGGAACGACGGGTGGCGCAGGCGCCCGTCCGCCGTCCACTCCATGAACGCGATCTGCGCGACGAGCTCGGGGTCGACCCACGTGGCCGCG
>DASPKC010000260.1:0-4496 GCA_035628295.1 Baekduia sp.
GGCATCGGGCCGCGGTCGCCCGCGTGTCTTGAGCGTTAGAGCGGGATGTTCCCGTGCTTGCGCTTCGGCCGCTCGACGCGCTTGGTCTGCAGCGTCTCGAGCGCGCGGATCAGCTTGGGTCGCGTCTCGTGGGGGATGATCACGTCGTCGAGGTAGCCGCGCTCGGCCGCCGCGTACGGGTTGGCGAAGCGCGCCTTGTAGTCGTCCATGAGCTTCTGGCGGCGCTCCTCCGGCGTGGGGGACTTCGTCAGGTCGCGGCGGTAGATGATGTTGACCGCGCCCTCCGGGCCCATGACTGCGACCTCGGCGGTCGGCCAGGCGAAGTTGAAGTCGGCCAGCAGGTGCTTGGAGGCCATGACGTCGTAGGCCCCGCCGTAGGCCTTGCGCGTGATGACGGTGATCTTCGGGACCGTGGCCTCGGTGTAGGCGTAGAGCAGCTTCGCGCCGTGGCGGATGATCCCGCCCCACTCCTGCGAGGTCCCGGGCAGGAACCCCGGGACGTCGGTGAAGGTGACGATCGGGATGTTGTAGGCGTCGCAGGTGCGCACGAAGCGGGCGGCCTTCGCGGACGCGTCGATGTCCAGGACGCCCGCCATGTGCGACGGCTGGTTGCCGACGACGCCCACGGCGAAGCCGTCGAGGCGCGCGAAGCCGCAGACGATGTTCTTGGCCCAGTGCTCGTGGATCTCGAAGAACTCGCCGTCGTCCACCACGTGGCGCATGACGGTGCGCATGTCGTACGGCTTGTTCGGGTTGTCCGGGACGGCCGAGTCGAGCTCCGGGTCCATCCGGTTCGGGTCGTCCGACGGCATGATGCGCGGCGGCGTCTCGAGGTTGTTCTGCGGCAGGAACGACAGCAGGTAGCGCGTGTCCTCCAGCAGCTGCTCCTCGCTGTCGGCGGCGAGGTGCGCGACGCCGGACTTGCTGTTGTGGGTCATCGCGCCGCCGAGCGACTCGAAGTCCACCTCCTCGCCCGTGACCGTCTTGATGACATCGGGGCCGGTGATGAACATGTGCGACGACTCCTTCACCATGAAGATGAAGTCGGTGATCGCGGGCGAGTAGACCGCGCCGCCCGCGCACGGGCCCATGATCAGCGAGATCTGCGGGATGACGCCCGAGCACTGGACGTTGCGCACGAAGACGTCGCCGTAGGCGCCGAGGGAGACCACGCCCTCCTGGATGCGCGCGCCGCCCGAGTCGTTGATCCCGATCACGGGGCAGCCGATCTTGGCCGCCAGGTCCATGATCTTGCACATCTTCTCGGCCATGACCTCGCCGAGGGAGCCGCCGAAGACCGTGAAGTCCTGCGAGAAGACGCAGACGCGGCGGCCCTCGATCGTGCCGTGGCCGGTGACGACGGCGTCGCCCCAGGGCCGCTGCTTCTGCATCTCGAAGTCGAACGTGCGGTGACGGACGAACGTGTCGAGCTCCTGGAAGGACCCCGGGTCCAGCAGAGCCTCGATGCGCTCGCGGGCGGTCAGCTTCCCGCGGGCGTGCTGCTTCTCCTCCGCCTCGGGGGAGGAGTGCATCGCGGCCTCGCGCAGCTCCTGCAGCTGCTCGAGCTTCTCCTCGTACGTCTCGGGGCTCTTCTGGCGCGGCGTCATGGGCCTCGGGACTCTAGAGAGCGTCCCGAGGAGATGACCCGTGGCCTCAGCCGCGCGAGAACGGCCGGTGGTGCGCGGCGCCCAGGGTGTCGAGCGCGCTGACGAGCACGGGCTCGGGGTCAGGCGGCGCGAGGACCGGTGCAGGCGGGGGCTCGGCCGCCGCGACCGGCTCCGGGAGCTGCGGCTCCGCGGGCGCCTGCGGCGCCGGGCGACGCAGCAGGCGGTCCAGCCACGAGCGCTTCGGTGGCGGGGCCGGCGCCGGCTGGGGCGCCATCCGCTGGGGCGGGGCGTCCGCCACGGGCTGTGGCTCGGGCTCCGGCTCGTGCACTTCGGCGGTCAGCGTCACCTTCGTCCCCCAGCCCGCGGGCTCGAGCTCCACCGTGCCGCGTACGCGGTCGCCCTCCCAGGCGACGGTGGTCTCGGGCTCGCGCCGGACGATGCGGATGTCGCCGAGCTCGCCGAGGTGGCGACCCAGGGCGTCCGGGTCGCTGATCTCGGCCCACAGCTCGGGCGGGGACTTGACGAGCGTCCGTTGCGCGTCGGGCATCGGGGGTCCAGTTCCACCGCCGCGCACGGAGTCCTTCCGCTGCACGATGCGGCCCGAGCCAGCCGCCTGGCGGAGGTGGTGCCACCCCCACCTCGACACGCCCACGGGCCTCGTACGGTGCCCCCTGCCCGGCGCCGTGGGGGCCCGGGCCACTCTCGAACGAGGTCACCGCATGCACATCCGCACCACCGCGCTCGCGACGGCCGGCCTGGCCGGGCTCGCGCTTCCTGTCACCGCCCCGGCGGCGACCAAGGACGTCACCGTCGGCGGCGTGTCGAAGGCCGCGCCGAAGGACGCCAGCATCAACGGGTTCTTCCCGCGGACGATCACCGTGCACGCGGGCGACAGCGTCCGCTTCACGATGCGCGGCTTCGGCATCGTGCACTTCCCCAAGAAGGGCGCGAAGGCCCCGACCTTCATCATCGCCGACCCGTCCCGACCGGTCAGCGGCGTCAACGACGCGGCCGGCGCGCCGTTCCACTTCAACGGACGGCCCGCGCTGGCGCCCAACCCGGTCGCCGTCGCGGCCACCAGGTCCGGCGCGCCGTACACCGGCGCGGCCGTGGTCAACAGCGGGGTGCCGGAGGGCGACGGGCCGCCCAAGCCGTTCCTCGTGCGCTTCCCGAAGACGGGCACCTACCGCTACTACGACGCGGTCCATCCCGGCGTCGGCGGCACGGTCAGGGTCGTCGCCAAGGGCCGGCCCGTCCCGTCGGCCAGGAAGGATAGGTCCACGGCCGCTCGGCAGCTGGCCACCGCGGTGGCCACCGCCAAGTCGCTGACGAAGCGCTCCGCGCCCGCCTCCACCGTCATCGCGGGCCCGGACAAGGGCGCCGCGACGCTCTTCCGCTTCACCCCCGCGGCGATGACCGCCAAGGTCGGCCAGCGGCTGACGCTCACCATGTCCAAGGGCACGTCGGAGAACCACACGTTCACGTTCTCCAACGACCTGGCCACGCTCGAGAAGGTCGCCACCGACAGCTTCTTCGGCCCGGTGCTCAATCCGCTGCTGGCCTACCCCTCGGACCCCGGCGTGCTCCTGGCCGACGGCTCGCAGCACGGCGACGGCTTCCTGAACACCGGCGTGCTGAGCGGGGGGCAGGACGCCCTGCCGGTGTCCTCCCAGGTCGTCTTCACCAAGCCCGGGATCTACAACTACCTCTGCGCGATCCACCCGGACATGAAGGGCAAGGTCACCGTCACCCCGTAGCCGCCGGCGGGCCGGGCCGGGGCCTGCCCGGTCCGGCGCCGCGTCAGTCGCCGACGGCGCGCCGGAAGGCGTCGATCTCGGCGGCGACACGGGCGCGCGTCACGACGCGCAGCAGCGCCCGCAGGCCCGCCTCGGCCTCTTCGGCACGCGCGTCGTAGGCGAGGACCAGCGGCTCCAGGACCTCGAGCGACTCGCGCACGCCGCATTCCGGGCAGCGCAGTGCCACCTCGTACTCCGTCCCCGAGATCTCGCGGCAGCGCTCGAGCTGCACCAGGCGCGACCCACAGACGCGGCACGTGTCCAGCCGGCGGGCGCCCGCAACGGCGGTTTCCGCGGCGCCGGCTGCCTGATCAGCCGGCGCCGCGGACCCGTGGCGCAGGAGGGCGTCGAACGGGCTGCCCCCAGCCCGCGTCGCCCATGCGGCGAACTGCGCATCCCCCGGACACCTCGGTCCCTCCACGACCCGATGGTGGCGCAAGACGGGGGCGATGCCTACCCCGAGCGGTCCGGACTTGAACCCCACTTCCGGTCCCCTGTCAGGAACCGGACTGACACCGTTCTGACCGCCCGGTCACGGGCGCGACGGGGCGTCGCGGCTGACCTCAGGCGCCGGCCTTGGTGATCATGAAGAACAGCGCCACGAGGATGAGCGCGCCGGCGACGGCCCCGACGGCGCCCGCGCGGCGGCGCAGGGCCTCGGTCTCCGCCGACCAGCGGACCTCGCGGCCCGCCGCGGCCTCGACGTCGCGTGCGGCCGCGACCGCCAGCCGGCGGTCGTTGGGGCCGAAGAAGGCGCCGCCCAGGCCCATGACCACCACGAGGATGGCCGCCGGGATCGTCACCCAGACCTCGGACCAGAGGTCGCGGTCGCTGGCCAGGTAGGCCCCGGCGAGCAGCGCGACCGTGCCGGCCGGCGCGATGAGGCGGCTGCCGACCACCGCGCGCGTCGCCCACCACGCCGGCAGCGCCCGGGCGTCCGCCCGGCCCAGCGCGGCATCGATGACGGGGTAGGCGAACGTCGGCCCGAACGCCAGGACGATCGCCGAGACGTGCACCCAGACGACGACGTCGTAGAAGGCGACCGCCAGCACCATCAGAACGTCGGCGCGTACTTGCCGAACACGTCCGGTTC
>DASPKC010000261.1:0-2704 GCA_035628295.1 Baekduia sp.
CGTGGGCGACCTGCGGGCGCTGGCGGCGCGGGTGGTGGGGCGCGCCGGGGACGGCCTGCTGGAGCTCGAGGCGCGGGTGCGCAACGTCGGCACCACCGTCCGTCACCGCCCGGGGATCCGCATCCCGGACGGCGCGTCCGGGTGGCGCTGCCCCAAGCCAGGCGACGGGCAGTGGCGCTCGTGCGCCGGCGATCCGCTCGGCCCGGGGTCCGAGCAGACGGTCCGGCTGTTCGTGCAGACCCCGGACGGGCGCGTGCCCGAGACCGTGACGGTCGCCGCCGAGGGACCAGACCTCGCGCCCGCCGACAACACCATCGCGGTGGCGTCCACGCCGGCGCTCACGCTGGCCAAGGTCCCGGGCGGCGCGACCCCGCGCGTCCGCCTGGGGGTGGACCGCCCCGGTGCCGTGCGCCTGCGCGCGCGCATCGCCGGCATCCGCATCGACCGGACGATCACCTTCCTGCGGGCCGAGCGCCGCGTCGTCCGGCTGCTGCCCGCGCGGGCCGCGGACCGGCGCCGGCTGGCCCGGGCGCTGCGCCGCCCGGGCCGCCTCACGGCCTCGGTCACCGCCACCCTGGCCGACGGCGCGGCCGCGCTGCGGGCACGGTTCTAGCGCGCGTCGGTCGCGGGCGGGAGCCGGACCTCGGTCTCGTACTCGTGCGCCACCGCGCTGACGTGCATGGCCGCGTGGTCGAGGATCGACCCGATCGGGTTCGTGCTCAGCAGCATGGGCACCGAGATGATCGTGTTGCCCGTCTCGGGCGCGCCGACCCCGTCCTCCCGGTACTGGGCGTAGCCGAGGTGGTAGACGGCGGTGAGGGTGACGATCAGCGCGAGCGACGCCGCCGCGTAGCCGAGCCGCCGCCGCCACGTCCCGAGCCGGCCGCCGAGCGAGCGCAGCACCACGAGACACGGCAGGACCGTCAGCAGGAGCGCGTCGACCATCCCGTAGAGGCCGCCGCGCCATACGAGCTCGAAGATGAAGTACGCACCGTCCGGGCGGGCGGTCGCGTCCTCGCTGAGCACGTTGCGCACGAGCACCGCGCCGACGACGAGCCCCAGCGCGGTGCCGAGCTTCCAGTGGCGCGCGACGGTCGCCCGCAGGTCGAGCGCGGTGCTGCGCGCGTACGCCGCCCACAGGGCGAGGACCGACGCGAAGTACACGCCGAGGAAGACGTCGTGGTGCAGGCCGAGCACGCTGGAGCCGAGGTACGGGACGGTGAAGCCGACGACGGCCGCCGCGCCGTACCAGCGCAGCTGGGTGCTCCACGACTCGGCGTGGGCGTCCCGGCGCGCGCGGGGCGCAAGAGGACGCGGGACGTGCAGGCCACTCGCTTCCATGCCCCGAAGCTACGCCGGGGCCGGCGCGCCGCCCTCCCGGACGCTCCACACGCCGGCTTCCCGGAACTACGGACCCGCAGAGCGCGCCTGCTGCGGCAGGACGGAGATGATGCCTGTCATGGCCTACGACGAGGATCTGGCGATGCGCCTGCGCGACCTGCTCGCCGGCGAGGCCGACATCGCGCAGCAGCGGATGTTCGGCGGCGTGGCGTTCCTGGCGGGCGGCAACCTGGCCGTCGCGGCCAGCGGCCAGGGGGGCCTGATGGTCCGGGTCGACCCCGGGCAGACCGACGCGCTGCTCGGCGAGCCGGGCGCGGGGCCCTTCGAGATGCGCGGGCGTCCGGTCGACGGGTGGGTCCGCGTGGCCGCGGACGCGGTGGCGGGCGATCGCGAGCTGCGCACCTGGGTGGACCGGGGCCTGGGCTACGCGCGGTCGCTGCCCGCCAAGCGCTGACGGGGGCGCGCGTCAGGCCGTCGGTGCCAGCGACCACCCCAGGAAGCGCGCGAGGACCGGATCGTCCTCGGCGTCGGTGAGCGGCAGCTCGCCCCGGGTTACGATCCCCCGGTCGCCGTCGACCGACACGACCTCGCCGGACCGGACGGCGAACTCGCCGGTGCCGCACACCGCCGGCCGGCCCAGGCCGCGGGCGACGACCGCGGCGTGGCTGGTGCGCCCGCCGTGGGCCGTGACGACGCCCTGCGCCGCGAGCACACCCGGCAGGTCCGCAGGCGCCGTGGTCGGGCGCACGAGTACGACGGCCTCCCCCGCCTCCGCGCGTCGCTGTGCGTCCTCGCACGTCAGCGCCGCCACGCCGACGACCGCTCCCGGGGAGGCGGGCAGGCCGCGGGCGAGCACGCAGCCCTGCGGCGGCTCCTGCGCGAACACGGGCGCCCGCGCCGCGGCGAGCTGCTCGTCGGTGACGCGCGCCACGGCCTCCTCGCGCGAGATGCGCCCCTCCTCGTGGAACGCCACCGCCAGGCGCACCGCCGCCCGCCCGCTGCGCTGGCCCACGCGCGTCTGCAGGATCCACACGCGGCCCTGCTCGATGGTGAACTCGACGTCGCACATGTCGCGCGCGTCACGCTCGAGCACCGCGAAGGCCCGTTCGAGCTCGTCCATGCACGCCGGCAGGCGCTCGCGCAGCTGCGCCAGCGGCAGCGTGTCGCGCTCGCCGGCCACGACGTCCTCGCCCTGCGCGTCGAAGAGCACGTCGCCGTAGAGCCCCGGCGCGCCCGTCGACGGGTCGCGGGTGAAGGCCACGCCGCTGGCGGAGTCCTCGCCGCGGTTGCCGAACACCATGCGCTGGACCACGACCGCCGTGCCGAGCCCGTCGTCCAGGCCCTTGTGGCGCCGGTAGGCCTG
>DASPKC010000262.1:0-8996 GCA_035628295.1 Baekduia sp.
TCGAGCAGATCGCGCGGATCATCCGGGAGATCCACGCGCAGGGCACGTCCGTCGTGCTCGTCGAGCAGAACGCCGGGATGGCGCTGAGCGTCGCCTCCAGGGCGTACGTGCTGGAGGTCGGCAAGGTGGCCCTGCAGGGCCGCGCCGCCGACCTCGCGGCCACCGACGAGGTGCAGGAGCGCTACCTCGGCGTGTCCACGACCGCCGCCCGCCGCGAGGAGCGGCCGGCGCGCGCGGCCCCGAAGGCCAAGGCGCTCGAGGCCGAGGACCTCACCGTGCGCTTCGGCGGCATCGTGGCGCTCGCCGACGTCTCGTTCCGTGTCGAGCCCGGGGCGACGCACGCGATCATCGGGCCCAACGGCGCCGGCAAGTCGACGTGCCTGAACGTGCTGACCGGCGTCTACCGCGCGAGCTCGGGCAGCGTCCGCTACGGCGACGCGCAGCTCGGCGGGCGCCGGCCGCACCAGGTCGCGCACCTGGGCATCAGCCGGACCTTCCAGAACATCGCGCTCTCCCCGGAGGCCACGGTGGAGGAGAACCTCCTCCTGGGCCGCCACCGGCTGACGAAGGCCGGCTTCGTCGCGGCGGGGTTCTCGCTGCCGTGGGCGCGCCGCGAGCGGGCCCGCCAGCGCGAGCTCGTGGCCAAGGTGGCCGACCGGCTCGATCTCGGCCGGCACCTGCACCGCCCCGTGCACGTGCTGCCCTACGGCGACCGCAAGCGCGTCGAGCTGGCCCGCGCGGTGTGCGCGGAGCCCGACGTCCTGCTGCTCGACGAGCCCGTCGCCGGCATGAACGCCGGCGAGTCCGAGCGCATGGCGGCCGCGATCCGCGAGCTGCGCGAGACGCTCGGGATGTCGATCGTCCTCGTCGAGCACGACATGGCGTTCGTGATGGGCCTGGCCGACCGGGTGACCGTCCTGGACTTCGGGCGGTGCATCGCCGACGGCTCGCCCGAGGAGGTGCAGCGCAACCCCGAGGTGCTGCGCGCGTACCTCGGCACCGAGACCACCCAGGCAGGAGGCGCGTCGTGACCCAGTTCCTGGAGCTGACCCTGAGCGGCCTCGCGCTCGGCGCGATCTACGCGCTGATCGCGATGGGCTTCGTGCTCGTCTTCAAGGCGACGGGGATCGTGAACTTCGCGTACGGCTCGCTGCTGCTGCTGGGCGCGTACGTCGCGGCGAAGCTGCAGGGCGACCTGAGCTTCTGGCTGGCCATGCTGTGCGGCGCCGGCGCGGCGGCGCTCGGGGCGCTGCTCATCGAGCTGGTGCTCATGCGCCACATGCGGGGCACCGACGCCGGGATCCTCGCGATCCTCACGCTCGGCGTCGACGTGCTGATGGCGACGGAGCTGACGCGGCGCATCGGCTCGGACATTCTGGAGTCCGGCGCGCCGTGGGGCTCGGAGGTCGTCCGGCTCGGCGACGTCGCCATCCCCGAGACGCGCGTGGCTGCCGGCGTCGTCGCGCTGCTGATCATCGGGGCGTTCAGCGCGGCCTTCAAGTACACGGACTGGGGCGTGGCGATGCGCGCCGCCGCCGCCGACGGCAAGACTGCGGCGCTCATGGGCATCCGCTTCAACCGCGTGGCGGCCAGCGCGTGGGCGCTGGCGGGCAGCCTGGCGGCGGTCGCCGGCGTCTTCTTCACCAGCTTCCCCGCGCCGGGCGTGGACAACACCACCGGCCTCGCCGCGCTGGCGGCGATCCCCGCGGCGGTCATCGGCGGGCTGGACTCGATCGCCGGGGCGCTCGTCGGCGGCATCATCATCGGCCTCGTCGCCACGTACTGCGCGGGCTACCAGGACGACCTGTCGTTCCTCGGAAGAGGACTCGGGGAGATCGCGCCGTACACCGTGATGCTGCTCGTCCTGCTGATCAAGCCGTCCGGCCTCTTCGGCACCCAGTCGGTGACGCGTGTCTGAGACCCTGCGCCGCCGCGCCCCGCTCCTGGGCTGGATCGCCCTCGTGGTGGTTCTGCTCCTCCTGCCGCTGTACCTCGAGGAGTTCTGGTTGCAGAGCGGGCTGTTCGCCATGGCCTTCGCCATCGCGGCGATCGGCCTGACCATCCTGGTGGGCACGACCGGGCAGCTCTCGCTGGGGCACGCCTTCTTCGTGGCCATCGGCGCCTACGGCTACTGCTACCTGGCGGGCGGCGAAGACGTCCCGGGACTCAAGGCGACCTCGGGCCTCGAGCTGCCGCCGGTGCTGGCCATGGCCGGCGCCATCGCGCTGGCGGCGCTCGCCGGGGCGCTGTTCAGCCCGATCGCCGGCCGCCTGCGCGGGATCTACCTCGGCCTCGCGTCCCTCGGCCTGGTGTTCCTGGGCCAGCACATCATGTTCAACGCCGCCGACATCACCGGCGGCTTCAACGGGCGCGACGCCACCCCGTTCAGCATCGCGGGCTTCACGTTCGCCGACGGCGACCCCGATCTCACGGTGCTGGGCGTAGAGTTCGGCGGCCTGGAAAAGCTGTGGTACCTGGGCCTGGCGATGCTGGTCTTCGCCGCCTGGGTGGCGCGCAACATCGTCGGCACGCGGCCCGGGCGCGCCCTCGAGACGATCCGCGACAGCGCCGTGGCGGCGGCGACGATGGGGGTCGACGTCCGTGCGTACCGCGCCGGGGCCTTCATGGTCTCCTCGGCGTACGCCGGTGCCGGCGGCGCGCTCATCGCGCTCGTCTTCGGGCGCATCGTCCCGGAGAGCTTCGGCTTCGTGCTCTCCGTGGAGTTCCTGGTGATGGTCGTCATCGGCGGGCTCGGATCGATCTACGGGGCCGTGGCGGGCGCAGTCCTGGTGAGCATGCTGCCGCGGGTCCTGGACAACTACAGCGACTCCCTGCCGCTGGTATCCGAGCCCGGCACCGGTGGCGTCGGGCCGTCGCAGGCCTCGCGCTTCATCTACGGCCTGGCGATCATCCTGGTCCTCGTCTATGCCCCGCGCGGGCTCGCCGGCCTGACGCAGCGCTGGCGTCGGCGCCGGGGCCGCGAGCCGCCGTCGCCCGCGCCGGCCCAGGCACCTGCCGGGCCGGTCACCGCAACCCCTTCCGTTCCCTGATCAACGAGCTCTGGGAGGAGCACTGCACATGATCCGACGGACCCCGAAGGCGCTGGTCGCCTTCACCACGAGCCTCCTGCTGGCGGGCTCGATCGCCGCGTGCGGCGACAAGGACGACGACGAGGGCGGCGGCGGAGGCGGCGGCGCCGCCTCCGGCGAGCTGAAGACCGGCCCCGGCGTCACCGCCGACAAGATCCGCCTCGGCATCCTGACCGACTCCAGCGGCGTGTTCGCCGGCCTCGGCATCCCGCTCACGGAGGCCAACCGCGCGTTCTGGAAGGAGCAGAACGCCAAGGGCGGCGTCTGCGACCGCCAGGTCACGCTGTCCATCAAGGACCACGGCTACGACCCGCAGAAGGCCGTGGCGCAGTACCGCCAGATGAAGGACGACGTGCTGGCCTTCAACCAGCTGCTCGGCTCGCCGATCACCGCGGCGCTGCTGCCCAACCTGCAGAGCGACAAGACCGTGTCGGTCCTGGCGTCGTGGGCGTCGAGCCTCGTGGCCAACCCCAATGTGGTGGTCGTCGGCGCGACGTACGACGTCGAGATGATCAACGCGGTCGACCGGCTCGTCGACGAGGGCGACCTCAAGAAGGGCGACAAGGTCGGCCACATCTTCTTCGAGGGCGAGTACGGCGAGAACGGCCTGCTCGGGTCGAAGTACGCCGCCGAGAAGCAGGGCCTGCAGATCGTCGAGCAGAAGATCAAGGCCACCGACAACGACATGTCCGGCCAGGTCGCGGCGCTCAAGCGCGCCGGTGTCAAGGCCATCCTCGTCAACACCGGCCCGCGCCAGATGGCGTCGATCGCCGGCGTCGCGGCGGCGGGCGGCCTCAACGTGCCGATCGTCGGCAGCGGCCCCGCGTTCGACCCGGCGCTGCTCAAGACGCCGGCGGCCAAGGCGCTGCAGGCCAACGCGACGATCGTCGCCGGCACCGCCGCGCCGGCGACCGACGCCCCCGGCGCCAAGGAGTCCGTCGCCGCCTTCAAGAAGCACTCCCCGAAGGGGGACGTGAAGTACTCCGTCAACGCCGGCTACGCCGAGTCGCGGATGATGTACGAGATCCTCAACAAGGCGTGTGAGAACAAGGACCTCACGCGTGAGGGCCTCCAGCAGGCGCTGCGCGAGCTGAGCGGCGTCGACACGCAGGGGCTCGTCGCGGGGACGCTCGACTACTCGAAGCTGGGCGAGCCGCCGTCGCGGTCCGTCTACTTCTCCAAGCCCGACCCGGGTTCTGAGGGCGGCGTGAAGCCGCTGGGCGAGGCGACCGTCTCGGAGAACGCCGAGGCCTACGAGGTCGAGGGCTCCTAGCCCGCCCCCGCGCGCCGGCCGCCCCGCAGCCGCGGGGCGGCCCGGCGTCGCGCGGCGGCGTGGCACCCTGGGCGGGTGCTCGTCGCGCTCGCCGCCGCCACCGCCGCGCTCGCGGCGCCCCAGCCCCTGGCCGGCCGCACGGTCGTCCTCGACCCGGGGCACAACGGCGCCAACGCACGGGCGCCGCAGCGCATCGCGCGCCGGGTCCCGGTCGGCGGCGGACGGCGCAAGGCCTGTGATACGACCGGCACCGCGTCGGCCCGCGGCGAGGCCGAGTCGGCGCTCACCTGGGACGTGAGCCGCCGCGCGGGTGCGCTGCTGCGCGCGAGGGGCGCACGCGTCGTGCTGACCCGCCGCTCCGACGACGGCGTCGGCCCGTGCATCGACGAGCGCGCCCGCATCGGCAACCGCGCTCGCGCCGACGCGGCCGTCTCCGTGCACGCCGACGGCGGCCCGGCCTCCGGCCGCGGCTTCCACGTGATCGTCCCTGCCCGCATCACCGGACTCACCGACGACATCGCCGCGCCGTCGCGCCGCCTGGGCCTGGCGCTGCGCGGGGCCTTCGCGCGCGCGACCGGCCTGCCGCGCTCGACCTACGCGGGGCGCGAGGGCCTGGCCGTCCGCGGCGACCTCGGCGGCCTGCGGCTCAGCGACGTCCCCAAGGTCTTCCTCGAGATGGGCAACATGCGCAACGCCCGCGATGCCGCCCGCCTGCGGGGCACGCGCAACCGCGACCGCCTGGCCCGGGGCATCGCCGACGGCGTCGCGGCCTTCCTGGAGCGACGGCGCACCAGCTCGGCCAGCTTGGCGCGGCGGTCCCCGGCGACGTCGCTCCACACGTAGCGCCGGTGCTCCGCAGCGCCGAGGTCGCCCCCTACCGCGCCGCCGGGACGAGCCGGGACGCCGCGGCGGCGGCGAGCGCGAGCAGCAGGATCGCGATCACCATCGGGGCGGCGGTGTGCTGGCCGCCCACGCCGGCGAGCGGCGCGGCCCCCGCGCCGAGCGCGTACTGGACGGTGCCGAGGGCGGCCGAGGCGCTGCCCGCGACGTGCGGGTGGTCGCTGAGCGCGATCGCGGTCGCGTTGGGGAGGGTCAGGCCGTGGCTGGTGAAGCCGAGGAACAGGGCCGGCGCCAGGAGCACGAGGCCCAGGCCGGTCGCCCACGCCAGCACGGCCAGCACCCCCGCCGCGACGCTGGTGGCGATGCCGGTGTCCAGCAGCCGCCGCGTGCCGAGGCGCCCGACACGCGCGCTGCCGGCCCGCGAGGCGACGACGATGCCGCCGGCGGCCGTCGCGAACAGCACCGCGGTGGCCTGCTCCGACGCGCCGTAGACCTCCTGGAACACGAACCCGGCGCCGGAGATCGCGGTGAGCATCGCCGCGTAGACGAGTCCGCAGGTCAGGGCGCAGCCGAGGATGACGCGGTCGCCGAGCAGCCCGAGCGCCCGCCGCGTCACCGCGAGCGTCGACCCCGGCCGGCGCCGGTGCGCCGGCAGGGTCTCGGGCACGATGCGCCACGCGGCGACCGCGACGACCGTCCCCACCACCGCCTGCACCACGAAGACGGTGCGCCAGTCGCCCAGCAGCAGCGCCTGGCCGCCCAGCAGGGGCGCGACCACCGGCGTGACCCCGGTGATCAGGACGAGCGTCGCGAACAGCCGCGCCGCTGCGACGCCGCTGTGCAGGTCGCGCACGATGGCCCGGCCGAGGACGATCCCCGCGGCGCCCGCCACCCCCTGCAGGACCCGCGCCCCCACGAGGACGCCCGTCGACGGCGCCCAGGCGCACAGCAGCGACGCGCCGACGTACGCCGCGAGGCCGACGAGCAGCGGCAGGCGCCGGCCGAGCCGGTCGCTCAGCGGCCCGGCCACGAGCTGGCCGACGGCGAGCCCGATGGTCAGGCCCGACACCGTGAGCTGCACCGCGCTCGCGCTCGCGCCGAGGTCGTCGGCCATCGCCGGCATCGCCGGGACGTACATCGTGGTCGACAGCGGCGCGAACGCCGTCAACATCCCCAGCACCAGCACCAGGCGCGGGGCCGTGCGCGCCGGGGCGTCCGCGCCGTCCACCGGCTGCTACGCCCGCCGGCCCGCGCCCTCGGCCAGCAGGTCCAGGCGCCGGCGCAGGCGCGCGCGCGTGAGCGCGCCGTCGACGAGGTCGGCGTCCCAGCAGCGCACGGCGTCCTCGAGCAGGCGCTCGAGGTCCGGCGGCGGCGCGCCGAGGCCGAGCAGGCAGGCGACGCCGAGGCCGACGTGCCAGCGCTCGTCGGCCTGCACGCGCGCCACGCCGTCGCGCACGGCGGGCAGCGTGCCCGCCTCGTCGAGCAGCTCGAGCAGCGCGTCCTGGCCGGTCTGGAGCACCGCACCCTCCAGGACCAGGTGGTAGAGCGCGACGGCGTCGCCGAGCTCCGCCTGCCCGGCGGCGAGCGCGCGGGCGCGAGTGGGGAGCTCGGACCCGAAGAGCCGGTGCAGCGCGGGGGCGGCGAGGGCCGCTGCCCCGGCGCCCGGATCGAGGTCGAGGACCTCCCGGGCGACCCGCTCGAAGAAGCGCGCGTGCCGCCGCTCGTCGGCCGCCTGCGCCTCGAACAGCGCGCGCAGCGCGTCGTCGGCGGCGCACAGGCCGAACGGCTCGAGGTGCTCGGCCACCGCCCGTTCGGCGACGCAGAACCCGGCCACCAGCCGGCGCAGCGCCGACCGGCGGTCCGGCGCCAGCGCCCGGGCCGCCGGCGCGTCGGCGCGCAGCGCGAGCGCCGCCTCGTCCCACTGCAGCCGCTCGGCCGCCCGCTGCAGATGCGCGTAGCCCGCGAGGACGGCCATGGCTACGCCTCGCCCCCCGCCTCGATGACCGCCGCCTCGCGCGGCTCGGACGCCCCGCGCAGCTGCACGGTGACCCGGTGCGCGCGGTGCGGATGGTCGGGCAGCGCTCCGGGGTCCACCAGCACCGCGTCCGCCGACGCCGCCTCCGACAGGCGTGCGGCGAGGTTGACCGTCGGGCCGAAGTAGTCGCCTGCGCGCCGCAGCACCCAGCCATGGGCCACGCCGCCGGACGCCCGCAGCGGCGTGCGGCGCCCCAGCTCTCCGAGGGTGTCGAGCGTCGCCCCGAGCAGCGCGGCGCGGTCGCGCCCGACGAGCAGCACGCCGTCGCCGAGGAACTTCCCGGCCACGACGTCGCGGCCGACCGCCATCTCCTGGCCGACCATGTAGACCTCGTCGGCGAGGTCGCGGATCTCGTCGGGCGTCGCGCGCAGCATGTACGCCGTCGAGCCGCACAGGTCGACGAACGCCACGCTCGCCGGGTCGGCGTCCGGGTCGCTGTCGTCGGCGACGGTCGTGAGGTTGCGGCGCACGAGCCGCTCTACCAGCGGGGGATGCAGCTGGGAGAACGCCAGCGAGCCCACCGGCATCACGTGCTCGATCCAGCGCCGGAGGCCCTCCTCGCGCTCGTCCTCGGGCAGGTGCGCGAGATGGCGCAGCGCCACCTGCGCCTCGGCCGCGGCGACGCGCCCGATCGCCCGTCCGTAGGCCTGCACCAGGGTGCGCAGCGCGTCGTCGTCGACGCCCTCCTCGCGGACCTGGTCGATGCGGGCCAGCAGCGCCTGCGTCGTGGCCGCATCCACGTCGGCGATCATGCCCGTCCGGGTCAGCAGCTCCTCGAGCGCGGTGCGCGGCATCGGCCGCCGACCTTACGACGTGCGGGTGCCCGCGCGGGGCTCGGCTCGGCCAGCTGGACGTGCGGCGGCGACTCGTACCCTCGTCCAGAACCCTGGTTGCGCGCTCAACCCCGCGCTACAAGCGGGCCATCGCGGTGCGGACGTGTCCCGCTCCCGGCGCCCGGCCGCGACGTGGATTGTCCCCCCGCCCCGCTCCCGCTGCCCGCGCCGTGGTCGCTGCGACTCTCGTGGTCGTCGCAGCCGCATGCGCCTGGCTGCTGGTGGGTGGCGGCGGCGATCGGCGCTACGCCATCAGGGTCGCCGACGCCGGCCAGCTCGTCAAGGGCGACCTCGTGCGGCTCGCGGGACGGACGGTCGGCTCCGTCCGTGCGGTGCGCCTGGCCGAGGACCGTCGCGCCGAGGTCGTCTTCGCGGTCGACGAGGACGCCGGGCCGCTGCGGCGCGGCACGCGCGTCGCGGTCCGCGCCGCGTCGCTGACCGGTGTGGCCAACCGGTACCTCGCGCTCACCCCCGGCCCGCCGGCGGCTCCCGCGCTGCCCGAGGGCAGCACCCTGCCGGCCTCCGCCGTCACGCCGCTGGTGGAGCTCGACGAGGTCGTCGGCGCCTTCGATCCGCTGACCCGCGAGGGCCTGCGGGGCGTGGTGCGCGGCGTCGCGCGCCAGATCGACGGCCGCGGGAGGCAGGCCAACGCCGCGGCGGAGCACCTGGACCCGGCGCTGCAGGCGGTGCGCGGCCTGGCCGAGGACCTCGCGGCCGACGACGCGACGCTGCGGCGCTTCGTCGCGAGCTCGGCCCGCGTCGTGCACGCGCTCGGCTCGCGCCGCGACGCGCTCGCCGGGGCCGTGGGCGAGACGGCGACCGCCTTGGATGCGGTGGCTGGGGCCGACGCCGACCTGGAGCGCGCCCTCGCCCGGGCGCCGCGCGCGCTGCGCGCGACGACGGCGGGGCTGGCCGAGCTGCGCCGC
>DASPKC010000263.1:0-4221 GCA_035628295.1 Baekduia sp.
TCGCGCTCGAGGTCGGCGTGCGCAGCTGCGCGGCGGGGGGCGCCGAGGAGGCGGAGCCCTGCGGGTCGTCGTCGGAGAGGACGGCGCCCGACGCGACGACGACGCCGCCGGCGACGACCAACAACGCGAGCGGGACGGCCAGGCGCGCGCGCCGGGACACGGTCGCGGAGCGGCGCAGCGGCGGCGGCGAGGCGACGACGGCCGGCCGGACGGGCGCCCAGGCGGCGGTCGGCGGGGCGGGGTCGTCGGGCGAGGCTCCGGCCGGGGCCGGCGGACGGGTGGCGACGTCGCCGGGCAGCCAACGCGCCGCTGCGTCGGGGGCCGGCGGACCGTGGGCTGCCGCGGTCCGCGCGTCCGCGTCGGCCACGGCCACGGCGGCGGCGGCGGGCGCCTCGGCCGGCAGCCACGGCGAGCGGGCCTGCTGCGCCGAGCCGGCGGCCGCGGCGGCCGGTGCCTCGGCGGGCAGCCACTGCGGCGCGCCGGGCTCCGCCGCGGCCGCGCCGGTGGAGGCAGCGTCGGGCTCGGCCTCGGGCGCGAGCCCGAGCGCCACTGCGAGCTGGTGCTCGGCCGCCTCGGCCGTCGCCACGAACGGGCGGCACGCGCGGCACGACGCGACATGGTCGTCGAGGCGCATGGCGTCCTCAGGGGTCAGCCGGCCTTCGAGCTTGGCCAGCAGGACGGTCGGGACGTCGGCGCACAGCCGCCGGCTCAGCCGGCCGACCGACAGGCCGAACGGCTCGGCGGCCTGCGGCAGGACCTCGGCGCGCACCAGTTCCACCGCCCGCGTGACGTCGCCGGCGGCCTCGTGGGCCACCTGCCGGGCCGTCGCCTCGGGCTCCGGGTCGCGGAGCCCCCGCGCGTAGCGCGTGATGGCGTCGCTGATGTGGTCGTCTTCCGGCGGCACGGCACTTCCAGGGTAGGCGTCGGCGTCGAAGGACGACAACTGAGAACCAGCAGCGGCGGCTACGAGCCGCGCTGGCCCAGCATCACCGGCAGCGTGCGCATGATCAGCTTGACGTCGTTCCACAGCGACCAGTCGGCCACGTACAGGTAGTCGAGCTTGACCATCTCGTGGAACGGGATCCGGTTGCGTCCGAGCACCTGCCACGGGCCCGTGAGCCCCGGCGTGAGGTCGAGGCGGGCGCGGTGCCACCCCGAGACGTGCCCGTCCTCGCTGGGGATCAGCGGCCGGGGGCCCACGAGGCTCATGTCGCCGCGCAGGACGTTGATCAGCTGCGGGATCTCGTCCAGGCTCGTGCGCCGCAGGAAGCGCCCGACGCGGGTGATGCGCGGATCCTCGGTGATCTTGAACATCGGGCCGCCCTGCATCTCGTTGAGGTGCGCGAGCTCGTCCTTCATGGCGTCTGCCCCGACGACCATCGAGCGGAACTTGAGCATGTGGAACTCCTGCTCGCGGTGCCCGATCCGGCGCTGGCGGAACAGCACGGGCCCGCGGGAGTCCAGCTTGATGGCGACGGCGACGGCCGCGAGCACCGGCGAGAGCAGCAGCAGGCCGACCGCGGCTCCGGCGACGTCCATGGCGCGCTTGAGCATCAGCGTCGAGCGCGACAGCTGCATGCTCTTGAGGCCCAGCAACGTCATGCCCTCGATCTGGTCGACCTGGACGCCGTGGCCGATGACCTCGTAGAGACGCGGGACGACGCTGATCTTCAGCCGCAGGCGCTTGGCCATCCGGATCACGTCCAGCAGACCCTCGTGCTCGACGTTCGAGAACGCGATGACCACGCGCTCGACGTCGTGGCGGCGGCAGACCTCCTCGAAGTCGTGCACGTCGCCCAGCCGCCGCAGGTCGGCGACGCCGCGGACGTCGATCTCCTCGTGCGGCACGTCGACGTACCCCACGAGGCGCGCGCCGTACTCGGGGTGCTTGCCGATCTTCTCGGCCACCGCCGACGCCACCTGGCCGGAGCCGATGATCAGGACGTGCTCGGCGTCGAACCCGCGCTGGACCGCGAGGCGGGCGCCGTGGCGCAGCACGGGGGAGAGGGCCATCGCCAGCAGCCACCAGACGACGACCTGCTCGCGCAGGAGGTCGAGGCTCGGCAGCAGCAGCGGGCCGACGAGGTACAGCAGCGCGGCGCCGAGCGACAGCGAGTGCAGCAGCTTGGGCAGCTCGTTGAGCGTCGAGCGGTGCACGAGGCTTGCGTCGCGGTCGTAGAGGCCGAGGACCTTGTTCATCACGATCCACAGCGGCAGCACGGGCGCCAGCAGCAGATCGTCGGTGATGGGCGTCGGCGGCGGCGCGACGACCCACATGATCGCCCAGGCCAGGACGAGCCCCAGCACGTCGGCGAGCGCGAGCGACCGGCGCCGCCACGAATCGCGACGAGGAGTCTGGACGTCGGCGCCGAACAGGAAACCGTTCGACGTGTCGAGCGACTCGACGGGGAGGACGGCCCGCAGCTGCGGACGCTGCCGGCGCGGCGCGCCCAGCGCGTGGTCGATCCCTCTCAGCGGCGCATCCAGTGCGCCCTCGGCCCCCAGCAGCTCCGGCATCATCCCTCCCGATCCCCTGGTCGTCCGTGACGCTGCCGGACCCCCTCCGGCAGGCCGCCGGACCCCCTCCGGCAGGTGTCAAACATACCCGTTCGGATAGTCCCCTGTCCAGGATCGACGACATTCCGGAGCGGCGCTGTCCGCTGTGCAACAGATGTTGCACCTACGACGCCGGGGTAGCGTGGCGGTCTTGCGGCTGCTGACCGTCGGGAGCATGTACCCCCCGCACCACCAGGGCGGCTACGAGGTGGTCTGGCGGGCCTTCGTGCGGGCTGCCCGCGCGGCCGGGCACGAGGTGGTGGTCCTGGCGTCCGACCACCGCGAGCCGGCGGCGGCCGGCCTCCCGGACGACCCTGGTGTGCACCGCGACCTGCCGTGGTGGTGGCGCGACCACGCCTTCCCCCGGCGCTCGCTGCCGGCGCGGCTGGCGATCGAGCGCCGCGCCGCCCGGGTGTTCGACGCCGCCGTCCGCGAGCACCGTCCCGAACTGGTGATGTGGTGGGCGATGGGCGGGATGCCGCTGGGCCTCGTCGCCCGCGGCGCCCGCGCCGGCCTGCCGGCCGTCGGCGTCGTGCACGACGCCTGGCCGGCCTACGGCCCGCAGGTCGACCAGCGGGTCCTGAGCCGGCCGCTGGACCCGGGCGCCGTCGAGGCCTGGAGCGTCAACAGCGCGTGGCTGCGCGACGCGCTCGTGGCCCTGCCCGGCTGGGGCGCGGTGGCCGGCCGCATCCGCGTCGACCACCCGGGCATCGACCCGGGCCGCTTCGCGCCTGTCGCGGCGCCCGCGTGGCGCTGGCGCCTGCTGTGCGTGGGGCGCGTCGAGCCGCGCAAGGGCCTGGCGCACGCGATCGACGCGCTCGCCGAGCTGCCGCCCGAGGCCACGCTGGACATCGTTGGCGGCGGGGACGAGGCCCACGCCGCGCAGCTGCGCGCGCAGGCCGACCGGCTGGGCCTGGGTGAGCGCGTGTACCTGCGCGGGCCGGTGGCCGACGTCCCCGGCGCCTACGCCGAGGCGGACGCCGTCCTGTTCCCGGTGACGTGGGACGAGCCGTTCGGCCTCGTCCCGCTCGAGGCGATGGCCGTGGGGCGACCCGTCGTCGGCAGCGCGACCGGCGGCGCCCGCGAGGTCCTGCGCGACGGCGACAACGCCCTGGTCGTGGCGCCCGGCGACGCGGCGGGCCTCGCCCAGGGGGTCCGGCGCCTGGCCGCCGACGAGGCGCTGCGCGAGCGGCTGCGCGAAGGCGGCGCGGGCACGGCCGCCACCTTCACCGAGCAGCGCTTCACCGCGGCGCTGCTCGAGCTCGTCAGCGCGGCCGGCGCCCGACGACCACGTGCTGGAAGGTGAAGAACGCCCGGAGCGGCGTGCGGCCCAGGACCTGGATGCGCCGGTCCCACACCGGGTCGTAGACCGGCTTGGCCCGCAGCTGGCGGTGCAGCTCAATGTCGGTGAAGCCGGCCTGGTGCACGAGCTCCCAGGCGTCGCGCGCGGCGAACCACCGCAGGTGCGTCCGGTCGAAGATCCCCTCCGAGCGCCGCGGCCACGTCCCGTGGCGCCCCAGCTGCCAGAAGGTCTCCCAGAAGCGCACGTTGGGCACCGACACGACGACGGTGCCGCCGGGACGCACCAGCGCGCCGAAGCGCGCCAGCGCAATCCATGGATCGCGCAGGTGCTCGAGCACGTCCGCCGCCACGAGGCAGTCGAAG
>DASPKC010000264.1:0-3586 GCA_035628295.1 Baekduia sp.
CCACGCGCTGGGCGAGATCGTGGGGCTGGCCCCGGAGGTCCTGGTGACCCGCCGCTTCCAGGACATCACCCACCCGCCGGACCTCGACGCCGACCTCGAGCTGCTCGGGCGCCTGATCGCGGGCGACATCCCCCGCTACGACCTCGAGAAGCGCTACGTCCGGGCCGACGGCACGCTCGTCTGGGTCCACCTCCACGTCTCGCTCGTGCGCGACGACGACGGCGTGCCGGTGCACGCCATCGCGCAGATCCAGGACATCAGCGCGCGCAAGCGCAGCGAGCTGGCGGTCGCCCGCTACGAGGCGCTCGTGGCCTCCGCCGGGCACGCGATCTACACCACGGACCTGGACGGCCGGCTGCAGACGTTCAACGCCGCGGCGGAGGCGCTCTACGGGCATGCCGCCGGCGACGTCGTCGGCCGCCGGCTGGAGCTGCTCGCGCCCCCCGGCCGGCGCGGCGAGATCGAGTTGCAGCTCGCCGAGGCGCGCCACGGCCGGTCGGTCCAGCACGTGGAGACCCAGCGCCTGCGCCGCGACGGCAGCCTGGTCGACGTCCACATCACCACGAGCCCCGTCCGCGACGCCACGGGGGCATCGGTGGGCATGTCGGTGATGGCGTGGGACATCAGCGATCTCGTCGCCGCCGAGCGCGACCGCACGGCGTTCGAGCGGCTGTTCCGCACGGCGTTCGAGCACGCGCCGATCGGGTTCGCCCTCGTCGACGTGCCCGCCGACGGTGACGACCCGCGCGTCGTGCGCGCCAACGGCGCCCTGGCCGAGTTGCTCGGCGCACCCGCCGCCGCCCTGGAGGGCGCGCCCATGCTCGGGTTCCTCGACGACGCCGACCGGCGCGCCGGCCGCGAAGCGCTGCTGCGCCTGCGCGACGACCCCGGCCACCGGGTGCGCCAGGAGATCCGGCTGCGCGACGCGTCCGGCCGCACGGTGCCGGTGCTGCTCAGCGCCGCGCAGGTCGAGGGCTCGCCCGAGCGGGTCGTGGTGCAGCTCGTCGACATCTCCGACCGCAAGGCGTACGAGGCGCGGCTGCAGCGGCTCGCCGACCACGACCCGCTGACCGGCCTGGTCAACCGCCGGCGCTTCGAGGAGGAGCTCGAGCGCGAGATCGCCACCGCGGCGCGCTACGGCACCGGCGGGGCGCTGCTGCTGCTCGACCTCGACCGGTTCAAGTACGTCAACGACAGCCTGGGCCACTCGGCCGGCGACGAGCTGCTGCGCCGGACCGGGCGCATGCTGCGCGAGCGGCTGCGCGAGAGCGACGTGGTGGCGCGCCTGGGCGGCGACGAGTTCGCCGTCATCCTGCCGCGCGCCGACGAGCGGTCGGCGCTCCTGGTGGCCGAGGAGATCCTCGACGGTGTGCGGCGTGAGGGCGTGGTCGAGGCGGGCGACGTGGTCGTCCGGGTGAGCGGCTCGCTCGGCATCACCCGCTACGGGCCCGGGGCGACCACGAGCGCGGAGGACCTGCTCGTCCAGGCCGACATCGCGATGTACGACGCCAAGGACGCCGGGCGCGACAGCGTCCGGGTCTTCCGGGCCGAGGAGGGCCGCCGCGAGCGCATCAACCTGCGCACGCAGTGGCTCGAGCGGCTGCGCACGGGGCTGGCCGACGACCGCTTCCGCCTGTTCGCCCAGCCGATCGCCGGCATCTCGCGCGTCGACGTCCCGCACCTCGAGCTGCTGCTGCGCTTCGAGGTCGACGGGCCCGACCTCGTCCTGCCGGGCGCGTTCCTGTCGATCGCCGAGCGCTACGACCTCATCCCGGACATCGACCGCTGGGTGCTCGGGCAGGCCGTCGACCTGCTCGAGGAGGCCCATGCGGCCGGCCGCGAGCTCGGGCTGTCGGTCAACGTGTCGGGCCGCACGCTGGCCGATCCGGCGCTGCCCGACCAGCTCGCCGGGCTGCTGGCCGGCCGCAGCTTCCCGCCCCAACGGCTGATCATCGAGGTGACCGAGACGGCGGCCATCGCCGACGTCGAACGCGCCCGGCGCTTCGCGCAGCGCCTGCAGGCCCTCGGCTGCGGGTTCGCCCTGGACGACTTCGGTGCGGGCTTCTCGTCCTTCTACTACCTCAAGCACCTCGCCTTCGACTACGTGAAGATCGACGGCGAGTTCGTCGAGCACCTCACCGCCAACCACACCGACCGCCTCGTCGTGCGGGCGGTGGTGGACATCGCGCGCGGCGTGGGCGCACGGACCGTCGCCGAGTGCGTGGGTGACGACGCGACCGTCGCGCTGCTGCGCGACCTCGGCGTCGACTACGGCCAGGGCCATCACCTGGGCCGTCCACGGCCGGTGCGCGAGGCCCTGGAGCTGGCGAGTCCCCAGCCGGCATGAGCGCTCGCCGTTCGGGTCCGGACGAGTCACCGCCGGCGGCTTCAGGAGCGCGTACGGCCGGCCGATGTGCGACACACGTGACGCACTCCAGCCTGGTGTCCCCCCGGAGTGCCGCGCGGGTCGCGAGGAGCCTGTGGACCGCCGGGGTGGTGGTCGCCCTCCTGCACGTGGTGCGCGCCCTGACCGGCGCCGGCCCGGCGCTCGTCTCGTCGCAGTGGACGCTCGGCGCGGTGTTCGCCGGCCTGGCCGGCGCCGTCGCGCTCGTCGGGCGCGCGCGGCCGCAGGAGCGCGGCGTCTGGCGCGCCCTGGCCGGCGGCCTCGCGCTGTACGGCGCCGGCACGGCGGCGTACGCGACGGTGGGCCCCGCCTCGGCCGCCGCACTGCCCCTTCTGCCCGGCCTGCTGTGGGGCGCGCTGTATCCCTGCGCCATCGTCGCGCTGGTCCTGCTCGTCCGCGGCCGGCACCCCGAGGTGGGCGCGGACCGGTGGCTGGACGGCTCCATCGCCGGGGTCGCCGCGGCGGCGCTGGGCGTCGTGCTGCTCGACGCCTTCGTCATCGACCCCGGGGAGGCGGCGCGCGTCGCGCCCGCCTACCTCGGCTTCGCCTCCGGCGAGCTCCTCGTCGTCGGCTTCGGTCTTGGCGCGTGCGCGCTACTGGCCTGGCGTCCGTCGCGGGCCCTGCTGCTCCTGCTCCTCGGGTTCGCCGTGCTCGGCGTCGTCGACACGCTCTGGCTGCGGGCGGTCGTCGACGGGACGCTCGAGGCGGGGGGCCTGCTGGACTCCGCCTGGCTGCTCGCGGTCCTCCTGGTCTCCGCGGCGGCGGTGTGGTCGGCGGACGGCCGGGCCCCGGCGCGGCGGCCCGAGTCGCGGGCGCTCGTCCTCTTCCCGTTCGTCTTCGCGCTCGTCGCGGTGGGGCTCGCGGCCCAGCAGGGCATCGCCGATCACACCAGCCCGCTGACGGTCGGCCTGACGACGGTCGCGCTGCTGCTCGTCGTGCTGCGCTTCGCCGTGACGTTCCGGGCGCACCTGGCCACGATCGCACACCGACTGTCGACCGCCGCGAGGGCCGACCGTGTCGCCGTGCTCGTTCAGGGGGAGCTCATCGAGCTGGGGCGGCACGAGGAGCTGATCGCGAGGGGCGGCCGCTACGCGCGGCTGTGGGACTCGTGGCGCCGAACCGGAGCGGAGCCCGACGCGGGCGAGCGGGTCACGGCGTAGGTTCCGGCGACGAGGAGGGCTC
>DASPKC010000265.1:0-19270 GCA_035628295.1 Baekduia sp.
CCGATGGACTACCCCGATGCGCAGATGGCGCCGTCCGGGGCCTACAGCCGCAGCGGCAAGGTCATCGACGCCACGTCCGACGTGGTGGACATCGCGCGCCTGGCGATCGGCCAGGACCGCCTGCTGGTGACCCCGCTGCAGATGGCGATGGTGGCCGCGGCCGTGGCCAACAAGGGCAAGCTCATGGAGCCCAAGCTGACCGACCGGGTGGTCGACGCCGACGGGCGCACCGTCGAGGAGCTCGAGCCCGAGGTGATGAGCCAGGTCGTGAGCGCGTCGTCGGCCGCGCAGGTGCGCGACATGATGGGCAACGTGGTGCGGGAGGGGTCGGGCACCGCGGCGGCGCTGTCCGGGATCGAGGTCGGCGGCAAGACCGGCACCGCCGAGGTCGCCGAGCGCTGCCCGAACCAGGTGTGGTTCATCGGCTTCGCCCCCCTGCGCGACCCGCGGGTGGCGGTGGCCGCCACGATCGAGTGCACGAACGGGACCGGGGGTGTGGTCGCCGCCCCGGTCGCCAAGGCCGTGATGGAGAGCCTGCTGCGATGAGCGTCGAGCCCGCCCCCGACCAGGTCATCGATGGCCGCTACCGCATCCTGAGCCGCGTCGGCTCGGGCGGGATGGCGGACGTGTGGTGCGCCGAGGACCTGCAGCTCGGGCGCCGCGTCGCGCTCAAGCTCCTGCACCGCCGCTTCGCCCAGGACGCCGAGTTCGTCGAGCGCTTCCGGCGCGAGGCCTCGGCCGCCGGCGGCCTGCAGCACCCCAACGTCGTGCAGGTCTACGACCGTGGCGAGACGGAGGGGACCTCCTACATCGCCATGGAGTACCTCGACGGCCGCTCGCTGAAGCGGATCGTCGAGGAGGACGCGCCGCTGGAGGCGGGCCGCGCGATCGACCTGGTCAGCCAGGTGCTGCGGGCGGCGCGCTTCGCCCACAAGCGCGGGATCATCCACCGCGACCTCAAGCCCCACAACGTCATCGTCCTCGAGACGAACCCGTCGGACCCCACGGCGCGCGCGGCCCACGCCGACCGCGAGATCGCCAAGGTCACGGACTTCGGGATCGCGCGCGCGGGCGCGTCGGACATGACCGAGACCGGCTCGATCATGGGCACCGCGCAGTACCTCTCGCCCGAGCAGGCCCAGGGCCACGCCGTCAGCGCGGCGAGCGATCTCTACTCCGTCGGGATCATCCTCTACGAGCTGCTGACCGGGCGCGTGCCGTTCACCGGCGACAGCGCCGTCACGATCGCGCTCAAGCAGGTCTCCGAGCCACCGGTGCCGCCCGGGCAGCTCAACCCCGCGATCTCGCCGCAGCTCGAGGCGGTGGTCATGCGCGCGCTGGAGAAGGACCCCGCCCGCCGCTTCGCCGACGCCGACGAGTTCCTCGCCGCGCTGGAGGACGCGCGCCACGGCACCGGGACGACCGTCGCCTTCACCGACCCGACCGAGGCCACGCAGATCGTCCAGCCGTCGGCCGCCTTCGCGCCCGTCGCCTACGAGTCGACCACCTACGCGGCGCCGGCGCCCCCGGTCGAGGAGAACCGCCGCCGCTGGTGGCCCGCGCTGCTCATCGGCCTGCTCGTCGCGGCCGTCGTCGTGGCCGTGCTGCTGCTGGCAGGCGGCAAGGACGTCACGGTCCCGAGCGTCGTCGGCGCCTCGGAGAGCGACGCCAAGGTCGCGCTGAGCCAGCGCGGCCTGTCCAGCGACACGACCCAGCGCCAGTCCGAGCGCCCCGAGGGCACGGTGATCGGCCAGGACCCGGGCGCCGGGACCGAGGTCGACGAGGGCTCGACCGTGACGCTCGTCGTGTCCTCCGGGCCCGGCCGCGAGACGATCCCGGCGCTGCGGGGCAAGCCCGCCAACGCGGCGACGCAGGAACTCGAGGAGCTCGGCTTCGCCGTCACGCGGCGCGAGCAGCCCGACCCGGACATCGGCGAGAACCGCGTCATCGAGACGGTCCCCGGCGCCGGGGAGGAGGTCCGCCGTGGCTCGGAGATCGAGCTGGTCGTGTCCTCCGGCCCGGAGCGGGTCGCGGTCCCCGGCGTGGTGGGCAAGGACCGCGAGGACGCCCGCGGCGACCTGGAGGGCGCGGGCCTGAAGGTCAGCGTGCGCGAGCAGGAGTCCGACAAGGAGGCCGGGACCGTCCTGGCGCAGGACCCGGCGGCGGGCAGGAGCGTCAAGCTCGGCACGACGGTGACCATCACGGTGGCCAAGGCGCCCGAGGAGGTGGAGATCCCCGACGTCGCCGGCGAGACGCGCGAGGCCGCGACCGAGGCGCTGTCAGCCGCGGGGTTCACGGTGCGCACGCGCGAGCAGGAGGTCGACCAGCCCGACGGCGACGGCGTCGTGCTGTCCTACCGCCCCACCGGCAAGGCCAAGAAGGGCTCGCGCGTGACGATCACGGTGGGCTCGTTCAACCCCGACCTGAACCCGGATCCGGAGCCCACGGACCCCGGGCCGACGACCACGCCGGAGCAAGGCACCCCGACGCCATGAGGGTCGCGGTCCTGGGCGGCGGGCGCTCGTCGGAGCACGAGGTGTCGCTGGCGGGCGCGGCGGCGGTGCGCGAGGGCCTCGCCGAGGCCGGCCACGAGCCGGTCGAGGTGCTCCTCGGTCGCGACGGGACGTGGACCTGCGACGGCGAGGAGGTGGTCCTGCGCCCCGGCGGCGGGCTGCTGGACTGCGACGCGGCGTTCCCCGTCCTGCACGGGCCGTTCGGCGAGGACGGCACGGTGCAGGGCGTGCTGGAGCTGCTCGACGTGCCGTACGTCGGGTCGGGCGTGCTGGCCAGCGCCGCCTGCCTGGACAAGCTGGTCTTCAAGGACCTGATGGCCCGGGCGGGCGTCCCCCAGGTCGCCTACTGGCGGGCCGGCGAGCCCGGGGTGCGCTTCCCGTGCTGGGTCAAGCCGTCGCGGCTGGGCTCCTCGGTCGGCATCGTCCGCGTCGAGCGCGAGGAGGACCTCGAGGACGCGGTCGCCCAGGCGCGCGACCACGACCCGCGCGTCATCGTGGAGGCCCACGCGACCGGCCTGGAGGTCGAGTGCTCGCTGCTCGGCCACGCGGACGCCCCGGACGTCAGCCTCCCCGGCGAGATCGTCCTGCTCAAGGGCGACGGCTGGTACGACTACGAGGCCAAGTACACCGAGGGCGGCATGCGCCTGGAGGTCCCGGCGCGCATCTCCGAGACGGCCGCCGTCCGGCTGCGGGAGCTGGCGTGCACGGCGTACGCGGCGATCGGCTGCGACGGCCTCGCACGGGCCGACTTCTTCGTCTCCGGCGACGAGGTGCTGCTCAACGAGCTCAACACGATGCCGGGCTTCACCGCCACGAGCGTCTACGCCAAGCTCTGGGGCGCCTCGGGGCTGGCCTACGCCGACCTCTGCGACCGCCTCGTCGGGCTGGCGGTCGAGCGCTTCGGCCGGGACCGCGCGCACCGGTTCTAAACCTCGTCGCGGGCGGCTTGACCGTGCGCGGACGGACTGGACGTTCGTCCGATCGCCGCATCCCCAATCGTGCCGATGGCACGAGGGAGATGAGCCGTCGCATCACCACCGCCGCGCTCGCCCTCGCCGCCTTCGTGGCGGTGTTCGTCGCCTCCCAGGCGGGGCTGGACCAGCTCCGCGCGGCCCTGCAGGCCGACCCGTCGCCGGACCCGGTGCTGCCGGTGGCCGGCGGTGGCAAGCCGGTGGTGCTCGCCGTCGCCCCCGAGCGGGCCGCCGACCCGGCCGCGGTCGCCGCGCAGCGTCGCGCCGCCGCCCGCGGCTCGTCGACCGCCGCCCCCACGGGGGCGGCGAGGACTGTGCGGCTGGTGCGCCGCCCCGTCCGCGACGCCGGCGCCCGCCGCCCCGGGGCGCGCCCCGGGGACCCGGTGGCCCGTCGGCCCTCGCAGCGGCGGTCGCGCCCCACGCCCCCGCGCCGGCAGCCGGAACGCAAGCCCGCCCCCGCCCACGCGCCGGCTCCGGGCACGGCCCCGGTCGCCGTGGCCGCGGCCAAGCCGCAGCTCGCGATCCCCATGGTGCGCTCGGCGGGCAACGGCGCCAAGCGGCAGGTGCATCTGACGCTCGCCGTCCGCGCGTCGCCCGAGGCCGCGTGGCGGCGCCTGGAGGTCCCCGTGTCCATCTTCGCCGCGCCGCCGCCGCGGGCCGTGCGCGTGGACGTCGCGGTCTCCCCGGTCGCCGACAAGCTCGCCACCACCGTGGCCGTGGCGCAGGTCGCGAGCACCCCGGACGAGGCGACGGCGGCGGTCGTTGCGCCGGCCACGGAGGCGACCACGAACACCGTCGCGGTCGTCGTGCCCCTGAACGTCATCGGCGCCGCGGTCCCGGTGGCCGCGGCGCCTGCGCCGTTCGCCCAGGAGCCGAAGCTCCTGGCCTTCGAGGATCCCGTTACGCCGTAGCCAGCGCCGGCTCGCGCGCCGCGACCGGCTCGGCGATCGGCGCCTTCCAGCGGATGAGGGCGAAGGCGGCCACCGCGCCGACCGCGGCCAGGGCGGCACCGGCCCACATGGCCTCGTTCATGCCGTCGACGTAGGCCTGCGGATCGCCGCCGCTGAACAGGTCGGCCGTCGGGATCAGCGCGCCGAGGGCGGCGACGCCGACGGCGATCCCGGCCTGGCGGAACGTGTCGTTGACGCCGGAGGCCAGGCCGCTCTGCTCGACCGGGACGGCCCCCACCGCGAGGTTCGCCAGCGCGGGGTTGAACATGCCCGTGCCGATCATCGCGACGACCATGCCCGGCAGGAGCGCGGTCCAAGACGAGTCGGTGCCCGCGCCGGTGAGCATCGCCATGCCGAGCGCCACGAGCCCCAGGCCGCCGCCGATCATCACCCGCGGCGAGACCCTCGCGCCGAGCTGCACCGACATGCCCGCCACGACGAAGTTCAGCAGCGTCGCGGGCATGTAGACCAGGCCGGCCTCGATCGCCGACAGGCCCAGCACCTGCTGCAGGTACAGCGTCGTGTAGAGGAAGATCGCGAAGAACGACGCCGAGATGGCGTACGCGGCGATCTGCGCGCCGCTGAAGTCGCGGTCGCGGAACAGGCGCAGCGGGAGCATCGGCTGGGCCACGCGCTGCTCGATGGCGACGAAGGCCACGAGGAACAGCGCGGCGCCGCCGAGCTCGAGGACGATCGGGGTGGAGGTCCAGCCGTCCTCGTTGCCGCGCAGCAGGCCGAGGACGAGCAGGAACAGGCCGCCGGTGAGCGCGACCTGGCCGGGCACGTCGACCTTCGGCGCTGCGGGGTCGCGGGACTCGACGACGTGGCGGGCCGTCAGCCACAGGCACACCGCGCCGACCGGCACGTTGATGAGGAAGACCCACTGCCAGTCCAGGCCCGAGGTGAGCGCGCCGCCGACGAGCGGGCCGAACGCGAACGACGCGCCGATCACGGCCCCGTAGGCCGCGAAGGCCTTGGCGCGCTCCTCGACCGCGAAGGCCGCGGCCAGCAGCGACAGCGACGTGGCGAACATGACGGCGGCGCCGACGCCCTGGACGGCGCGGGCCACGTTGAGGAAGGTGATGTCGCCGGCCACGGCGCAGGCCACGGAGGAGACGGTGAACAGGGCCAGGCCGCCCTGGAAGAGGCGCTTGCGCCCGAAGCGGTCGGCGAGCGAGCCGGCCGTGAGGACGACCGTCGCCAGCGCGAGCGTGTACGCGTCGACGACCCACTGCAGGCCGCTGACGTCCGCGCCGAGATCCTCGGCGATGCGCGAGAGCGCCGTGTTGACCACCGCGATGTCGAGCATGAGCATGGCCGTGGCCGCGCACACCACCGCGAGCGTCATCTTCTGGGTCCGGGTCATGCCGGCAGCATGTGCGACGCCCGGCGCCCCTCCCAGACGGCGACCCGGTGAGGACGGCGGGCGTCCTTACGACGCCGGGGGTGCGGGCAGCCCCCTGGCGGCCTGCCGGAAGCCCGACCACGGATCGCCCCCCAGGCCGTCGAGGCGATCGAGCACCGTGCCCAGCGTGAAGCCGTCGGGCCGCAGCCCCGGGTCCTCGAGCTCGTCCCAGCGCAGCGGGGTGGCGACGGGGGCTCCGGGTCGTGCGCGCGGGGAGTACGGCGCGACCGCCGTCTGGGCCGGGGCGTTGCGCGCCACGTCGAGGTAGATCCGCTCGCCGCGCTGGGCCTTGTGGAACTCGGTGGTCAGCGTGCCGGGGTCGCGCGCCTGCACCTCGGCGGCGATCGCCGCGGCGAATGCCAGCACGTCGTCGGCCGGGCGGGTGCGGCGCAGGGGGCAGACGACGTGGATGCCCCGCGAGCCGGTGACCATCGCGAACGGCTCGAGGCCCTGGCCGCGCAGGAGCTCGCCGAGCGCGAGCGCGGACGTGCGCACGGCGGTGAAGTCGTCGACGGACGGGTCGAGGTCGATGGTCAGCCGGTCCGGGCGCTCCAGGCGGTCGCGGCGCACGGGGGCGACGTGCAGCGTCAGCGCGTTGATCTGCGCCAGCCAGCGCAGGGTGCGCCGGTCGTTGGCGAGGGGATGACGCACGCGCCCGCCGCCGCGCTTGCCGACGGTCACCGTCCGCAGCCACGCGGGCGCGCCCCGGCCGGCGTCCTTCTGGAAGAAGCCCTGGCCGCCGATCCCGCCGTGGAAGCGCTGCAGGCTCAGCGGCCGGTCGCGCGCATGGGGCAGCAGCGCCGGGGCGACCGCGTCGAGGTAGGCGGCGTAGTCGGCCTTGGTGACGCCGGGCCACAGCTCCTTGTCCGGCGACGTGAGGCGCACGGCGTCGGCCATCGCGGGCTACCGGTAGAGGAAGATCTCGGCGACCTCGGCCCGGCTGGCGCCCTCGGGCAGCGCCGTGATCCACACGAGGTAGTAGCGCAGCCGCCGGCCGCCGGTGTCGAGGGGGACGCGGGTCCTGGTCTCCGTCGCGCGCGACGTGGCGAGCTTCGTCCAGCCCCCCAGGTCCTGCGGCGGCCCCTGTTCGGCGCCGTAGACGGTGAACGCGAACCCCGGCCGGTTCGTGCGGACGTCGAGGCGGCGCGCGGCGACCGCGGGTGCGGCGTCGACGTAGACCCCGACGCCGTCCTTGCCCATGGCCCCGCCCTGGTAGCTCTCGGTGGTCCAGGCGGTGTTGGGGTTCTGGTCGACGGCCAGCCGCACCTCGCCCTGGTGCTCGCGCTGGTCGCCGCGCGGGTCGAAGTCGCCGGCGCCGGACTGGCGCAGCGAGATGGGGGTGAGCTTGCGCCCCCGCTCGTCCTGGGCCGCCGGCGGGGTGCCCGTCCCGCGCGTGGCCCGGTCGTCGGCCAGCACGAAGACGCCGAAGGCGACGAGCGCCGCCGCGATCAGCGCCAGGACGAGGAAGATCCGGGTGGGGTGCGTGATGCGGCCCGGCAGCCGGCCGCGGGCGCTCGGCGGCAGCGTGCGCAGGACGGCGGTGGCCTCGCCGGTGACCTGCCCGGAGCGGGCCGCCTCGATGGCCAGCACGTCCTCGAGGTCGGCGATGAGCTCCGCGTCGCTGGAGTAGCGCTGCGCGAGGTCCTTGTGCGTGGCGCGGTCGAGCACCGCCGCGAGCGAGCTGGACACCTCCGGGCGCAGCAGCTGCACGTCCGGGATGTCCTCGCGGACGTGCTTCATGGCGACGGCGACCTGGTTCTCGCCGTGGAACGGGACGTCGCCGGTGAGCATCTCGAACAGCACGACACCCAGGGAGTACAGGTCGCTCTGGCCGGTGACGGAATGGCCGAGCGCCTGCTCGGGCGAGACGTAGTCGGTGGTGCCGAGCACCCGGCCGTCGGCGGTCAGGCCGTCCTGGTCGAGCGTGCGGGCGATGCCGAAGTCGGTGACCTTGGCCGAGCCCTCCTCGTCGACGAGGACGTTCTGGGGCTTGACGTCGCGGTGGACGATGCCGCAGTCGTGCGCCGCGCCGAGGGCGCGGGCGATCTCGATGGCGTAGGCGACGGCCTCGGCGACGGGCAGCCGGCCGTGGCGGCGGATGCGCTGCTTGAGCGTCTCGCCGTCGACGTACTCGAAGACGATGTAGGGCGTCCCGTCGTCCTCGCCGGCGTCGATGACGCCCACGACGTGCGGGTGGTTGAGCTGCGCGACGGCGCGCGCCTCACGGCGGAAGCGCTCGAGCTGGTCGGCCTGCCCCGCGATGTCGCGGTGCATGAGCTTGATGGCGACCTGGCGCTCGAGCACGGTGTCGAGGGCCCGGAAGACCGTCGACATGCCGCCCGTGCCGATCCTGGCATCGAGCCGGTAGCGCCCGCTCAGGAGCGTGCCGAGCTGCGTGCTCACAGGCGTATTGTGGCGCGGGGGAGGACGGTGGCGCTCACGGTCGTGACGGACCCCGGCTGCCCGGGGTCGCGGGTCGCCGAACGCGGAAGGCCGGGTCGGGTCCTCGTTCGGCGGATGTCCGGCCGATCCTCCGTCGCGCAGGACGGAGGATCGGGGCCGAACGAGGGTCGTGCGCTAGCCGCGCAGCAGCTGCAGGACGCCCTGCGGCAGCTGGTTGGCCTGGGTGAGCATGGCCTGGCCGGCCTGCTGGATGATCTGCTGCTTGGTGAGGTTGACCATCTCCTCGGCCATGTCGACGTCGCGGATGCGCGACTCGGCGGCCACCAGGTTCTCCGCGTAGACGGCCTGGGCCTGGAGGGTGTGCTCGAGGCGGTTCTGCACGCCGCCGAAGGTGGCGCGCTGCGTGCTGACGGCCTCGATGGCGGCGTCGATCTCGGAGATGTCGGAGGCGCCGGCCTGGGTGAGCGAGAAGACGCTCGTGCCGACGGCGGCGCCGAGGCTGATCGTCGGGACGGTGATGTACTCGCCGTCGTTGGCGCCGACCTGCAGCGTGACGTTGCCGGCGGCGTTGAGGACCGACACGCCGTTGAACTGGGCGGTCGCGCCGATGCGCTCGATCTCGGACGCGAGCTGGTTGACCTCGGTCTGGATGGCGTCGCGGCCGGCCTGGCTCAAGGAGCCGGTCTTGAACTGCACGGCCAGCTCGCGGACGCGCTGGAGCATGGAGTGCACCTCGTCGAGGTTGCCCTCGGCGGTCTGCACGAAGGAGATGCCGTCCTGGATGTTGCGCTGGGCCTGCTGCAGGCCGCGGATCTGGCCGCGCATCTTCTCCGAGATGCCCAGGCCGGCCGCGTCGTCGGCGGCGCGGTTGATGCGCGAGCCCGTGGACAGGCGCTCCATGGACTTCGTCAGGGCCTCGCTGGACCGGGTGAGCGTGCGGTGGGCGGCGTGCGCCTCGATGTTCGTGTTGATGCGGAGGGACATCCGTGTCGTCCTTCTTCTCTGTGGATCAGGGGGTCGTCGGAGCGGCCCGGCGGGACCGCTTACTTCTTGGGGGCGGGGACCCCGTCAGGCAGCGCCTTCGGGTCCGTCGCGGCGGCGGCCGCGTTCTCCGCCTGGATCGTCGCCCAGATCTCCTCCCGGTAGACCGGGACGGACCGGGGCGCCGTGATGCCGATGCGCACGCTGTTCCCGCTGATCTCCATCACCTCGACAACGACGTCGTCGCCGACCATGACCTTCTCTCCGGGGCGACGGGTGACGATGAGCATGAGGGCGAGCGTAGCGCCGCGGCGCTAGGCAGCAGCGGCGGCGACCGCGTGCTCGCCGAACAGCGGCGCGCGGATCGGGGCGTCCTGGGCCTGGTTGATGATTTGGTGGCCGCGGCCGTCGGCGATGACGATCGGCGCGCGGAGGTTGGCGCAGAAGTCCTCGGCGTGCTCACCGGTGCGCACCGTCACGTAGACGGAGGCGCGCGCGGCGTCGTCCTCGGACAGCCCGACGCGGGCGGCCTCGTCGTCGGAGAGCTCGACCTCGAAGCCGTCGAAGAACCGCCAGGGGTTCGTCACCGGCACGGCGAGCTCCGGGTCGTCGAGGGAGTGCAGCCAGGCGAAGGCCGCGTCCTCGGTGCGGGAGAGCAGCGCGTACCGACGCCCGCCGAGGCCGATCAGGCCCGCGGGGAAGTCGATCACCGCCTCCTCAGGGATCTCGAGGTCGCCGAAGCGGCTCGAGTGGAGCGTGGTCATGGGGGGCTGGGGCCTCCGGTCGTGATGGGTGATGGGGGTCATCGCAGGAAGTCCAGGAGCGACGGCTGGACGATCTGGGCGCCGGCGCGCAGCGCCGCCTCGTAGGCGGTCTGCTGCTGGGTGAGGCGCGCAAGGGTCTCGGGGAGGTCGGGCTCGACCAGGTCGGCCAGCCGGCTGCGCGTCGCGTCCTCGAGGTCGTCGAGCCGCGAGGCGGCGGCGTCGACGCGCTGCTGGGTCGTCCCGACGCCCGCGCGGGCGGCGGCGACCGCGTCGGCGTTGGCGATGAGCGCCTTGAGGTCCGTGCCGCGGGCGGCGGCGAGATCGGCCGGCGTGCCGCTGCGCAGGTGGTCGGCGAGGTCGCGCAGGGTGTGCAGGACCTTGCCGTCGGCGGCGCCCTGGCCCGAGCCGAGCACGTCGCCGGCGCTGACGTTGACCGTCACGCTGACGCCGGGGCCGACCTGGCGGGCCACCGCGGCGGCGTTGCCCTGG
Organism: Baekduia sp.; assembly: GCA_035628295.1. Taxonomy (GTDB): domain Bacteria; phylum Actinomycetota; class Thermoleophilia; order Solirubrobacterales; family Solirubrobacteraceae; genus Baekduia. Next base: position 10,477 of record DASPKC010000265.1, read on the forward strand.
AAGACGTCGGAGCCCGGCGCGTACGGCGCGGTCGTGGTCGCGGTGCCGCTGAAGAGGTGCGCGCCGGCCAGCTGCACGCCGGCGGACTCCTTGGCCGACTCGGCCAGCTGGTCGAGCTCGTCGGCGATCTTCTGGCGGTCGGCGGCCGAGAGCGCGTCGTTGGCGCCCTGGACCGCCAGCTCGCGCGCGCGCAGCAGCAGGTCGCCGATCCGGCCCAGCGCGGTGTCGGTCGCCTCCAGGCGGCTGGTCGCGGCGGTCGCGCCGGAGCGGAAGCCGGCGACGCCGTCGAGGGTCTCGCGGGACAGGACGGCCTCACGGGCGGCGAGCGGGTCGTCGGACGGCTTGGCCACCTTGACGCCGCTGGAGACCTCGCGCTGCAGGCGGGCGATGTCCGTCCCGCGGTCGCGCAGGTCGGCCAGCAGCCGGTCGGTGAGCATGCCGTGCGTGATGCGCATGGCGTTAGAGGCCCACCCGGCCGGTGCGGTTGATCAGCGTGTCCAGCGCCTCGTCCATGGTGGACATGACGCGCGCGGCCGCCTGGTAGCCCCGCTGGAAGCGGATCATGTTGGTCATCTCCTCGTCCAGCGAGACGCCCGAGACCTCCTGGCGGCGCTCGTGCAGCTGGGCGAGGACGGCCTCGGCGGTCGCCTTGCCGGCGTTGGCCTTGGCCGTGTCGCCGCCGATGCGGGCGACGAGATCGGCGTAGCCGGTGTGCGCGGCGCCGCCGCGGAAGCCCGCGACGGCGGCGGCGATCTCGCTCGTGCCGGGCGCCGCGCCGGCGACGATCGACGCCGGGGTCGCGACGGACGTGATGGTCGCGGCGGTGGTGCCGCTGAAGATGGGCGTGGGGTGCACGCCGTTGACCTGCGAGGCGAGTGTCGAGGCGACGGCGTCCAGCCGGGCCCGGTAGTCCGGGATCGTCGTGGTGGACAGCGTCATCAGCGCGCCGAGCTGCCCGCCGGGCGCGGTGACGGCCTGGGGCCAGGTGACGGTGGTGCCGTCGACGAGCGGCACGGCGGCGCCGCCGAAGGAGATGCGCAGCGAGCCGCTGCCGAGGTCGGTGACGGAGACCTGCCCGATCGCGCTGAGCTGGTCGATCAGGGCGTCGCGGCGGTCGAGGAGGTCGTTGGGCGAGCGGCCGGCCTCGACGTGCTGGGTGATCGCGCCGTTGAGGGTGCCGAGCTCGGCCGCGATGCGGGCGATGGGGCCGTCGGGGCCCTGCAGCGCGGTGGCCTGCGCGGCGGCGTCCGTCGCGACGGCGGCCAGGCCGGCGTCGACGCGGCGCAGGCTGTCGGCCACGGTCGCGGCCTGGCCGGCCACGGCCTCCTTGGCGGCCGTCGACTCCGGGTTGGCGGCGAGCTGCTGCCAGGCGGTGAAGAACTTCGAGAGCTGGGCCCCCAGGCCGTTGTCGGACGGCTCCTGCAGCAGGCCCTCGACCTGGCCGAGCACGGACGCGGTCTGGCGCTCGCCGCCGGCGGCCAGCTGCTGGGCGCGGACCTGCAGGTCCAGGAAGGAGTCGCGCACGCGGCGCAGCTGCTGGATGTCGACGCCCTGGCCGAGCAGCGCACCGGCGCCGCTCTGCAGCGCGCCCTGCGGCAGCTCGAGCGCCGGACGGGCCGCGAAGACGGCCTCCTGGCGCGTGTAGCCCTCGACGCCGGCGTTGGCGATGTTGTGGCCGGTGACGTCCAGCGCCCGCTGCTGGGCCTGCAGCGCGCTGAGGGCGAGGTTCAGGCCGGAGAAGCTCGAGACGCCCACGTCAGGCCTCCAGGTCCAGGACGCGGCGGGTCGGCTGGTAGCCCGTGGCGCCGACGCCGCCGAGCTGGACGCGCATCGTGCCGCCCGGCTCAGCGGGCGGGCGGTAGCCGCCGTCCTCGCCGGCGCCGCCGAGCATGCCGACGAGGTGGCTCAGGAACGCGAGCTCCTGGCGCATGAGGGCGCGGTTGACGTGGTGCTCGCGGCCGACCTCGGCCAGCAGGCCGCGCAGCTCGGCGCTGCGCGCGCGGGCGACGTCGCCGCTGGCGGCGTCCATGAGCGCGGTCAGCGCCTCGAGCGTCACCGCGTGCGGCGGGACGCCCAGCGCGTGGCCGGCGCGCGTCAGCAGCGCGGTGCGGTCGCGCTCGAGCAGCGCGCGGCGCTCCATCTCGGCCTGGATGCCGGCGAGGTGGCCCAGCACGCCGTCGACGTCGCGGGCGCGGATCGCCGCGCCCTGGCGCAGGACCGCGTCGAGCAGCCGGCGGGCGGACTGCAGCTGCGCGTCGAGGTGGCGCAGCACGTCCGGCCCCAGGGTCGCGGGCAGCGGAAGGGCCGTGGCGCTCACCGGCGCGGCGCCTCCGGGCCGGCGACGGCGTCGGCGAGGACGGTGGCGAAGAGGTCCTTGGCGGCGCCTCCGGAGGCGGAGGTCGACTCCGGCAGCGCGGACGTGGCGAGCTGCTGGGCCAGCTGGCGCAGCAGCAGGCGCTCGACGCCGGCGGCGACGACGGGATCGGTCATCGCTTGACCCCGTTGGCGATCTCCAGGAGCTGGTCCTGCGTGTGGATCGCCTTGGAGGCGAACTCGAAGCCGCGCTGGGCCTCGATCATGTCGGCGAAGGCCGCGGCGGTGTCGACGCCGGAGCCCTCGAGCGCGCCCTGGCGGACGGTGGTGGTGGCCGCGGCCGCGCGGATCGGGCCGCTCGCGGCGCTGGGGACGAAGGTGTTGCCGGGTCCGCCGTCGAGCCCGTTGGGCGCCGCGACGTCGACGAGGCGCAGCTGGCCGAGCCGGCGGCCGTCGAGCGTGACCTGGCCGTCGGGGGCGATGGCGACCTTGCCGGCGTCGCCGCCCGCCGGGATCCGGATGACGGGATCGACGAGCTCGCCGGTGTGGAGGGTGAGCCGGCCCTGGCTGTCGGCGCGCAGCTGGCCGTCGCGCGTCAGCGCCTGGCGGCCGTCGGCGAGGCGGACCTGCAGGAAGCCGGGACCCTCCAGGGCGACGTCGAGGGGCTGGTCGGTCTGCTCGACCGGGCCCTGGCGCATCGAGCGCCCGACCACGGTGGACGCCGAGCCGCTGCCGACCAGCACGCCGGGGCTCCCGCCGCGCGGCCCGTCCGCGTACACGAGGTCGCGGAACGCCACGCGCGCCGGCTTGTAGCCCGTCGTGCTGACGTTCGACAGGTCGTCGGCGACGCTGTCGATCCGCTGCTGCTGGGCCGCCATGCCGGCGGCGGCGGAGTAGAGGCCGTGGAGCATGCTGCCCCGGGTGGTCGGCAGGTGCCGGGCGAACTTCAGCCGGCGGGTCAGCCGGTGAGGTTGCCCACCTGCTGCGCGGCCTGCTTGAGCGTCTCGTCGATCGTGGTGATGGCCCGCTGGCCGGCCTCGAAGGCGCGCAGGGAGGCCATCATGTCGACCATCGTCCGGGCGGCCTCGACGCCGGAGGTCTCCAGCGCGCCGGTGCGCACCGTGCCGGGGGCCGCCCCGGCCGCGGCGCCGGTGAACTGGCCCTCGCCGGCCTTGACCGCGTTGGGGACGTTGAACGCGCCGACGTCCTGGGCGCGGACGGTCCCGTCGGGCTGCAGGCGGACCGGGCGGCGGTCGGGGCCGAGGACCTGGTTGCCGAGCTGGTCGCCCAGCGTGCCGTCCGGCAGCGCGGTGAAGCGGCCGTTGCGGGTGAAGCGCTCGCCCTGCGGCGTGCGCACGAGGAAGAAGCCCTCCCCCTCGATGGCGAGGTCCAGCGGCTCGTCGGTCTGCTTGAGGGCCGCCGGGCGCAGGTCGGTGACCTGGCCGGTGATGCGCACGCCGGTGCCCAGGGGGCCGATGACGCGGCCGCTCGTGCGGTCGGCGAGCAGCAGGTCGCCGAACGACGCCTGGGTGGCGCGGTCGGCTTTGTAGCCCGGGGTGGTGGCGTTCGAGAGGTCGTTGGCGAGTTGGTCCTGGCGGACCTGCTCGGCGAGCATCCCGGAGGCAGCGATGTAGAGACCGCGGTCCATGTCGGCACCGTGGTCGGCTGAAGCTCCGCCGGGTTGAGCCGATGAAGGGTGGGTGGAGTCGCTCGTCCTGCTGCGCGGCCTGCTGCCCGACCTCCCGGTCCGCCCGGGGGCGGTGCTGCACGGCCGCGTGGTGGACGGGCGCACCCTCGTCCTGGAGGGGCTGCGCCTGGCGGCCCGGCTGCCCGACGACGTGCGCGCCGGCGACGTCCTGCGCCTGCGCGTCGAGGAGGCCAGCGCCGAGCGCCTGCACCTGCGCATCCAGAGCCAGGTGGAGCCGCCGGCGGCGCAGAGCACCGGGCCGGGCGCGGCGGTCCCGGTGGCCGTCGCCGTGCAGGTCCCGCTGCCCGGCGGCGCGGCGTTCGCCGTCCTGCCCGACGGCGAGGGGGCCGGCGGCCGCGCCGGTCGCAGTGGCGCCGTCAACCTGCGCTTCGAGTCGCCGGGCCTGGGCCGGCTGGACATCCGCCTCGACGGCCAGGCCGCGACCGTGCACGTCAGCGACGGCAAACCCGCCGCGCGCGTGCGCGCCGCCGTCGCGGAGCTGCGCGCGGCGCTCTCGGGCGCGCTGGGGCGGCCCGTCGCCGTGACGGTCCACCCGCGCGCGAGGACGCTCGATGCCTCCGCGTAAGGCGATCGCGCTGCGCTACGACCGCGGCTCGGACGCGGCGCCCAGGGTCGTGGCCTCCGGCGCCGGCGAGGTGGCCGAGCGCATCCTCGAGCGCGCCGCGGCCGCCGGCGTACCTGTCCGCGAGGACCCCATGCTCGCGCAGGCCCTCGCCCAGCTGGCCGTCGAGGCCGCCGTGCCCGAGGACCTCTGGGCCGCGGTGGCCGAGGTGCTCGTCTGGGCGTACGCGCTGGACCGGGGGTGAGGGGGTGGAGCGCCGCGCGGGCGTCCGCCTCGATGCGGGGCGTCCGCCGACGGCTCAGCGACGGGGAGGCGGCAGCCGGTGGCCGGGAAGCGGGCGGTCGCAGGGTGTGAACCGCCTGTTGGCGGATCGGCGCGGTATCCGAGGGTCGATCCGCCAGCAGATGCGCGCGGGGGCGGCCGGCCATCGAGTGGCGGATCGACCCTGACATAGCGCGGAACCACGCCACTCGATGCGCAAGCGGTCCGCGCGGGACGCCACACCGGCCGGCGCCGCCGTCCTCCTCGCTGACCGCCGCGCCGCCCGCGCACCCGCGCCGCGCGCTACGCGACGGCGCGGAACAGCGCCTCGTCCTCGGAGAGGGCAATGCGCAGGGCCTTCTTGATCCCGCCGTGGATCTGGCAGACGCGGGACTCGGAGACGCCGAGGATGTCGCCGATCTCGGCGAGGGTGAGGTTCTTGACGTAGAGCAGGACCGCCACCTCGCGCTCGCGCTGCGGCAGCTTGGCGAAGGCATGGCGGAACTTGTCCTTGGCCTCCTCGTTGGCGGTCGCGAAGACCGGGTCGAGGCGCTCGTCGGAGCAGGCGATGGTGTCCATGCGCTCGATGGTGGTCTCGTCGTCGCCGAGGACCACGGTGTTCAGCGACGTGACGTCGGACTGCACGACCTCGTCGCGGTGGCGGCGCAGCTCGGCGACCGTGGTGCCCATGTGCTCGGCGAGCTCGTCGATCTTCGGCCGGCGGCCGTGGACGCGGGCGAAGTCGTCGGCGGCGCGCTCGATGTCGCGCTCCCAGCGGCGCACGGAGCGCGGCGCCCAGTCCTGGCGGCGCAGCTCGTCGAGGACGGCGCCATGGATGCGCGTCCAGGCGTACTGCTCGAGCGTCGCGCCCTTCTCCGGGTCGTAGCGGTCGATCGACTGGATCAGGGCCTCGAGCCCGCAGGAGATGAAGTCCTCGACCTCGCAGCGCGCGGGCATCTCGCGGACCTTCTTGTAGACGATGTACTTCACCAGCGGGGCGAACGTCAGCACCAGGCGGTCGCGCAGCGCGCGGTCGTGCGTCTCCTTGTACGCGCTCCACAGGGCGAGCGTGTCCTCCGGGGAGAGGCGGCGGGGCTTCCTGCTGGAGGGGGAGGGGGCGGTGGCGAGACGCATGTGCTGGACCTGTCCTTGGTTTCGCGAGGGGGCGGAGGGGACGAAGGACGCATCGGTTCAGGCCCGAATCAGGAACATCCCCGCAAACCGGTAAACCTCGCTCGATCTCTGTCGAGGGTCGCCCTCCCCAGAACTGGGGACCCCCCGGCCACCCGGCAGGCGTCCCGGGCAGGGATCCGCGGTGGACGCCGGCTCAATCCGCCGCGGTGCCGGTCGAAGACGTGGACATGGCCCTCCGTCTCACGACGCCCGTCGCCGGCGCCCCGGCCGCCGCGCCCGTCGCCGGCGCGACCGCCCTCGCGGCCCGCGCCGACGCCCTGCTGCGGGCGCGCGACCTGGCCGGCTACCGCGCGCTGTACGCCGACGCGCACGCGCTGACCGACCCGCACGACCGGTACGCGGCGCAGCGCGGCCTGCTGCACGCCGGCCTGGCGGCCCGCTCGGGCAGCGTCGCCCAGACGTCGGGGGCCCTGGCCGCCACGGCCGCCGAGGCCGTCCAGCTGCTCGAGGACACGCCCGCCGAGCCCGTGCTGCTCAACCTGGCCGGCGTGGCGTTCTACGAGCTCGGCGCCATCGCCCCCGCCGAGGCGCTGTTCGCCGCCGCCGCGCGGCTGGACGCCGACGTCCCGCACCTGGCGCGCAACCTGGCGGAGTGCAAGCGCCGCCGCCGCGCCGGCATCACGGCCCCCTCCGGTCTCCCCGTCCCCGTCATGGAGCTGCTGCGCTCCGCGGGCCCGCGCGCGATGCACGTCGCCCAGGCCGCCCGCCCGGCCACGGGCCAGACGCTCGGCCTGTGCATGATCGTGCGCGACGAGGAGCAGATGCTCGGCCGCTGCCTGGCCGCCGTGCGCGACGCCGTCGACGAGATTGTCGTCGTCGACACCGGCTCCACCGACCGCACGGTCGAGATCGCCGAGAGCTTCGGCGCGCGGATCCTGCACCACACCTGGACCGGCGACTTCTCGGCCGCGCGCAACGTCTCCTTCGACGCGGCGACCACCGACTGGATCCTGTACCTCGACGCCGACGAGGTCCTCGTCGACGGCGACGCCGCCGCCCTGCGCGCCCTGACCGGCCGCACGTGGCGCGAGGCGTTCTACCTCGTCGAGACCAACCACACCGGCGATCTCGAGGACGGCACCGCGGTCACCCACGACGCGCTGCGCGTGTTCCGCAACCGCCCGCAGTACCGCTTCACCGGCCGCATCCACGAGCAGATCGCCCACACGCTGCCGGGCCACCTGCCCGAGCGCCTGGAGCGCAGCGCCGTGCGCGTCGAGCACTTCGGCTACCTCGGCGAGGTCCGCGCCGCCAAGGACAAGGCCACCCGCAACGTCGAGCTGCTCGAGCGCCAGGCGGCCGAGGGCGTCGACACGCCATTCCTGCACTTCAACCTCGGCTCCGAGCACCTGGCCACGGGCGCGCACGAGAAGGCGCTGGAGCATCTCGCCCGCGGCTGGCAGGGCGTGCGCGACGACCCGCACCTGCGCACGTACGGCTACGTGCCGTCGCTGGCCTCGCGGTGGGTCAAGGCGCTGCGCGCGACCGGGCGCCACGCCGAGGCGCTGCGCGCCGGCGACGAGGTCCTGGCCCAGTTGGAGGGCTTCACCGACATCGTCTTCGAGCAGGGCCACGCGGCCTTCGCACTCGGCGACCTCGACCGCGCGGCCACCAGCTTCGAGCGCTGCCTCGAGCTCGGCGACGCGCCGAGCCGCTACTCGGCCACGGTCGGCTGCGGCACCCACTTCGCGCTCGTGGCGCTGGCCGACGTGCGCCGCGCGCAGGGTGACCTGGCGGCCGCCGAGGAGCTCCTGCGCCGCTGCCTGGCGGAGCACCCGCGCTTCCTCGGCGTCGTCGAGCCGCTCGCGACCGTGCTGCTCGCCCGCGGCGTCGTGCCCGGCGAGGTCGTGCGCACCCTGCACGAGGGCGTCGAGGACCTCTCGCCGTCCGCGCGCTTCCTGCTGGCCGTCCCGCTCTACGAGCAGGGCGCCATCGCCGAGGCCGAGGCCGAGCTGCGCGGCGTGCTGGCCGCCCGCCCGCGGGTGCACCAGGCGCGCGTGGCTCTGGCCGAGGCGCTGCTGAGCCAGGACCGCCTCGAGGAGGCCGCGCAGGAGGCGGCCAAGGTGCCCGCCGAGGCTCCGTGCGCCGCGGCCGCGGCGCGCACTGCCGCCTTCGCCGCGCTCGCCGCCGGACAGCAGGCCGACCTCGGTCAGGCCCGGGCGAGCGGCCTGCCCGAGGCGGAGCTGCGCGCGTTCGAGGCGTGGTCGGCCGGCGGCGCGGCAGACAACGCCGTGCCCGCATCCGCCGGGCCCGTCGTGCTCACGATGCTCGACGCGCTCGCGCGCCTGGAGCGCTTCGACGCGTTCGAGGCGCTGGCCGGCGCGTTCGAGGCCGTCGCGCTGCCGTGGCGCGAGCGCCGCGAGCTGTTGGCCGGCGTCTACCTGCGCCGGGGCTTCGAGCAGTCCGCGGCCGACGAGTGGCTCGAGGTCTGCGAGCGGGAGGGCCCGGACACCCGCGCGCTGCTCGGTCTCGCGGAGGTCGCGCGACGTCGCGGCCTGGACGACGACGCGCAGCTCCTGACCGCCGAGGCGCACGCCCTGGCCGGCGGCGCGGTGGCGGCGGCCTAGAACGGCCGTCCAGGCACGCGCTCAAGGTCGCCCGGTGCGGGACCGATCACGGAGGCGAACCGGTCAAGGAAGGCCGGGACCGTCCGCCAAGGAAGGACACCCCGAGATGTCGCTGCACCACCTGTCGATCGGGCCGTCGTCGCCGCCGGCGACCGTGCGCCCGATGCCCGCGCCCCCCGTGCGGTCCGC
>DASPKC010000266.1:0-3820 GCA_035628295.1 Baekduia sp.
GTACGCGCACTGGCTGTAGCGGCTCAGCGAGGAGTAGCTCAGCGTCGCCACGCCCGGCGGGGGCGGCGCCGGGACGTCGGGCAGGGCCGCCGAGCCGTCGACCGCGAGCCCGAGCTGCTCGGCCGCCTGCGGCGGCGCCGGGCGCAGCTCGCGCAGCACCTCCCCCACCGCGCCGGGCGTGCTGCGCACGAGCCGCACGAGTGCCCGGTGGCCGGCGTGCTCCCACCCGATCTCCTGCTCGGCCGGGCCGTCGCGCAGGCGCGTGGCCAGATCGGGCACCAGGGCGTTGCCCAGCCAGGTGATCGGCGGATCGGTCAGGCCGCGGGCGCTCGGCCACCGCTGCACCTTCGCCGCCCCCGCGAGGACGAGCAGCTCCTCGGCGCGCGTCATCGCCACGTAGTGCACCCGGTCGTCCTCGCGCGCCTCGCGGTCGCGCAGCGCGTCGCGCAGCGCCACGAGCTCGAAGGCGTCGGCCTTGCCGCCGCGCACGTCGACCGCCCGCAGCCCGACACGCCCGTCGGTGCCCACCACCAGGTCCGGGGAGGCCGACTGCGGGCTGCGGCCGAGGTCGCCGCACACGACCACCGGGAACTCCAGGCCCTTGGCGGCGTGCATGGTCATGAGCCGCACGGCGTCGGCTGCCCCAAGCTCCACCGGCGCGTCGGGCTCGCGCGCGCCCGCCTCCACCTCGGCCGTCGCGAGGTCGATGAACGCGCGGACGTCGCGGCCGCGGCGGGCCTCGAAGCGCGCGGCGAGCCGCGCCAGCTTGAGGACGTTGGCCAGCCGGCGGCGGCCGTCGGGCAGGCCCAGGACGTGCAGGTCGTAGCCGCGGCCGGCCACCGCGCGCTCGAGGAGCTCGTCGAGCCCCAGCCGCGGCGCCAGCGCGCGCTCGGCGCGCCACCAGGCGGCGAAGGCGGCCAGCCGCCGGGCGTCGCCCTCCGGCAGGGCGGCGAGGACGTCGCCGGGGGCGTCGAGCGCTTCGTGGCGCCGGCCCGCCGGGCGCAGCTCGCCGATGACGGCCAGCGCGTCGGGCGTCAGGCCCGCCAGCGGGCACGCGAGCAGGGAGAAGAGCGCGGGCTCGTCGCGCGGGTTGGCCAGGACGGCCAGGTGCGCGCACAGGTCGAGGACCTGCCGGCGCGCCCAGAAGCCGCCGGCGCCCGCGGCGAGCGTCGGCAGCCCCGCGTCGCGCAGGGCCTGCTCGTAGGTCGCCATGTCGCTCGCGGCGCGCAGCAGCACCACGACGTCCCGGGCCGCGAACGCGCCGCCGTCGACGAGGTCGGCGATCCGCTGGGCCACGAGCCGGGCCTCGGCGCACCGCCACGCCTGCGCCGCCGGCAGGCCCTCGCCCACCGCGGCCGGTCCGGGCGCGTCCCACCCCTCGCAGTCGGTCACGAGCAGCTCGACGCGCGGTCCGTCCCACGCGCGCGCGCCCGCCTCGAGCCCCGGGACGAGCGGGGTGAACGCCGCCCCGTGGATCTGCGTGAAGGCGGCGTCGAGCGTCTCCAGGACCTCGGGGGCGCTGCGGAAGTTGCGCGCGAGCGAGGCCGTGGCGCCCTGGGCGGCGAGGCGGTCGCGCTCGCCGCGGAACACGGCCACGTCGGCGTGGCGGAACCCGTAGATCGATTGCAGCTCGTCGCCGACCAGGAAGGTGTGGCCGCTGTCGATCCGGCGCAGCAGGTCGAGCTGCAGCGGGTTGGTGTCCTGGAACTCGTCGACCATCACGCGCTGGAAGCGCTCGCGGTAGGTCGCCGCAATCGCGGGGCGATCGCGCAGGAGGTCGCGGGTCAGGAGCTCGAGGTCGTCGTAGTCGACGGCGGCGGCCTGGCGCTTGCCCCGGGCGTAGGCGTCGGCGAAGCGCCCGAGCAGCTCGTCGAGGAGCACCAGGTCGGCGTGCGCGCGATGGTCGGCCACGGCCTGCCCGTGGGCCTCGAGCGCCTCGAGGTACGCCGCGCACGGATCGCCGGACAGGGCCTTGGCGCCGCCCATGCCGAACGCGAGGTCGGCGGCCGCCCCGAGCGCCAGCGGCCCGGCCTCGGCCAGGTCGGCGCAGCGGCGCAGCTTCTCCCGCGCGGCCGCGACGCGCGCGCCGTCGCCGGCCGCGCCGAGGTCGTCCAGCGCCGCGGCGGCCGCCGCGCGCAGCGCCGCCGTGTCGGGTGCCGGCGGCACGCGCTCGGGCACGGGCAGCGCCGGCCGGGTCGCCCCGCGCGAGCGCAGCTCGTCGTGCACCGCGCCGATCGTCTTCGCCAGACCGTCGACGGTGCGGGCGGCGACGAGATCGAGCGCCGCCTGCCGGTGGCCGTTCGCGACCTCGTCGAGGAACCCCGCCAGCGCCTGCTCGAACGCCTCGCCGCGCAGCCCGCGCGACTCCTGCTCGTCGAGCACCCGGAATCCCGGATCCAGCCCTGCGGCGATCGCGTGCGCGCGCAGCACGCGGGCGCAGAAGCCGTGGACGGTCGAGATCCAGGCGCTCTCGGCCTCGGTGGCCAGGTCGCGCTCGCCCAGCGCGGCGAAGCGCTCGCGCACCCGCGCACGCAGCTCGCCCGCGGCCTTGTCGGTGAACGTGATGGCCAGGACCCGGCCGGGCCGGATCCCGTCCTCGGTGGCCAGGCGCACGAGGCGTTCCACCAGCACCGTCGTCTTCCCCGACCCGGCGTTGGCGGCCAGCAGCAGCGGGCCGCTGCGCCGCTCGACCGCGAGGCGCTGCTCGTCGGTGAACCTCATGCGCCCGTGCCCTCGCAGCGGCAGATCGACGGGTAGGCGCAGCCGTCGGGCGAGCAGGTCGCCGGGCGCGCCTCGAGACGCCCGGCGCGCACCTCGCGCACCGCGCGGCGGGCGGCATCGGCGCACGCGTCCAGCAGCGCGTCGACCTCGTCGTCGGGGCGGCGGTCCTTGCCGACCGTGCGCAGATGCGGGTCGGCGTCCTCGCGCACCACGCCCCGCGCCGCCGGCTGCCCGGCGTTGAGCGGCTGGTAGAAGCCTCCCACGGCGCGCAGCCCGAGCAGCCGCTCGACCGCCAGCATGTACAGGCCGACCTGCAGGCGGCCGCGCTCGCCCCACTCGTTCGTTTTCGGCGCCGTGCGGCCCTTGTAGTCGTAGACGATCGCCTGCGTCGCGCCGGCCCCGAGGTCGATGCGGTCGATGCGCCCCTGCAGGCGCAGCTCGCCGTCGAAGAGCTCCAGCGCGGGCAGCTCGTCGCCGGGCGCGCCGAACGAGAGCTCGAAGCGGTCGGGCGCGAAGCCCGAGCCGGCGTGCGCGGCGTGCTCGAGGTAGGCGACGAGGTCGACCTCCAGCCGGCGCAGTGCCGAGCGCAGCCGCTCCGGGTTGACGGAGATGCGGTGGTGCGCCGCCTGCTCGGCCAGGGCGTCGCGCAGCAGGCCGCGGGCCGCCGGAAGCCCCTGCGGGTCGAGCCCGTGGCCGGCCTGCACGAGCGCCCGCAGCGCCTGCTCGAGCACGTCGTGCGCGAGCTTGCCGCGCACGAGCGGCTCCGGGTCGGGCACCAGCGCCTGCGGACGCAGGCGCCGGTCGACCAGCCAGCGCACCGGGCAGGCCGCCCAGGCCTCCAGCGCGGAGGCCGACCACACCCGCTCGCGCAGGGCCGCCACCACCGGCTCGTGGCGCAGCGGCGCGACCGGCGGCTCGGGCACAGCGGGCCGCGCAGCGGCCGCGGCGCGCGCCGCCTCCGCGACGGTGGGCGCGTCCCCCGGCGCCCAGCCGCCGGCGCCGAGCTCGCGCCGGCGCGACGGTCGCTCCGGCGTCCCGGCCGCGACCGCGGGAGGTTGCCGAGGATGCCCTGGTCGTCGCTCACCTGGTTCGCCTCACC
>DASPKC010000267.1:0-22853 GCA_035628295.1 Baekduia sp.
ATGCGCTGGCGCTGGCCGCCGCTGAACTCGTGCGGGTAGAGCGCGACGCTGTCGCGGCGGAGGCCGACGAGCTCGAGCGCCTCCGCCACGTAGAACCCGGGCCCGCAGCCGAGGTCCAGGACCCGGTCGCCCGGGCGCGGGTCGAGCGCCTCGAACACCAGCTGCCGGCGCCGGACGACGTCGCGCGTCTGGTACACCGCCTCCAGCTGCGCGGCCACCTGCTCGTCGAACTCCACCACGGTGCGAGCCTACGCGCACGGCGCGGCCGCGGAGCGACGCCCTAGGGTGTCCGGCGGTGTCCGGCGTCCCCTGGCTCGTGCTGCCGACCTACGACGAGGCGGAGAACGTCGAGACCGTCGTCGCAGCCGCGCAGGCGGTGCTGCGCCGCGGCGCCCCGGAAGGCTTCCGGATCCTGGTGGTCGACGACGACTCGCCGGACGGCACCGGGCAGCTCGCCGACCGCCTCGCCGAGCAGCACCCCGGCGAGGTCGAGGTGCTGCACCGCACGCAGCGCACCGGCCTGGGCCCCGCCTACCTCGCGGGCTTCGCGCACGCGCTGGCGGGCGGCGCGTCGCACGTCTTCGAGATGGACGCCGACCTGTCGCACGACCCCGTCGATCTCGGCCGGCTGCTCGACGCCGTCCACGCGGGCGCCGACGTCGCTCTCGGCTCGCGCTACGTCGAGGGCGGCCGCGTGCAGGACTGGGGCGTTGTGCGGCGCGCGGTCTCGCGGGGCGGCTCCTGGTACGCCCGCCGGGTGCTGGGCCTCGACGTGCGCGACCTCACCGGGGGCTTCAAGTGCTTCCGGCGCGAGGTCCTCGAGGCGATCGACCTGCCCACGGTGCGCTCCAAGGGCTACGCGTTCCAGGTCGAGCTGACCTTCCGCGCGACGCGCCGCGGCTTCCGGGTCGTCGAGGTGCCGATCGTCTTCCGCGACCGCGAGCACGGCCGTTCGAAGATGTCGGCGCGGATCGCGATCGAGGCGGCGTGGCTCGTCCCGCTGCTGCGCCGCGGCGCCTGACGCGGGGACCGGCGCTTCAGTTCGTATAGTCCCGGCATGGGCACCGTCAACGACGTCACCGACTCCAGCTTCCAGGCCGAGGTCCTCGAGTCCGACCAGCCGGTCCTCGTCGACTTCTGGGCCCCCTGGTGCGGCCCGTGCCGGGTGGTCGCGCCGGTCGTCGAGGAGATCGCCAAGGAGCAGCCGGACCTCAAGGTCCTCAAGCTCAACATCGACGACAACCAGCAGACGGCCGCCCAGTACCAGGTGCTGTCGATCCCGACGCTGATGCTCTTCAAGCACGGCCAGGTGGCCAAGAAGGTCACCGGCGCCTACCCGAAGCGCAAGCTCGAGGCCGAGCTCGAGCTCGAGCCGGCGCAGTAGCCGGCAGCGCTCAGTCGTCCTCGCCGAACGGCAGCGGGTCGGGGAGCGGGAAGCCGCGCGCGCGGCACCCCTCCTCGACCTCCGCGACGACCGTCTCGACGACCGCCACCCGGCCGAAGCGCTTGGACTCGCCCGGGATGACGTGCCAGCGCGCGCCCTCGCGGTCGGTGCGCTGGATCATCTCCTCGACCGCCGCCTCGTACGCCTCGCGCTTCTCACGGTTGCGCCAGTCCTCGTCGGTGAGCTTCCAGCGCTTGAGCGGGTCCTCGGCGCGCCGCTGGAAGCGCCGCAGCTGCTCCTTGGACGAGACGTGCATCCAGAGCTTGACGATGATGGTGCCCTCGTCGACGAGCATCCGCTCGAAGGCCTCGATCTCCTGGTAGCTGCGCTGCCACTGCTGCTCGGTGGCGAAGCCCTCCACGCGCTCGACGAGCACCCGTCCGAAGTACGAGCGGTCGAAGACCGACATGCCGCCCCAGCCGGGCAGCGCGGGCCAGAACCGGCCGAGGAAGTGGTGGCGCTTCTCGTCCGGGGTCGGGGCGGCGAAGTCCTTGACGCGCACGTGCCGCGGGTCGAGCGGCGCGACGAGGCGGCGGATGGCGCCGCCCTTGCCCGAGGCGTCCCAGCCCTCGAAGACGACGAGCACCGGTGGCCCGAGGGGCGCCCCCGGCTCGAGCTTGCCGGCCATCGCGAGGCGCAGCTGCAGGAGGCGCTGGCCGGCGACCTCGAGGCGCAGGTCCTGCTCGCTGCGCTTGAGCTTGAGGCTGAGATCGGCATCGTCCAGGCGGCCCATGGCGCCGACCGTACCCGCCGCAAGGCCGCATGCAGCGCTGGCGCCGGGTCCGCCGCCCGTCGATGCTCCTGCGACGATGCACGGGGCGATCCGCACCACCGCCGCGGCGGCCATGCTCGGGGTGAGCCCGAGCACGCTGCGGGCGTGGGAGCGGCGGTTCGGCTTCCCGGCGCCGCTGCGGTCCGAGGGCGGCCACCGGCGCTTCTCCCTGGCGGAGATCGAGGCGCTGCGCGCGGCGTTCCTGCAGACCCCCGACGCCGCGACGGCCATCGCCATCGCGCGCGGCCGCGGGGCCGGGCCGGCGACCGACGTGCGGCTGCTCGACGCGCTGCGCGGGTTCGACGAGGACGCCTGCGACCGGCTCCTGGAGGAGTCGCTGGCGCTGCGGTCCGTGGAGCGCACGGTGGCCGAGGTGCTGCTCCCCGCGGTCACCGCGCTCGGCGACGAGCCCACCGCCGAGGTGGCGTTCGCGCACCGCTGGGCCGGCGGCTGGCTCGCCGGCGCCCGGCGGGTCGCGCCGCCGGCCTCCCACGACGCCGGCGTGCTGATCTTCGACGCCGGCGCGCCCCTGCACGCCGACGCGCTGCACGCCCACGCGCTCGAGCTCGTCCTGCGCCGTGGCGGCCTGCGCACGCTCGTCCTGACGGCGGCGCTCGACCCGACCCGCCTGGGCCGGGCGCTGCGGGCGCTCGCCCCCCGGGCCGTCGTGCTGACCGGGCGCGGAGCGTCGCTCGACACGCTCGCCCGTCTGGTCTTCGCCGCCCGTCGCGCCGGACGCGAGGGAGTCGCGGTCCTCGACTTCCGGGGCGCCGTCCCCGCCAGGGACACGAGCCTGGTGGAGCGGCTGCCGGAGGATCCTCTCGCCGCCCGCGACCGGCTGCTGGCGGTGGTCGCCGAGCCGGCCGCGGCGTCCCGGCGGCGCCGGGCCGGCTGACCGTTCGGAGCCGTCCGACCCGCCGGGCAGGATCCACGGCGAGATGCTGCTGCCGACGCTGACGCCCGCCGAGCCCCTGGCCCACGACGCGCTCGAGTCGCTCGTGCGCGCGGAGGCGAGCGTGCGCCGGCGCCTGTCGGCCGACCTCGAGCGCGAGGGGCTCAGCGCCTCCGGCTTCACGGTCCTCCTCGTCCTCACGGCCGCGGGCGGGGAGCTCGAGCTGCGCACCCTGCGCGAGCGCCTGCGCACCTCCAAGGCCAACGCCACGGAGGTCGTCACGACGCTCGAGTCGCGCGGCCACGTCCAGCGCTTCCGCCTGCCGCACGACCGCCGGGCCGCCGCGGTCCGGCTCACGACGGCCGGGCGCGAGTGCGTCGACCGGCTCTACCCCGAGCACACCGAGCGGGTCGCCAGCGCCTTCGCGGCGCTCGACGAGGACGAGCAGCGCCAGCTCGCCGCCCTCTGCCGCAAGCTCGCCGCCGCCGCGTAGCGGGCGCCGGACCGGGCGGCGGAGCGCCGCGACCTAGAATCCGCGGCTCCGATGAGCCGCCGCCCCGTCGATCCGGACCAGAACTTCCCCGCCCTCGAGCAGGAGGTGCTGGCGCGATGGAAGGAGCGCGACGTCTTCCACGAGTCGATGCGCCGCCGCGAGGGCGCCGAGCCGTGGGTCTTCTGGGAGGGGCCGCCGACGGCCAACGGGCGCCCGGGCTCCCACCACGTCCTCAGCCGCTCCTACAAGGACATCTTCCCCCGCTTCCAGACGATGCGCGGCAAGTACGTCGCGCGCAAGGGCGGCTGGGACTGCCACGGCCTGCCGGTCGAGATCACCGTCGAGCAGGAGCTGGGGATCTCCTCGAAGGACGAGATCGAGGAGTACGGCATCGCCGAGTTCAACCAGCGCTGCCGCGAGTCGGTGTTCACGTTCCTGGAGGAGTGGGACCGGCTGACCGAGCGCATCGGCTTCTGGGTCGACCTCGACGACGCCTACCGCACGCTGGACAGCACCTACGTCGAGTCGGTGTGGTGGTCGCTGCGCCAGATCTGGGACAAGCAGCTGCTCTACGAGGGCCACAAGGTGGTCCCGTACTGCCCGCGCTGCGGCACCGCCCTGTCCAGCCACGAACTGGCGCTCGGCTACCGCGACGTCGTCGATCCCAGCGTCTACGTCCGCTTCCCGCTGCGCGACCGCCCTGGCGAGGAGCTGCTGGTGTGGACCACCACGCCCTGGACGCTGGTCTCCAACGCGGCGGTCGCCGTCGACCCGGAGCTCGCCTACGTCAAGGCGCAGGCCGACGGGTACGTCGCGATCCTGGCCGAGGCGCTGGTCGAGCGCGTGCTGGGCGAGGAGGCCGAGGTGCTGGAGCGCCTGCGCGGCAGCGACCTGGTCGGCCTCGCCTACGAGCCGCCCTTCGGCTACCTCGGCGCCGAGGTCTACGGCCCCAAGGGCCACACGGTGCTGCCCGCGGACTTCGTGACCGCCGACGACGGCACCGGCCTGGTGCACACGGCGATCGCCTTCGGCGAGGACGACTTCCGCCTCGGCCAGGAGCAGGGCCTGGCCGTCGTCAACCCGGTCAAGCCCGACGGCACGTACGACGAGCGCATCGGCGAGTACGCCGGGCGCTTCGTCAAGGACGCCGACGACGACCTGGTCGAGGACCTCCGTGCGCGCGGCCGCCTGCACCAGGCGACCGCGTACGAGCACGCTTACCCGCACTGCTGGCGCTGCGGGACGCCGCTGCTGTACTACGCCAAGCCGTCCTGGTACATCGCGACGTCGACGCTGCGCGACCGCCTGCTGGCCGCCAACGAGACGGTCACCTGGCACCCGGAGCACATCAAGCACGGGCGCTTCGGCAACTGGCTGGAGGGCAACGTCGACTGGGCGCTGTCGCGCGAGCGCTACTGGGGCACCCCGCTGCCGGTCTGGCGCTGCGAGGCGGACGCGACGCACCTGCACTGCATCGGCTCCTTCGAGGAGCTCGAGCAGCTCAGCGGCGTGCGCCTCGAGGACCCGCACCGCCCCTACGTCGACGAGGTCGGCTTCCCCTGCCCGCAGTGCGACGGCACGATGCGACGGGTCCCGGAGGTCATCGACGTCTGGTTCGACAGCGGCGCCATGCCGTTCGCGCAGTGGCACGCGCCGTTCGAGAACGAGGAGCGGTTCGCGCGCTCCTACCCCGCCCAGTTCGTCTGCGAGGCGCTGGACCAGACGCGCGGCTGGTTCTACTCGCTGCTGGCGGTCAGTGTGCTGCTGCACGACCGCGCGCCCTACGACGACGTCGTCTGCCTCGGCCTCATCACCGACGCCGAGGGCCAGAAGATGTCGAAGTCCAAGGGCAACGTGGTGGCGCCCTGGGACGTGCTGGACCGCTTCGGCGCCGACGCCTTCCGCTGGTACTTCTTCAACTCCAAGCAGCCGTGGGACGGCTACCGGTTCTCGATGGAGGCCATCGGCGAGGGCGTGCGCCTGTTCCTCAAGCAGCTGTGGAACACGTACTCCTTCTACGTCCTCTACGAGCAGGCTTCCCCGCCGCCCGCGGATGCCGACGCCGAGGCCGGCCGCACCGCGCTGGACCGCTGGGTGCTGTCGCGGCTGGAGGGGACGATCGAGGTGGTCACCGACCGCCTCGAGGGCTTCGACGCGACGACCGCCGCGCGCGAGATCGCTGCGTTCGTCGACGATCTCTCCAACTGGTACGTGCGGCGCTCGCGCCGGCGCTTCTGGGAGGGCGACGCCGCCGCGTTCGAGACGCTGCGGACCTGCCTGGTGACCAGCGCCCAGCTGCTGGCGCCGTTCTGCCCGTTCATCGCCGACGAGATCTACGACAACCTCGACGGCTCCGAGCCGTCGGTCCACCTCACCGACTGGCCCCAGCCGGAGGCGACGCACCCGCGCCTGCGCGAGCTCGAGATCGCCATGGCCACGGCCCGCGAGACCGTGCGCCTCGGCCTGGCCGCGCGCGGGCAGGCGAAGGTCAAGGTCCGCCAGCCGCTGCACGAGGCGGTCGTGGTGGCCGCCGGCCCGGAGCGCAGCGCGATCGAGTCGCTCGCCGACGTCGTCCGAGACGAGCTCAACGTCAAGGAGCTGCGCTTCGTCGACGAGGCCGACGAGCTCGGGTCCTACGCGCTCAAGCCGAACTACCGGACGCTGGGGCCGCGCTTCGGCAAGCAGATGCCGCAGGTGGCGGCCGCGGTGGAGGCGCTCGATGCCGCGCACGTCGCGGGCGTCCTGCGCGACGGCGGGTCGGTGGGCATCCACCTCGACGGCCGCGAGCACGAGCTGCAGGCCGACGACCTCTCGCTGGTCCTCCAGCCGCTGGAGGGCTACCAGCTGGAGCGCGAGGGCTCGCACGCCGTCGCGCTCGAACTGGCGATCGACGACGACCTGCTGCGCGAGGGCTGGGTCCGGGAGGTCGTGCGCGCGGTGCAGAACGCGCGCAAGGACGCCGGCCTGGAGGTCTCGGACCGCATCACGCTGCACCTCGGGGGCGCCGAGGCCGTCCTGGACGCCGTGCGCGACCACCAGTCCTACGTCGCGGCGGAGGTCCTCGCCGACGGCGGCGTCGCCTACGACTGCGACGAGGGCACATCGGTCTCGATCGACGGCCACGAGCTGCGCGTCAAGGTCGCGCGCCACTAGGGGGGCGAGGTCCGGCGGTCCGTGCCCTATGCAGGGCATGGACCACGAGAAGCTGTGCGCCGCGGTGGAGGCGATCCCCGCCGGGCGCTGGATGAGCTACGCCGACCTCGCCTGCGCGGCCGGCGCGACGCCCGCCTCCGCGCGGGTCATCAACCGGATGCTGCGGCGGCTGGAGCCCGAGGGCGCGCACCGCGTCCTGAAGTCCGACGGGACGGTGGCGGCGACCGCGCTGGGCGACCCGGAGGCGGTGCGCCGGGCCCTGGAGGCCGAGGGCGTCGCCTTCGAGGGGCGGCGGGCGCCGCAGGACCTGCGGGTGCGCCTGGACGCGGCCGCGAGGCCGGCGGCTGCCTGACCGCCTGGCGACTGCGTCGTCCTGTGCGCGCCCAGCGAGCATGGGACGACGCAGTCGGGCCGTCAGACCCTCGCGCCCACGACGATCCACCGGCGCGACACGAACCGCGCGCCGGTGGCCGCCAGGCGCGCGAGCATCAGGACCTGCAGCGCCCACCACATCGCCACGAGCGACGACGCCAGCAGCGCGAGCGGGACGAAGACCACGGCGCTCGCCGCCATGGCCCAGGCCAGGTAGCGCGTGTCGCCGGCGCCGATGAGGATGCCGTCGAGGGCGAAGACGACCGCGCCCGGGAGCTGCAGGAGCGCGAACAGCGGCCACGCGTCGCGCGCCAGCGCCACCACATCCTCGTCGCCGGTGAACCAGCCCGGGATCACGTCGCGGCCGGCGAGCAGGGCGAGCGCGAGCCCCGCCCCGGCACCGAGCGCCCAGCCGCACATCCGGCGGGCCGCGGCGAAGGCGCCCTCGGCGTCGCCCGCGCCGAGCGCCCGGCCGACGAGCACCTGCCCGGCTATGGCGATCGCGTCGAGCACGAGCGCCAGGAAGACGAAGAGCTGGAAGGCGATCTGGTGCGCGGCGAGGCTGTCCTCGCCGACCCGCGCCAGCACCGCGCTCGCGACGGTGAACGACAGCAGCAGCGAGCCGGTGCGCACCACGATGTGGCTGCCCATGCGGGCCAGACGGCGCAGCAGCGCAGCGTCCGGCCGCCGCGACCGCGCCGGCGCCCGCAGCAGCAGCCACGCGAACGCCCCGCCCATGCCCGCTTGGGCCACGACCGTGCCGAGCGCGCTGCCGTCGAGGCCCAGGTCGAGCCCGTAGACCAGCGCGACCTCGAGCACGGCGTTGGCCACGTTGGCCACCACGACGACGACCAGCGGCGTGCGCAGGTCGCCGACCCCGCGCAGGAAGCCCTGGCCGCTCAGCGCGATGAGCGCGAAGGGCAGGCCCAGGGCGCTGAGGCGCAGGTACCGGGCCGCCAGCTGCGCCGTCTCGCCGCTGCCGCCCAGCAGCGCCATGAGCGGGCCGGCGAGCGCGGCGCACGCGCTGGCGACCACGACCCCGACCGCGATCGCCAGCCACAGCGCCTGGGCGGCCAGCTCGCCCGCGCGCTCGTGCTCACCGGCGCCGTGCAGGCGCGCCACCTGCGCCGTCGTCCCGTAGACCAGGAAGTTGCACAGCGCCACCACGCTGCCCAGCACGGTGGCCGCGAGCGCGAGCGCGGCGAGCTCGCGCGTCCCGAGGTGGCCCACGATCGCGGTGTCGACGAGCAGGTACGTCGGCTCGGCGGCCAGCGCCGGCAGCGCCAGGGCCGCGAGGCGCAGGATCTCGCGGTCGTGGTCGGAGCGGCGCAGCACGGGCCGTAGCATCGCCGCATGCACCGCGCCGCCGCCGTCAGCCTGGCCGCCGCGGTGCTCGGCCTGGCGGCGTGCGGCAGCGACCCGCCGGGGCTGCCGGCGGCGTGCCTGCAGGACGAGGCGTCGGTCGCCCGCGCCCTGCGCGCGGCGCCGGGGGATGTCCGCCTGGCCGACGGCACGCTGCTGTCGACCTGCGTCACGCGCGCACGCAGCGACGGGCAGCTCGCGAGCCTCGGGCTGCTGTTGACCGCCGTCGCGGAGGACCTCGCCATGCGCGCCCGCGACGAGCGCAGCCCGGAGCTCGCGCGCCGCGTCGGCTTCCTGGCCGGGGCCGTGCAGCGCGGCTCGGACCGGACGACCGGCATCCAGGCCGAGCTCGCGCGGCGCGTCGCGCGGGCGGCGGTCAAGCTCGACGGCAGCAGCGCGGCGGTGCAGCGCGCGCTCATCCACGGGACCAGGGCGGGGCTCGCGCGCGGATGATGCGCCTGCGCCTCTGGCACGCCCCCGACGGCGCGCGCATCGCCTACCGGGAGGCGGGGACCGGCCCCGGCCTGGTGCTCGTGCACTCCGCCGGCCTCAGCCACCGCGAGTGGGAGCCGGTCGTCGAGCACCTCGTCCACCGCTTCCGCGTCGTCCTGCCCGACCTGCCGCTGCACGGCGACAGCGAGGACCGGCCCCGCCACCCGTACACGCCGGACTGGCTGGCCGAGGTCCTGGCGGCTTTCTCCACCGACGTGGCCGGGGCGCGGCCGCTCGTCGGGGGCCACGGGGTGGGCGCCGAGCTGCTGCTACGGGCCACGATCGCCGGGTGGCTGCGGCCGGCGCGCCTCATCCTCGCGCCGACCCGGCTGCACCGCCCGCAGCCGCACGCGGGGCGGCTCGCGGTCTGGCGCGCCCTGGCCCGCGCGGGTGGGCTGCCCGGCCTGGACCGCGCGGCGTCGCGGGCCGCGCCGCTGCTGCTCGGGCGCCGGCGCGCCGCAGGCCTCACCGCGCGTGCCGCGCCCGGAGCCGAGGACGTCGTCGCCCACGCCATGGCCGACGTCGCCGGCAACGCCAAACTGGCGCGTTCGTGGGGGCGGTTCGCCGCCGCCGTCGAGCTCGGCACGTGGCGGGAGCTGCTCGACGCGTACCCGCGGATCGACGTGCCGGTGCTGCTGCTGTGGGCCGACGAGGATCCGCACCACCCGCTGCAGGCGGCGGAGGAGGCGCTCGACCTCCTGCCCGATGCGCAGCTGCGGGTGGTGCCGGGGACCGGCTATCTGCTCGCCCATGACGACCCGGTCGCGGTCGCGCGCGAGATCGCGGCCTTCTGCGGCTAGGGTCCGCAGGACCATGGCTCCGAAGAAGAAGCTCTACGGCGGCGAGACCCAGAAGGCCGTCGACAACTTCCCCATCTCCGGCGAGACGGTCCCTCCGTCGGTGATCCACTGGCTCGGGCGCATCAAGGGCGCCGCCGCCACCGTCAACGGCGAGCTCGGGCTGCTCGACAAGGCGCTCGCCGCGAAGATCGCCGAAGCCGCCCAGGCCGTCGCCCGCGGCGACCACGACGACCAGTTCCCGATCGACGTCTTCCAGACCGGCTCCGGCACCTCGTCGAACATGAACACCAACGAGGTCCTCGGGGCGCTCGCCGGCGCGCACCCCAACGACGACGTCAACTACGGGCAGTCCTCCAACGACGTCTTCCCCAGCGCGGTCCATCTCGCGGCGCTCGACCAGGCGACCAACCAGCTGCTGCCCGCCCTCAAGCAGCTCGAGCGCTCCTTCGACAAGAAGGCCCGGCAGTTCAAGGACGTCGTCAAGAGCGGCCGCACACACCTCATGGACGCGGTGCCCGTCACCCTCGGCCAGGAGTTCGCCGGCTACGCGGCGCAGATGCGCCTGGGCCAGGAGCGCGTCGCTGCCGCGCTCGTCCATGTCGGCCAGATCCCGCTCGGCGGCACCGCGACCGGCACCGGCCTCAACACCCACCCGCAGTTCGCCGAGCGCGTGCGCAAGCTCCTGGCCAAGGAGTCCGGCCTGAAGCTCATCGCTCCGCCGGCCGACCCGTTCGAGGCGCAGGCCAACCGCGACGCCCTCGTCGAGCTCTCCGGTGCGCTGAAGGTCGTCGCCGTCTCGTTGACGAAGATCGCCCAGGACCTCGCGCTGATGGGCTCCGGCCCCCGCGCGGGCATCGGCGAGATCTTCCTGCCCGAGCTGCAGAAGGGCTCGTCGATCATGCCCGGCAAGGTCAACCCGGTCATCCCCGAGGTCGTCCTGCAGGTCTGCGCGCAGGTCATCGGCAACGACACCGCCATCACGATCGGCGGCATGCAGGGCCAGTTCGAGCTCAACGTGCGCATCCCCCTGATGGCGCGCAACCTGCTGCAGTCGATCCACCTGCTGTCGACGACGTCCGACGCCCTGCGCGAGAAGTGCGTCGACGGCATCCAGGCCAACAAGGCCGGCTGCAAGCGCAGCGCCGAGTCGACGCTGGCGACCGCGACGGCGCTGAACCTCGCCATCGGCTACGACAAGGCCGCCGCGATCGTCAAGGAGGCGGCGTCCTCGGGCCGCATGCTGCGCGACGTGGCCCTCGAGCAGGGCGTCGACCCGAAGGTCTACGACGAGACGATCGACCTGCGCCGCATCGCCGCCGGCAACCAGGCGCAGGAGCCGGCCAAGAAGGCCGCGCCCAAGCGCAAGCCCGCCGCCGCCGCCAAGGCGTCCGGCAACGGCAAGCCGGCCGCCAAGGCCGCACCGAAGCGCAAGCCGGCCGCCAAGGCCTAGCCGCCGCGTTCCGGCCTGGCGCTACGGCGCCAGGCCGGAGCCCAGCGACCGGTACTCCTGCGCCACCGCGCCGACCGACGGCTTCGGGCGGTTGAGGAAGTCGAACAGGCCCTTCTGGTTGACGCCGCGCACCAGGCGGATCCCGGGCACCTGGCGGGAGATCGACCCGCCGGCGAACGTGGGCGCCACGGCGAAGTCGCGCAGGTTCCAGATCAGCATCCCGCTCAGGCCGCGGACCTCGCGGTAGGCGTTGATGTGCTGGCGCAGGAAGCGCACCTGGAACGCGTAGCCACCCGGGCGTTGCGCCGGGTTCATGTCGTTGGCCTCCGCGCCGAACTCGCTGATGACGGTGACCTTGTTGGGGAAGGTGCGCAGGAAGTCGTCGCGCTTGGCCCGGATCGCCTGCGCCACGGTGGCCCGCGGCTCCAGCGGCTTCTCGTACCAGCCCATGTAGTTGGTGACCGCGATCGCGTCGAGGTTGTCGTAGATCGGGCCGAGCTGCCCCTCGCGCGGCGGCTTGGCGCCCCAGACGTCGACGGCCGTCAGCCGGCCCTGGTCGCGGTCCTTGAGCCAGCGCGCCGTGTCGATGACGTAGTCGATCTGGCCTTCCCTGCGCCCGTTGCCGGCGATCTCGTTGGCGAGGTTCCACGCGATGATCGACGGGTGCGCGGCCGACTGCTGGTAGGTCTCGCGGACGCGCTCGCGCGCGCGGCGCTGCTGGAACGGCGTCCGCGACGTCCAGTTGCCCGGCGAGTCCACCGGCCCGAGGCCGAGCCACACGGTGATCCCAGCGGCATCCAGGCGCTCGAGCAGGGCGGGGCTGAGCGGGTGCTGGCTGCGCGTGGCGTTGGCCCCGATGGCCTGCAGGCCGCGCACGATGCCGTCCATGTCCTCGGGCGTCAACGCGTCGCCACGGCCCTTGACGTCCTCGTGGATCGACGCGCCGTGCAGCCGCAGGACCTTGCCGTTGAGCAGCATCCGGCTGCCGCTGCGCCGCAGGTCGCGCAGCCCCACGCGCGCGGTGTACGCCGACTCGCCGGGGACCGCCAGGTCGAGGTCGTACAGCTCGGGCGAGCCGGGCTGCCACAGCGCGGGCTCGGGCACGACCACCGTGGCCACGACGCGCGCGCTCTCGCCCGAGGGGACCCGCTGGGCGGTGAAGGGGATCTGGACCGTCTCGGTGCCGCGCCGCAGGACGCCGACCAGCGTCAGGTCGCGGGGCTCGGCAGCACGGTTGCGCACGCGGGCGGCGACCTTCACCTCGGCGGCGCCGCCGTCGGCCAGGCGCGTCACCACTTCGGCGTCGTGGACCTCGCTGAGGCCCACGGGCCGGATGGTGATCTCGCGGTTGATCCCGCCGAAGTTGAACCACGTGCGGTGCCAGCCGGCCCGCTTCTGGCGCGTCGGTCCGCGGTAGTCGGCGCGGACGACCAAGGTGTGCGCCCGGCCGGCCTGCAGGCCGACCACGCGCTCGAAGGGCAGGTAGACGCCCCGGTGCTCGGCGATCTTGCGGCCGTCGAGCCAGACGCTCGCGTCGTGGTGCACGGACTCGAAGCGCAGGGCGTACGTGCCGGTCTCGGGCACCTTCACGACCGTTCGGTACCAAGCGATGCTGCCCCGGTAGGAGCGCTGCCCGCGCTTGCCCGTGACGCTGCCCGCGTTGGGCGAGTAGGGCAGCGAGACGACGCGCCCGGCGAACGCGCCGTCGTACCAGCGCTTGCTCGGCCCGGTGCCCGTGGCCTTGCGGTCGCCGCGCACCACCCAGGGCCCGCTCAGCGCGCTGCGCCCGGTCGGCCCGACGTGGGCGGCGGGCGCCGTGAGCTGCGTCTCGACGGGTGCGCCGGTCAGCTGTTCGGCCGGGGCAGGGGTCGCCAGAACGAGCGAGGACAGGACCGTGACGAGCACGGCGGACGGAGACGGCCGGAAGCGCATGCACCTCAATTGTGACGCCTGACGCCGCGGAACCTGCCGGTCGCTGGACGAGCGGCGGAGACGGAGCCCCTCAGGCCCCGCCTCCGCCGGGGCCTCAGCGGGCCGAAACGGTGTGCCGCGGCGCACTGCGCGGCAGCAGCACGTCGTTGCCCAGGAACCTCGCGGAGACCTGCAGCGCGCCCGGGCGGACCCGGCGCGGCAGGCGGAACGTGACCTGGCTGGAGAACGTGCAGTTCGCCGCCAGCGTCGTGCGGCGCGTCGAGATCGTGCGCTTTTGCGCCTTGATCTGGATGGCCACCCGCCCCTTGCCGCACGCCTGCCCGCGCGTCACGCCGGACGGCAGCGCCACCCGTCCGCGCGTGCGGAAGCGGTAGGGCGCCTTGCGGTCCCGGCGCGGGGTCGTCCCGGCGGTGAGCCGCGGCGTGAAGCGGCTGACGAGGACCACGCGGGAGGCGCGGGCAACCTGCGCCGCGCTGTCGACGGCGGTCACGGTCAGCGTGTTCTCCCCGACGTCGTCGCCGCGCGGGGTGTACGTGCAGCCGTACGGCGCGGCCGTGTCGAAGCAGACGAAGCGCCCGCCGTCCTCGACCTTGATCCCGGCGACGCCGCGGTCGTCGGCGACGGCGACCTGCAGCTCGACGGGGCCCCGCAGCAGCGCGCGGCTCGCCGGCGCGATCCAGGAGACCGTCGGCGGCTGGTCGGCGCCCTGGGTCGCGCCGGGCGTGGCCGAGCCGTTCTGCACCGTCACGGTCACCGGGGCGCTCGTGGCCGTCCGGCCGCTGGCGTCGGTGGCGACGGCCGTGAGGGTGTGGGTCCCGTTGGAGAGCTTGGAGAGGTCGATGACGGCCGAGTACGTGGCGCCCGGTCGCGAGAACGGCGAGCCGCTGTCGGCGTTCTCGTCGGTGGCGACCACTGCGCCGTCGACCAGGAACTGGACCTTGGCGATGCCGCGCTCGTCACCGGCCGTGGCCGTCACCGCCGCCGGCCCGGACGACGAGCCGGGCACGGTCAGGGTGACCGACGGGTCGAGCAGATCGGTGTTGCGGAAGACCAGCACGCCGTTGCTGTTGCCGTACTGCACGAACCCCCGGGAGATCGAGGGCTGGCCGACGCCGAACGCCGGCGCGGTCACGATGCCCGTGTCGGGCAGGGTCACCGGCGCGAGGTCCGCGACGGTCAGCGCGAGCGGCGTGCCGTTGTCGCGCGTGACGTAGAGCAGGTCGCCCGACGCGGCGGCCGTGGTCTGCGAGAAGCCGTTGGGGAACGTCAGCGGCGCGTCGTCGGCCACCAGCTGGTCGACCGTGGTCAGGTCGGTCGTGCGCAGCAGGTAGAGGTTCGCGCCGGTCGTCACCACCAGGCGGCCCTCCGGCGGCGAGGCGCTCGTGGCCTTCTGGGTCACCGCCAGCGCCGGGGCGGACTCCCCGGCCAGGGTCGCGGACGTCGCGCCGCTGTCGGCCAGCGTCCCGCTGCCCGGCAGGAGCTTCTTGACGATCGTGGTCGACCCCGCGTCGACGGGCACGTAGAGCACGGGCGCCGGGGACGGCGTGACGCCGGTGGGCTGGACGGGGGCCGAGGGCGTCAGCGCGGTGCCGCCCAGCGGCCCGGACTCCGGCCCCGGCGACATGCTCAGCGTGGCCTCGTAGGTCTTCACGCCGGTGGACGTGCCGACCGCCATGTGCGCGGTGGGCACCCCCGCGCCGTTGCGCAGGACGACGAGCGCCGGGCTGGCGTCGATCGCGGCACCCGCGACCTCGACGAACGAGGCCCCCGCGCCGTCGACGCGGGCCGAGGCCAGCCGGGCGTCGCCGCTGATCGGCACGCGGTACAGCCGCGGCTCGTCGACGCCGGAGATCGACCGGGCCAGGAAGAAGAGCTCGCGCGCGCCGGTGGCGTCCGGCGCGGTGGCGACCACCGACGAGAACGCGCGGAAGCCTGAGGAGCCGGCGACCTCGCGGTCCTGCAGGCCGTCGACGTCGGCGTTCTGGTCGATGCGCGCGCCGCTGGGCAGGTCGAACTGCGCCACCTCGATGGTGGTGGCCTCGTTGTGGACGACGAAGAGCTGGCCGGGACCCGCCGCCGTGGACGTGTCGGCCGGCGTCACGGACTGGCGGCCGGGCGCGCCGAAGGGCTCGACGGCGCCGATGCCGGTCACGTCGGTGCCGGCCTCGCCGTCGGCCGGCACGGGCGCGCCGGTGGCCAGCTCCTGCAGGTGGATGCGCCCGGCGGTGGTGCCCCAGGCCAGCCGCGCCGCCGAGGGCGACCCGGAGCTCGTGACGATCGACGTCTTGACCGTGCCCTCGCCGACGCCCGACTTGGCGTAGAGGAACGACAGCGGCGCTCCGCCCTCGTCGACCGGCTGCAGGCCCGACCGCCCGCTGTCGCCGCCGAAGAACGGCCAGTGCACGGCCTGCGCCGGCGCGGCGGTCGCTCCCGCGCCGATCAGCGTCACGACCATGGCCCGCCACGTCCGCCTCTTCCTTGACCCCCTGTCTCCGGCCCGGCGCCCACTGCGCCCGGTCCCACCCTGCCTAGCCTAGCCCCCACCGGCGGGCACGCCGACGGCCATGGCGACGTACTTCGTCTCCAGGTATTCGTGGAGACCCTCCGGCCCGCCCTCGCGGCCGAACCCCGACTGCTTGACGCCACCGAACGGCGCGCCGGGGTTGGAGACCATGCCCTGGTTGAGGCCGATCATCCCGGTGTCGAGCTCCTCCATCACGCGGAACGCCCGCTCGAGGTCACGGGTGAAGACGTAGGCCACGAGGCCGTACTGCGTGTCGTTGGCACGGGCGATCGCCTCCTCGTCGGACGAGAAGGTGGTGATCGGCGCGACCGGGCCGAAGATCTCCTCCTTGAGCAGGCGCGCGTCGATGCTCACGCCGTCGAGCACGGTCGGCCCGTAGAAGTAGCCCTCGCCATCCAGGCGCTCGCCGCCGCACAGGACCTCCGCGCCCTTGCCGACGGCGTCCTGCACCAGCTCGTCGACCTTGTCGCGCTGCGCGTCGTCGATCAGCGGGCCGACCTGCACGCCCTCCTCGGTCCCGCGTCCGATCTTCAGGCCGCCCATCCGGTCGGCCAGGCGGCGGGCGAACTCGCCGGCCACCGACTCGTGCACGTGGAAGCGGTTGGCCGCGGTGCACGCCTCGCCGATGTTGCGCATCTTGGCGATCATCGCCCCGTCGACCGCGGCGTCGAGATCGGCGTCGTCGAAGACGAGGAACGGGGCGTTGCCGCCGAGCTCCATCGAGACGCGCAGCACCTGGTCGGCGGCCTGCTGCATGAGCGTGCGCCCGACCTCGGTGGAGCCGGTGAAGGACAGCTTGCGCGTGCGGGGGTCCTTGATGAGGGGCTCCATCACCGCGCCCGACGACTTGGCCGTCACGACGTTCAGGACGCCGCCCGGCAGCCCGGCCTCCTCGAGGATCTGCGCGAGCATGAGCATCGACAGCGGCGTCTGCTTGGCCGGCTTGACGACCATCGTGCAGCCCGCGGCGACGGCCGGCCCGATCTTCCGGGTGCCCATCGCGAGCGGGAAGTTCCAGGGCGTGATGAACACGCACGGGCCGACGGGCTGGCGCAGCGTCAGCAGCCGGCCCAGGCCCGCCTCGTGGGTGGTGAAGCGCCCGTCGATGCGCACCGCCTCCTCGCTGTACCAGCGCAGGAAGCCGGCGCCGTAGGCGATCTCCGCCTTGGACTCCGCCAGCGGCTTGCCCATCTCGAGGGTCATGAGCAGCGCCAGGTCGTCCTGGCGCTGCATGATCAGGTCGAAGGCGCGGCGCAGGATGTCGCCGCGCTCACGCGGCGGCGTCGTGCGCCAGCTGCGGAAGGTCTCGTGCGCGGCGGCCAGGGCGGCCAGCGCGTCGTCGGGCTGGGCGTCGGCGATCTCGGCGATCTGGCGGCCCGTGGCCGGGTCCTCGACGCCGAGCGTTCCTCCGCCGCCCGCGTCGCGCCACTCCCCGCCGACGTAGAGCTTGGTCTGGACGGCGGCGAGGACGCGCTGCTCGTGCTCGGATGCGGTGGCGGCCATGGTGCGAACGTACCCCGGGCGCGGCGCGGTGAACTAGGCCCGCACGGTCTCGTCGCCGAGCTCCTGGGCCAGCGCGACGTCGATCGAGTAGTCGATCGGCAGCACGACCAGGGAGGGGACGTCGAGCGTCAGCGCGTGGCGCAGGTGGCGGCCGAAGTCGTCGGCGGCCTCGCAGCGGAACGCCGGCATCCCGAACGCCTCGGCGAGCTTGACGAAGTCGGGGTTGGTGAAGTCGGTGCCGAAGTGCTCGCCGAACTTCTTGTCCTGCTTCCAGACGATCGAGCCGAACTGGCGGTTCTCCCAGACGACGTTGACGAACGGGGTGCGCAAGCGCACCGCCGTCTCGAGCTCCTGGCAGTTCATGAGAAAGCCGCCGTCGCCGTTGACCGTCACCACCTTGCGGCCCGGGTGCACGAGCTTGGCCGCCACCGCGCACGGCACCGCGAAGCCCATGCCCGCCAGCCCGTTGGCGATCATCACCGTGTTGGGCTCGTGCGCTGGGAACATCCGCCCGATCCACAGCTTGTGCAGGCCGACGTCCGAGATGAGGATGTCGTCGCGGCCGAGCGCCTGGCGGATCTCCCACAGCGCCCGCGGCGGCTGCATGGGGAACGCGTCGTCGTCCTTGGCGGCGGCGAAGCGCCCGAGCACCACGTCGCGCAGGCGCGGCGACCCGCCGCTGTGGGGCACGTCACGGCACTCCTCGGCCAGGCGGGTCAGCACGTGGTAGAGGTCGCCGATCAGCTCGACCTCGGGCTGGAAGTGCTCGTCGACCTCGGCCGCGACGGCGTCGATGCAGATGATCTTCTTGTCGCCGCGCGGGTTCCAGTGCTTCGGGGCGTGCTCGACGAGGTCGTAGCCGATGGCGATGACCAGGTCGGCGTCCTCGAAGCCGGCCAGGGCGTAGTCGCGCGCCTGCAGGCCGACCGTGCCCAGCGCCTTGGGGTCCTCGAAGTCCAGGACGCCCTTGCCCATGAAGGTCTCGGCGACGCTGATGCCCGTCGAGCGGACGAACTCCCGCAGCGCCGGCGCGGCGCCGGCGCGCACGACGCCGTTGCCCGCGAGCGCCACCGGGTTGATGGCGCCGCGAATCATGTCGGCGGCCTTCAGGAGCTCCCGGGCGGCCGGCTCGGGCTTGACGGGGCGCCGGCGGATCAGGGGCCGCCCGTCGACCTCGGCGGCCATCACGTCCTCGGGCAGCTCGAGGTGGGTCGCGCCGGGCTTCTCGGACTCGGCCACCTTGAAGGCCTTGCGGACGACCTCCGGGACGATCTCCGGGCTCGTGACACGGGCGTTCCACTTGGTGATGGGCCGGAACAGCTCCACCAGGTCGATGAACTGGTGGCTCTCCTTGTGCATCCGCTCGAGGTCGGCCTGGCCCGTGAGCGCGACGAGCGGGGCGCGGTCGAGAAAGGCGTCGCCGATCGCGGTGACGAGGTTCATCGCGCCCGGTCCGAGGGTGCCCAGGCACACGCCGGCGCGCCCCGTCAGCCGTCCGTACATGTCGGCCATGTAGGCCCCGCCCTGCTCGTGTCGAACAGGAATGAACGACACCGACGAGTTCGCCAGCGACTGGTTGAGATCGAGGGTCTCCTCGCCCGGGATGCCGAAGACGTAGCGCACGCCCTCGGCCTCGAGACACTCGACGAACAGGTCGCTGGCGCGTCGGCTGGTCACGACCTGCGACGCTACCCGCCCGTCAGCCCGATGACGCCCAGGATTGAAGCCGCAACCCGAACCGGCCGATGGGGTTGTCCATGGTGATGCGCCGTCTCGTCTCCGCCAGCGCCGCCGCCGCGGCCACCCTCGCCGCCGTCCCCGCGGCCGACGCGGCGACGCGCTTCGTGGTCAAAGGCGCGGGCTACGGCCACGGCATCGGCATGAGCCAGTACGGGGCCCTGGGCTTCGCCAAGCAGGGCTACACGCATGACCGGATCCTGCGCCACTACTACACGCAGACCCAGCTCGGGAAGGTCTCGCCGAGCCCGACGGTGCGCGTGCTGCTCCAGCAGGGCCGCTCGACGGTCACCTTCAGCGGCGCCGTGGCCGCCGGGACGCGCAGGCTCAGCCGCGGGCGGACATACTCGGCGCGGGCGCGCGCCGGGCGCGTGGCGCTGCGCTCGCCTTCGGGCCGCACGCTGGCCACCTACGACGCGCCGCTGCGCATCGCCGCGCCGGGGGGCGGGGCGCTGCGCCTGCACGGCGCCGCCCAGAACGGCACGTCCAGCGGCCTGTACCGCGGGGCGCTGGAGCTGCGTCCGGCGGGGGGCGCGCTCAACGCCATCAACGCGGTCGACATGGAGGACTACGTGCGCGGGGTGATCTCCGCCGAGTCCCCGGCGTCGTGGCCGATCGAGGCCCTCAAGGCGCAGGCGGTGGCGGCGCGGTCCTACGCCCTGACGACGACGAAGGGCGGCGACGGCTGGGACCAGTACGCCGACGTGCGCTCGCAGATGTACCAGGGCGTCAAGGCGGAGTTCCCGTCCACCGACCGGGCGACGCGCGAGACGGCCGGCCAGATCGTCACGTACGGCGGCCAGGCGGTGACCACCTTCTTCTTCTCCACGTCCGGCGGCGAGACCGAGAACATCGAGAACTCCTTCATCGGCGCGGTGCCCAAGCCGTGGCTGAAGGGCGTCAAGGACCCGTTCGACGACGCCTCGCCCAAGCACCGCTGGCGCCTGCAGATGACGGCCGGCCAGGCGGCCGGCAAGCTCGGCGGGCTGGTCAAGGGCTCCTTCCGCGGCATCAAGGTGCTCGAGCGCGGTGTGTCGCCCCGGGTGGTGCGCGCCGAGGTGCTCGGCTCGCGCGGCCGGACGACGACGACCGGGCCGGTGCTGCGGGCCCGCCTGGGCCTGTTCGACACGTGGGCGACGTTCACGACGATCAGCTCCAAGGCCACGCGCGAGGAGCCCAGGCCGGAGGACCCGCCGGCGGCGCGCCAGCCCTCGCCCGAGGGCGGGACGGAGGCCGGCGCGTCGATGGCGCGGGCCCGCGCCCGCGGCCACGTCCTGGTCCTGCGCGGGCGCATCGACCGCGCCCCGCGCGGCGCGGTCGTCGGCGTGCAGCGCCGCGTGCACGGCGGCTGGCGCACGGTGGGCCGCACCCGGGCGACGGCCGGCGGGCGCTACCGCGCGGTCCTGCCCGAGCGCGGCACCTACCGCGTCGTGTTCCGCGGGGCGCCGGGGCCGCGCCTCGTGGCGCGCTAGCCGGGCGCGCCGGCGGGCCAGGGTGCAGATGTGCACCGTCTGCGTGCGCAAGTGCACCCTGGCGAGCGGGCGGACGGGCCGGCGGGCTCGCCGCCGGCCGCGCGTCAGCCCGCGTACACGCGCGCCAGCGCCTCGGCCACGCACACCGGCTTGTCGGCGCCCTCGCGCTCGAAGGTCTCTGTGAGGCGCATCTGCACGCCGCCGGCCACGTCCTCCACCGAGGCCAGCGTGCCGCGCATGCGGATGCGCGAGCCGACCGGCAACGGCGACGGGAACCGCACCTTCTCGAAGCCGTAGTTGAGGGCCATGGCGACGCCCTCGATCGTGTAGAGCTCGTACATGAAGCGCGGGCCGAGGCTCAGCGTGAGCAGGCCGTGCGCGATCGTGCCCCCGAACGGCGTCGACTTCGCCTTCTCCTCGTCGACGTGGATCCACTGGTGGTCGCCGGTCGCGTCGGCGAAGTCGTTGATCATCGCCTGGTCGACGGTGACCCAGTCGGTCACTCCGATCTCCTCGCCGACGGACGCCTTGAGGTCCTCGATGCCGTTGAACGTGCGCATGGCGCGGCAGCCTACGCTCCCCTCCGTGCCCGAGGCCCCCCCGCCGCTGCTCGCCGTCGACGCGCCGTCGCTGCTGTACCGCGCGTTCTTCGCGCTGCCCAGGTCGATCACCAGCCCCCAGGGCCATCCGGTCAACGCGCTGCTGGGCACCGCGAACCTCCTGCTGCAGGCGCTCGAGCGCTTCTCGCCCCGCGCCACGGTGCTCTGCTGGGGCGCCGAGGCGGCGGTGTACCGCAAGGCCGCGTTCCCGGCCTACCACGGTGACCGCCCGGAGATGCCCGAGGAGCTGGTCTGGCAGTGGGAGCGCGCAGGGGACTTCTTCGGCGCGTTCGGCTTCCCGTCCCTGCACGCCGGCGACCTCGAGGCCGACGACCTCCTGGGCGCACTCGCGGCCGCCGAGACGCAGGCCGGCGGCCGGGCGCTGCTGTTCACCGGCGACCGCGACATGTTCCAGTGCGTTTCCGAGCACGTGGCGGTCCTGTGGCCCGGCGCCAAGGGCGGCCCCGAGCTCATCGACGAGGCGGGCGTCCGCGAGCGCTACGGCATCGAGCCCGAGCAGGTCCCCGACTTCATCGCCCTGCGCGGCGACCCGTCCGACGGGCTGCCGGGCGCCAAGGGCATCGGCGAAAAGACCGCGCGCGACCTGCTCTGCGAGCACGGGACGCTGGACGCCCTGC
Source organism: Baekduia sp. (assembly GCA_035628295.1). Lineage (GTDB taxonomy): Bacteria > Actinomycetota > Thermoleophilia > Solirubrobacterales > Solirubrobacteraceae > Baekduia. The sequence continues at coordinate 21,636 of DASPKC010000267.1, forward strand.
TCGAGCTCCCGATGGGCCTCAAGCCGCGCGTGCGGGGCGCCCTGGAGGCGCAGCGCGACGAGCTCCTGGCCTTCCGCGAGATCGCCACCCTCCAGCCCGTCGCCGTGCAGCGGCCGGCGGACCGGGCCCTGGACCGCGAGGGCGCGGCGGCGGCCGCCCGCGGGCTCGGGATGGAGCGCCTCGCAGGCCGTCTGGCGTAAGAGGACGGCCGGGTTCGCCACAATGGGGACGGTGACCCGCGCCCTCGCAGCGCTGTTGTTCGCGTTCGCGCTGGCCGCGACCGCCGCGCCGGCTTCCGGTGCGACGCCGCGCGTGCCCGAGCCCGTGACCCTCAGCGGCGGCTGGGAGCACCTGCCCGACCCGCAGGACGTCGGCAAGCAGACCGGACTGCCCTCCGGCGCGGCCGGCGAGGGCTGGCGGCCCGTCACCGTCCCGCACCTCTTCGACCCCAAGCCCACCGAGAGCACTTTCTGGGGCACGGTCGGCTGGTACCGGCTGCGCTTCGAGGCGCCGCCGTCGGTGGCGGGCTTCGACTGGGTGCTGCGCTTCGAGCAGATCCGCCGCAAGGCGGAGGTCTGGCTCGACGGCCGCCCGCTGGGCGAGCACCGCGACCCGTACCTGCCCTTCGAGCTGCCGGCGGGCGAGCTGGCGCCGGGCCGGCACACGCTGGTGCTGCGCGTGGACAACCGCAAGGCCAAGGAGCCGCGCGAGGGGTGGTGGAACTGGGGCGGGATCGTCAAGCCGGTCCGCCTCGTGGCCCGCGGCGCCGTGGTGGCCGACCAGCCGGGCATCATGCCGCGGCGCACCTGCGCGGCCGGGCGCTGCCGCTGGACGGTGCTCGTCGACGCCGACCTGACCAACCGCAGCCGCACGCGGACCGTCCGGCCCGCAGTCACCGTGCGCCTCCAGGCGCCCGATGACGGCGCACGGACGACCCACACCGAGCGCGCGCGGCCGCTGGCGCCCGGCGAGCGGGCGCGGCTGCGCTTCGAGGTGCCCGTGCAGGGGGAGCCGCGGGTCTGGGAGCCCGGCGACCCGCAGCTCTACGACGCCGAGATCGCGGTGCAGGCCGGCGCGCAGGTCGCGCAGGTCGAGCGCCGGCGCATCGGGCTGCGCACGGTGGAGGTCCGCGACGGCCTCCTGCGCCTCAACGGGCGGCCGGTCGAGCTGCGCGGCGCCTCCATCCAGGAGGACGTCCCAGGGCACGGCGCGGCGCTG
>DASPKC010000268.1:0-2660 GCA_035628295.1 Baekduia sp.
AGCACCACGCCGTTGACCTGCGTCGTCGTGGCCGTGGGGGCCGGGCCGATCGGCGTCACGTGGGCACCGTGCTCGTAGCCGTCACCGGGCTCGGTCCAGCTGACGTAGAGCAGCTCGGGCGGGCAGACGTCGCCGTCGTCGTTGACCGCGACGGCGTTCAACGTCGCTGCCAGCGCGAGCGCGGTCTCGACCACGCCCTCCTCCCCCCGGTCCTCCGAGCCCGCCGGGAGGGCGGGGAGCGCCTGGTAGGCGGCTTCGGCCGGGGTGATGGGGGCGGTGGCGCTGCCGTTCGCCATGGCGAGCGGGCCGACCGCGGCGACGAGGCCGAGGAGCGGGAGGGGCGCCGAGAGCGCCCCGCGGACGCGGGAGAGCAGCTGCAACGTGGACCGCCGATTTCGGAGAAACAGAACGTGTCACTACGAAGCGTGACACGGTGATACGTATCGTAGGGATCGGCGGCCGGGATGGCACACCTGAGCCATCCCTGGGGTAGTCAGGCCCCGTGGGCGCCCCCTCGGCCGGGACGGTGGTGTGGCGCGGCCTGCGCCGACGGTGCGGCCGGTGCGGCGAGCGGGCGATCTTCCGGTCGTACTTCCGGCTGCGGGAGCGCTGCCCGCGCTGCGGCTACCGGTTCGTGCGGGAGGAGGGCGCGTTCACCGGCGTGATGCTCATGAACATGGTCCTCACGTTCGGCCTCATGTGGGGCGCGCTCGTGACCTACGTGCTCTGGCGGGGCGTCACCGGCGACTCGGACCTCGCGCTGTGGCCCTTCGGCGTGGCGGCCGCGGTCCTCGCCGTCGTCGGCCCGGCGATCTTCTATCCCGTCGCCGCCTCGTGGTGGGCCGCGATCGACCTCGCCATGCGCCCCCTCGACCCCGCGGAGGAGGCGGACGCCAGCGCGCACCGGGAGATCTCGGGCTGATCGGACACCGACTGGGGGCTCAGACAGCCCCAGCTCTGTCGCTGGGCCAGTTCGGCTGCATCAGATGCCACTGCTCGGGCGCCTTGCGGATGAGGGCCTCGAGCTCGTGCGCCATGGCCTGGGTCACGCGCTGCACGTCGTCGCGCAGCGATGCGCCCGGCGTGCGCGTGGTGTCGAGCGGCGGCCGCACCACGCCGTGGTGGCCGTCGCCCCGGTGGTACACCGCCACCGGCAGGATCGGCGCGCCGGTGCGGAACGACAGCATCGCCGCGCCCGACGGCAGCATCGTGCGCTCGCCGAAGAACTCGACCTCGACGAGACCCGAGCCGATCCCCCGGTCCGACAGGAGGCACAGGATCTCGTTGTTGCGCAGCGCGCGCAGCGACGCGGTGGCGACGTCGGGCCCGAGCGGCACCACGGTCATCCCGAGCGAACGCCGGTAGCCGGCGAAGAACTCGAACAGCTCGGGGGGCTCGACCGGCTCGACCACCACCGTGATCGGGTGGCCCTGGGTCGCGATCCACGCCCCGCCGAAGTCCCAGCCGCCGAGGTGCGGGATGGCGCAGATCGCGCCGCGACCCTGGTCGAGCGCGCCGATCAGCCGGTCGAGGCCCTCGTAGGACATCTGGGCGTCGAGCTCGGCCGGCGACAGGTCCGGCAGCCGGAACATGTCGACCCAGTACCGGGCGTAGGAGTCGAACGCCCGCTGGATCGCCCGCCGCTCGGCCGCGGGCGACAGCGTCCCGCCGTGCACCCGCTGCTGGTGCCTGGCGACCATGCGCCGCCGTGCCGCGTCGCCCACCGCCATGCCGGCGCCCATGGCGCGCCCGGCGAGGGTGGCGACGGGCGCGGGCAGCGCCCGGGCCGCGAGCGAGCCCGCCCGGTAGGCGGCGACGGTGGCCCTCGACCTCAGCGGCGGCGGCGACCGGTCGAGCGCTCGCGCCACGTCGAGGTCCGGCGCACCCGGCGGGCCGAGCGGCGCGCCTGCCAGCGCGCCTGGAGCGGCACCGGCTGCACGTTCGACGCCTGCTGCCACACCTTCACGAACCGCTGCACCGCCGTGACCATGGTGAGGCCGAGCATCACCCACAGCACCGGCACCAGCAGCGAGTCGAACAGCAGGCCGAACGCGAGCATCACGATCCGCTCAGCGCGCTCCATCAGACCGCCGCGCGCTTGGAACCCGAGGCCCTCGGCCTTGGCGCGCTCGTAGGAGATCAGCATCGACGCCGCGAGCACCGCGAGCGGCAGCACCGCCATGTGCCCGCCGTAGCGGTTCGACAGGAACCACGCGGTGCCGCCGAGGAGGAGCGCGTCGGTCACCCGGTCGGCGACCGAGTCGAAGAAGGCGCCGCGCGGCGACGCCGTGCCCGACGCCTTGGCGACCGCACCGTCGAGCGCGTCGGGCAGCGCGCACAGCACGAGGAGGATGAGCCCGCCCCGGAGCGCGCCGTTCGCGATCGCGATCGACGCCGCGACGGCCATGACGAGACCCGTCGCGGTGAGGTGGTCGGCGGTGATGCCCGTCTTGCGGATGTTGGCGCCGACCGGCTTCAGCCGCTTCTCGATGTCGGTCTTCCAGCGTCCATCCAGCACCCCGTCAGGGTACCCACCCCATACCCTCGCAAGGTGCGCATGTCAGGTCTGGCGGCCCTCGCCGCGCTCGCCCTCACCGCTCTCACCCTCGCTCCCGCGGGCGCCGTGGCCGGCCCGGGACCGAACCAGCCGGTGCGGAGCC
>DASPKC010000269.1:0-3587 GCA_035628295.1 Baekduia sp.
CACCGAGAAGAAGCGTTTCGAGTTCGAGCTGCGCGAGGCGCACGACGGGCTGGAGCGGGCGGTGCGCGACCGCACCCACGCTCTGCAATCGGCGCTCGACCAGAAGACCGTGCTGCTGCACGAGGTCGACCACCGGGTGAAGAACAACCTGCAACTGATCTCCTCGATCGTGCAGCTGCAGCTGCGGCGCAGCCCCGACGAGGCCGTGCGCCAGGCGCTGGGCGCGGTGATGGAGCGGGTGGGGGCGATCTCCACCGTCCACCGCCGGTTGTTCCAGAGCGACGACGTGGGCCGCTTCGACGTGGCGGACTTCATCATCGACCTGACCGACGACCTGGGCCCGGTGGCGGCCGAGAAGGGCCTGCGCATCGACCTGTCGCTGGAGCCGGTGGCGGTGTCGTCCGGCAAGGCCGCGCCGGTGGCGCTGATCGTCAGCGAACTGATGCAGAACGCGCTCAAGCACGCCTTCCCCGGCGGGCGCGAGGGCCGTATCCACGTCACCGTGGATCGGCGCGGCGAGGACTATAGGATCATGGTCGAGGACGACGGGGTCGGGTCGGACTGGTCCCACAGGGGCGGCGGGCGCTACATCGTCGAGCTTCTGGCCCGGCAGCTTCGCGCGACCGTGGACTGGGGGCGGTCGGAGCGGGGCGCGCGGGTCGCGGTCACCCTGCCGGTTTCGGGCATGGTCCCGGTATGAGCGGTCGTCCGTTGCGCGTGCTGATCGTCGAGGACGAGGTGCTGGTCGCCGCCGAACTCGCCTGGCTGGTCGAGGAGCTCGGCCACGAGGTGGTGGGTCAGGCGATCAGCTCCGACGAGGCGCTTAGCCTGGCCGAGCGGCACGCCCCCGACCTGGCTCTCGTCGACATCCACCTGACCGACGGCCCGACGGGCGTGGAGGTGGCGCGGCGGGTGTCGGAGGACTGCGGGGCGATGGTCCTGTTCATGACCGCCAACCAGAAGCGGGTGCCCGACGACTTCGCCGGGGCCGCCGGCCTGATCGCCAAGCCCTACTCGGACCACGGCGTGCGCGAGGCCGTCAGCTTCGTCCAGCACTGCATGGAGGAGGGCTGCGCCCAGCGCCGCCCGCCGATCAGCCTGACCATCGCCCCGCCGTTCGCCGAGCGGTGGGGCGTCGGCGGCGTTGCGCGCTCGCGGGAAACGCCTACATCGGCTTGAGACCAGCTTCACAGGAGACCACCGATGCCGCTGCTGATGTGCCCGAACGACAATGCGTCGATGCAGACCGTCAACCGCAACGGCGTCGAGCTCGACATCTGCCCGACCTGCCGCGGCGTGTGGCTGGATCGGGGCGAGCTGGAGAAGATCCTGCAGTCCGGCCGCGAGGACAGGACTCACGTCGAGCAGGCGCACCAGAAGTTCGAGCGCGAGGTGGACCAGTTCCACCGCGACCCCGAAGCCTGGCGTCGCAGCCACCCGTACGACCCGCACGCCGGGCGGCACCAGTACGAGAGCGACTACTACAAGTACAAAAAGAAAAAGAAGGGTTTCGACCTCTTCGACATCTTCGACTGACGTCGTTCGAAGATAATATTCGTCACAAAGAACACGAAGGGATCACGAGGGACACAAAGCTTCTTCGTGACCTGTGGACGAAACCTGGTCCGGCCTTCGGCCGGATCACAGTCACCCTCCGTTCTCCACTCGCTCGGGCGTCGGCTGGCGCGTGTTCAGGTCGAAGGCGTCGCCGGTGCTGAGCACGTGCAGGCGCACGTCGTACATCGACAGCGCGCTGGCCGCCTTGGCCTCGGCGACGTTGGAGTGGGTCACGCCGGCGCCGTCGACCACGTAGATCGCGCCGCGGCCGAGCACGGTGAAGCGGTCGCCCTCGACCACGATTGCGGTGTCCTCGTCGATGCCTATGCCCAGCACCCGCGGGTTGTGGGCGACCGCGCCCAGCAGCCGCCCGATGCGGCCCCGCTCGGCGAAGTGCTGGTCAATCACCGTGTCGCGCACGAAGCCCAGGCCCGGCGCCATGTGCAGGTCGCCGATGCGGTAGGACTCCGAGCTGGTGCCGCGCACCAGCATGGTGTCGCTCATCATCGAGGCGCCGGCCGAGGTGCCGGCCACCAGGCCGCCCTTACGGTGCAGCTCCCGCACGCGCGCCTCGATCGGCGTGTCGCCGATCTGGCTGGAGATGCGCAGCTGGTCGCCGCCGGTGAAGAAGGCGCCCGCGGCCCCGTCGAACAGGGCGAGCTTGTCCGGGTCGGAGGTCTCCGACCGCTCGTCGACGTAGAGCTCGCGCAGGTCGGTGATCCCGAACTCGGCGAACGCCTTCTGGTAGGCCTCGAAGTAGCCCTCCGGCTGGTGCGAGGCGACGGTGGCCAGCACCAGAGGGCCGCCGTCCAGCCGACGGGCCACCTCCTTTAGGATGACCTTGTCGCCTTCCTTGTCCTCGCCGCCGCCGATGGCGATCAGGGCGCCGCGGTCAGGCATGCGGGCGATCTCCGTCGGATGGGTCGGGTCCGCGCCGGTCGTGGTCCTGGATCGGCTCGGCGGGGGTGGAGATCGGCGGCCGCAGTTCGGCGGGGGCGCGGTTCGGACGGAAGCTGAGCACCGTCCTCCACATGTCCTCGATCTCGGTCGGCGTCAGCACCACAAGGTCGCCCGGCCGCGCCATGCCCATGCAGAAGCGCGCCGCCTGGGTCTCGTCCGGCACCCGGTGAATCCGCCGCTCCTCCGCCCCGGCGCGGCGGGCGCCTTCGACCAGCAGGCCGATGATCTCGCCCTCGGCGCGTCCGCGGCGGCTGGGATCCTCGCGGAACACCAGCTCGTCGAAGGTCAGCGCAGCCACCTCTCCCATCTCGCGGATGTCCTCGTCCCGCCGGTCGCCCGGCACGGTGACCATCCCGATCTGCCGGCCGTACATCGGCCGCAGCTTCTGCAGGAGGTCGCGGAGGGCCAGCAGGCTGGCCGGGTTGTGCGCATAGTCGACGATCACCCGGAAGCCATGCCCGTCGAACAGGTTGAGCCGCCCGGGGTTCTGCTCGAACGAGGTGCCGAACGTCGCGAGCGCCAGACGCACGGTGTCGAGCGACACGCCGTGCCCGATGGCCATGGCCGCCGCGGTCAGGGCGTTGGCGACGTTGAACTCCGCAAGGCCGCCGAGCGTGGCGGGGATCTCCGCGGCCCGCATGAGGAGCCGCCTGCGGCCGTCCTTGTGGACCACCAGTTCGCCACCGCCGGCGTCGCCCTCCCGCACCACCGCCAGCCCGCCGCGGTCGACGTGCTCGCGCAGAAAGTTCGGCATCTCGGCGCCGCCTCGAAGCGAGAAGAAGCCGATCCGGCCTCCGGCGCGCCGGCGCATGCGCGCGGTCAGCACGTCGTCGGCGTTCAGCACGCTGACGCCGTGGTCGGCCACCGCCTCCACCACTACCGACTTGACCCAGGCGAGGTCCTGCACGGTCTCTATGCCCTTGAGGCCGAGGTGGTCGGGCGCGATGTTGGTCACGCATCCGGCGTCGCACCGGTCGAAGGCCAGGCCCTCGCGCAGCAGGCCCCCGCGCGCCACCTCGAACACGGCCGCGTCCACCAGCGGGTCGCGCAGCACCATCCGGGCGCTCCGT
>DASPKC010000270.1:0-8249 GCA_035628295.1 Baekduia sp.
GCACCAGGTCCGCGCGCATGTCCCGCAGCCCGCACTCCTCGCTGCGGGCCATCGCCCGGTCGTAGACGGCGGCGAAGAGACGGCCCATCGGCCGACCCTACGCCGCCGGACGGCGTGCGGCTAGCGGCGGGCGCGCTCGGCGGCGCGGGCGCCGCCGCGCTCCTCGTACTCGCGGTTCTCGCGCTTCTCGCCCAGCGCGGTGCCGACGGCCAGCCCGATCAGCCCGTGGGCGAGGAGGGGGAAGAGCACGAAGAAGACGCCGATCAGGCCGACGTTCGCCTTCCAGTCGCTGAGCGCGATGACGGTCTCCATCAGGCCCCGGATGCTACCCGGAGATCGCCGGCGGCGACCTGCTCGTTGGAGCGGATCAGCGTCCTGGCGCGCTCGAGGTCCACGCCGCCGCCGACGCTCAGGCAGGCCTTCACGCGCTCGCCGGCCAGGTACCAGACGCCCCAGCTGCCGGAGCCCGGGTCACCGACGACGATCTCGTCGTCGAACGACGATCCGCCGCTGACGTACTCGAGGGTGCACCAGTCGGCCAGGTCGCTCCAGAAGTACGGCACCACATCGTGGACGACGCCTTGGCCGAGCATGTTCCGCGCGACCGTCGCGCCCTGCGCCGCGGCGACCTCCTCGTGCTCGATGCGCACGGGGCCGCCGTGGACGACGCTGTCGTACTCGCACATGTCGCCGGCGGCGTAGAGGCCCTCGAAGCCCTCGACGGCCAGCTGGGCGGTGCAGCGCACGCCACCCGTGTCGCCGACCGGCAGGCCGGACTTGCGGGCCAGCATCACGTCCGGCGTCGCGCCCGTGCCGCAGACGACCGCGTCGGCCGGGACCTCGCGGCCGCCGGCCAGCACGACGGCGGCGACCCGGCCCTCCCCCGCGAAGCGCTCGACGTCCGCGCCGCCGAGCACCTCGATGCCGTGCTCCTCCAGCAGCGCGCGGACCGCGCGGCCGGCGTGGCTGCCGAACCCGCGCGAGAGCGGCTCGTCCTCCTGCATGACGATCGTGCAGCGCTTGCCCATCTCCGTCAGCGAGGCCGCGACCTCGCAGCCGATGTACGAGCCGCCCACGAGGACCACCCGCTCGGCCTCCTCGACGTCCTTGCGGATGCTGTCGGCGTTGCCCAGCGCCCGGATGTAGTGGATGCCGTCGAGGTCGCTGCCGTCGACGGGCAGGCGGCGGATCATCGCGCCGGTCGCCACGAGCGCGGTGCCGTAGGAGACCTCCTCCTTGCCGACCTTCGCCGTCTTGGCCTCCGGGTCGAGCGCCATGACGTTCGTGCGCGTGAGCAGCTCGACGTCGTGCTCGGACCACCAGGTCTCGGGCTGGATCAGGGCGTCGTCCTTCGACGCCGCGCCCCGCAGGTACTCCTTCGTGGCCGGCGGGCGGTGGTAGGGCGGGTCGAGCTCGCGGCCCGCCAGGAGGATCGAGCCGGTCGCACCCTCCGCGCGCAGCGTCGCCGCGCAGGTCGCCGCGGCGATGCCGCCGCCGATGAGCAGGTGGTCCACGTGCCGGTCGGCCATGTCCGGAGTCCTACCGGACAGCGCGTCCGGGCGCTCAGCGGGCGGGGTGCGGCGAGCGCGCGGCCTCGAGCAGCGCCTCGTACGTCGCGGCCGTCTGGGCCGCGACGTCGTTCCAGTCGAAGCGCAGGACGTGCTCGGTGGCCTGGGCGACCAGGCGCTCGCGCAGCGGCCGGTCGGTGAGCATGCGCTCGATCATCACCGCGAGGTGGGCGCTGTCCCCGCCGCGGAAGCGCAGACCGACCCGGTCGCCCTCCGGCACGACCTCGCGCAGCCCGCCGGTGTCGGCGACGATGCAGGGGCAGCCGCTGGCCATCGCCTCCAGCGCCACGAGCCCGAACGGCTCGTAGATGCTCGGGACGACCGTGAGGTCGGCGATCCGGTAGAGCGAGTGCAGCACGTCGTCGCCGATCCAGCCCAGGAACGTCCCGTGCGCGTCGAGGCCGAGCTTGCGCGCCTGGCGCTTGAGCTCCTGCTCGTGCGTGCCGGAGCCGGCCACCAGGAACCGGACGCCGTCAAGCCGGCCGAGCACGCCGTCCGGGCCGCCGAGCGCGTCGAGCGCGTGCTGGAAGCCCTTCTCGTACACCAGCCGGCCGACGAGGAGGACGAGCTGCTCGCCGGGCTGCGCGAAGCGCGCGCGCAGGGCCTCGAGGTCGTCGACGGTCTGCAGGTCGAGCGGGTCGATCCCGTTCGGGATGACCTCGACGCGCGCCTCGTCCAGGCCGAAGACGTCGGCCACGTGGCCGCGCATGTAGTGCGAGCAGGTGATGACCTGGTCGGCGACGTGGCACATCCAGCGCTCGGTGCGGTGGATGCCGGACTGCGGCTCCTCGTGGACCCAGCCCTGGTGGCGGCCGAACTCCGTCGCGTGCACCGTGGTCACGTACGGGCGGCCGATCGCGTCGGCCAGGCGCTTGGCCGCCACGGCGACGAGCCAGTCGTGGCCGTGGACGAGGTCGAAGCGGTGCTCCTGGCACAGCTCGAGCCCGTGCCCCAGGAGATCGGCGTTCATGCGCTGCACCCACGTCACGAACTCGGGCAGGTCGCTGGGCTTCGGCGGCTCGGGGAAGCGGTGGACGAGCACGCCGTTGCGCTCCTCCTCCGCGCGCGCGCCCGCGCCACCGCGCGTGAGGACGTGGACCTCGACGTCCTGCTCGGCCACCAGCGCCTCGGCGAGCTTGCGCACGTGGCGGGCCAGGCCGCCCTCGACGATGGGCGGGTACTCCCAGGAGACGAGCAGGACGCGCAGGGGCAAGGGCGGGAAGGCTACTGGCCGGCCGGCCAGGACCGGGCGGAGCGCCGGCCGCGGCGGTCGTCCGTGGAGGGGTGAGGGCGAGAACGCGCGCCGGAGCACCCGCTCTCGCCCTCACCCCACGTTCGGCGGGTCCCCGGTGGCCACCTTGCGGGCTGCGTGTCGCCAGGCGACACGCAGACGGCGAAGTGCCCGCGCGCCGGCGCCCCCAGCCTCTGGGTCGCATACCGATCCCTAGTGCTGAAGCGGCGTGGTCACGCCCGCGGCCCGAGCACCATCCGCCCCCATGCCCCATCGCTGATCCGTCAGCGGCCGGCCCGCACCCCGCGAGCGCCGGAGCCGGGCGCCACCCCGTCACCGGAAAGCAGTCCGTCGACGCCCTCGCCTACGGTCCCGCAGCATGTCCGCCGAGCCCGCCGTCCTCGCCGAGGGCCTCGAGAAGCGCTTCGGTGACGTCCGGGCGCTCGCAGGGCTCGACCTACGCGCCGACGCCGGCACCGTCCTGGGCGTCCTGGGCCCCAACGGGGCCGGCAAGACGACCGCGGTGCGAATCCTCACGACGCTGCTGGAGCCCGACGGCGGCACCGCGCGCGTGGCGGGCCTCGACGTGGTGCGCGACGCCCGGCGCCTGCGCGAGCAGATCGGCCTCGCCGGTCAATACGCCGCGGTCGACGAGATGCTCACGGGCCTCGAGAACCTGGTGATGGTCGGCCGGCTGTACGGCATGCGCCGCGCGGACGCGACGACCCGCGCCCGGGAGCTGCTCGACGAGTTCCGCCTGACCGACGACGGCGGGCGGCCGGTCAAGGGCTACTCCGGCGGCATGCGCCGCCGCCTCGACCTGGCGGCGGCGCTCGTGGCACGGCCGCCCGTGCTCTTCCTCGACGAGCCGACGACCGGGCTGGACCCGCGCAGCCGTCTGGACCTGTGGGAGACGATCGAGGGCCATGTCGCGACCGGCACCACGGTCGTGCTCACCACGCAGTACCTCGACGAGGCCGACCGGCTGGCCGGGCTGATCGCGGTCGTCGACCACGGGCGGGTGATCGCGGAGGGCACGCCGGACGCGCTGAAGGACCGCGTCGGCGGCGAGCGCCTCGAGGTGCGCCTCGTCGAGCTCGGCCAGGCCGACGCGGCGATCGCCGCCATCGCGCCCATGTCCGACGAGCGCCCGACCGTCGAGGAGGGCACGGTGCGGGTCACCGTCCAACAGCGCGCGGGCGCGATCGTGGAGGCGGTCCGCCGGCTCGACGACGCGGGCGTGGACGTCGAGGACCTCGCGATCCGCCGCCCCACGCTCGACGACGTCTTCGTCACCCTGACCGGCCACGAGGCCGAGCCCGACCGCCAGGAGGAGGCCGCCGCATGAGGGTCGTGACCGACACGCTGGTCATCGCCGAGCGCAGCGTCCGGCGCATCCTGCGCGCGCCGGACCTCGTGGCCGCCTTCACGATCCAGCCGATCATGTTCGTGCTGCTGTTCCGCTACGTCTTCGGCGGCGCGATCGAGACGCCCCAGGGCGACTACGCCGACTTCCTGATGCCGGGCATCGTGTGCCAGACGATCGCCTTCGGCGGCTTCGTCACCGCGCTGAGCCTCACCGACGACCTCAACAAGGGCCTGATCGACCGCTTCCGGTCGCTGCCGATGTCGCGCTCGGCCGTGGTCTCCGGGCGCGTGCTGGCCGACATCCTCACGAACGTCGTGGTGCTGTTCCTCCTCGTCGTCACCGGCCTGATCGTCGGCTTCACGCTGGAGACCACGGTGCTCGACTTCCTGGCCGGCGCGCTGCTCATCCTGCTCTTCGGCTACGCCTTCTCGTGGATCTTCGCGACGCTCGGGATGCTCGTCAGCTCCCCCGAGGCCGCCAACTCGCTCGGGTTCATCACCGTCTTCCCGCTCACCTTTGTCTCGTCGGTGTTCGTCCCGATCGAGACGTTCCCGGCCGGCCTCGAGGCCTTCGCGGAGGTCAACCCGTTCACGCTGGCCGCCGACGCGCTGCGCCACTTCTGGCTGGGCACACCGGCGGGCGACAACGTCTGGGCCACCATCGCCTGGAGCGTCGGCCTCCTCGCGGTGTTCGCCCCGCTGGCAACGCTGCAGTACAAGCGCGTGGCGTCGACGCGCGCCTAGAGGCGCCTCAGCCCACGCGCTCCAGCAGCGCCCGGCCCTCGGGGCCCAAGACGCCGGCGAGGGTGCCGCCGCCGGGGAGGTCGATCTCGCCGCCCGAGCCCAGGACGTCGCGCCAGCGGCCGGCGGCCTGGTCGGGCAGCTCCCAGCCGCCCTCGCCCGTCGCGCCGTCACGCACCGCGACCGCCACGAGGACGTCGCCGCCGCGCAGGTACGCGCACACGTCGTCGCCCGCGGGGATCGGCACGTGGTCGCCGGCGAACGCCTCCGGGCGGCGGCGGCGCAGGTCCAGCGCGCGCGAGACGAGGTGCAGCTTGGCCGTCTCGCGCGTCGGCTCGGCGCCGTCGCGCAGCGCGGCCAGGGCGCTGCGACGCTCGTCCCAGTCGACCGGCCGGCGGTTGTCCGGATCGACCAGCGACAGCGCCCAGAGCTCGTCGCCCTGGTAGACGTCCGGCACGCCCGGGACCGTGAGCCGCAGCAGCGTGGCAGTCAGCGCCAGGCGCTCCCCCGCGTCGGCGGCGCGCTTGACGACCGCGTCGAACGAGTAGCGGAACGGGCCGTGGTCGCGCAGGGCCTGCGCGAAGGCGATCACCGCGCGCTCGTGCTCCTCGTCGGGCTCGATCCAGTTCGAGGACGTCTTGCCCTCGCGCAGCGCCTTGGTCAGGTACTCCTCCAGGCGCTCGTCGGAGATCGGCCAGGCGCCGACGAGCGTCTGGTAGACCAGCAGCTCCTCGGCCGGCGTCGGCGCGTCGCCGGAGCGCAGCTCGGCGCACTCCTCGCGCCACGTGCGCACCGTCGAGCACCACTGGTCGGCGAAGCCCGCGAGCGCCAGCAGCCGCGCGCGCACGTCGCCGGAGCGCTTCGTGTCGTGCGTGGTGGCCACCAGCAGGTTGCGGGGGAAGCGCTCGGCGCGCTCGAGGCAGCCGCGGTGGAAGTCCTGCACCGAGACGTTCCAGCGCCCCGGGTCGCCGCCGACCTCGTTGAGGGCCACGAACCGCAGGTAGCGGTAGAAGGCGGTGTCCTCGACGCCCTTGGCCATGACCGGGCCGGTCGTCTGCTGGAAGCGCACCACCCACTCCGCCGGCACCTCGCGCTCGCCCAGGAGCGCTGCGCGGACCTCGTCCGCGACCCCCGCGAGGGCCTTCCGGTCCTCGGGCGCGACCACGGAGGCGGTGCCCTCGCGGGGCTCGATGTAGGTGCGGTAGACGGGCAGCTGGGCGACGGCCTCGCCGGCGCCCGGCACGTCGGCCACGGAGCGCAGCCGCTCGAGCTCGGGCTGGAACGTCGTCGAGGCCTGCTCGTGCTTGCCCTGCGCGGCCCACTCGTGGAACGGGCGCTCGTCGCCGGAGAGCTCCTGCCACAGTGCGGTGATCGCCGCCTCGCCCGCCGGGTCGCACAGCAGCGCCGTCACGTCGGCGGCGAACTCGTAGCCCACGGTGCCCTCCACCGGCCAGTCGCGCAGCCGCTCGCCGTGCGCCGTCTCCAGGATCTTCTCGACCCAGACGTGCTCGACGCCGGCGTCGTGCAACGCGCGCAGGTAGCCGGCCGGGTCGGCCAGCCCGTCGGGGTGGTCGACGCGGACGCCGTCCACCACGCCGTCGCGGACCAGCTCGACGACCTTCGCGTGCGTGGCGGCGAAGACCTCCGGGTCCTCCTGGCGGACCCCCGCGAGCTCGTCGATGACGAAGAACCGCCGGTGGCGCCCGCTCACGGGGTCGACGTCGAAGAACCGCTCGCGCAGCTGCGGGTCGCTCCAGAACCGGTTGGCGTCGTCGGTTGCCATGTGGTTGGGGACGATGTCGAGCACGAGCCCCATGCCGCGTTCGCGCGCGGCCGCCGACAGCGCCCGCAGCGCCTCCTCCCCGCCGAGCGCCCGCGACACCGCGGCCGGGTCCACGACGTCGTAGCCGTGCGTCGAGCCCTCCCGGGCCTGCCACAGCGGCGACAGGTACAGGTGCGACACCCCGAGGTCGTCGAGGTAGGGCAGCAGCTCCTTGGCGTCGTGGAGGTCGAGCACGCCAGCCTGCAGCTGCAGGCGGTACGTGGCCCGCACTAGGTGGCCCTCCGCAGGACGGTGATCGACCGCCCCGTGACCAGGCACTCCTGGCGCGCGCGGTAGGAGTGCGCGCCGGGCTCCAGGGCGGGGTCGGCGGTCGTCAGCTCCAGCAGCCAGCGCGGGCCGAAGCGGGCCGCGGGCAGGCGCATCATCACGTCGTCGCCCGCGTTGAACAGCACCAGGAACGAGCCGCCCCGGACCGGGCGCCCCTCGCCGTCGAGCATGTCGGTCTCGTCGCCGTTGAGGAAGACGCCGAGGTGGCGGCGGTCGGGCTGGTGCCAGTCGCGCTGGGTCATGCGGCGGCCGTCGGCCCGGAACCACCACACGTCGGGCAACCCCGGCCGCGCCTGCTCGCCGGCCAGGAACCGCTCGCGCCGGAACACCGGCTCGGCCCGCCGCAGGTCGATGAGCCGCTTGGTGAACTCGCGCAGCGCCTTGCCCTCGTCGCCGAGCTCCCAGTCGAACCAGGAGATCTCGTTGTCCTGGCACCACCCGTTGTTGTTGCCGCCCTGCGTGCGGCACAGCTCGTCGCCGCCGAGCAGCATCGGGGTGCCCTGCGACAGCAGCAGCGTGGAGAGGAAGTTGCGCCGCTGCCGGCCGCGGAGGTCCAGGATGCCCGGGTCGTCGGTGTCGCCCTCAGCCCCGCAGTTCCAGGACCGGTTGTCATCAGTCCCGTCGCGGTTGCCCTCCTGGTTGGCCTCGTTGTGCTTCTCGTTGTAGGCGACCAGGTCGTGCAGCGTGAAGCCGTCGTGCGCGGTGATGAAGTTGATCGACGCGAACGGCTTGCGCCCGTCGGACTCGTACAGGTCGCTGGACCCGGTGAAGCGCGAGGCGAAATCGGCGATCGACGCCTCCCCGCGCCAGAAGTCGCGCATCGTGTCGCGGTACATCCCGTTCCATTCCGACCACAGGACCGGGAAATTGCCCACCTGGTAGCCGCCGGGCCCGACGTCCCACGGCTCGGCGATGAGCTTGACCTGCGACAGGACGGGGTCCTGGTGGATGGTGTCGAAGAACGAGTGCAGCCGGTCGACGTCGAACAGCTGGCGGGCCAGCGCGCTGGCCAGGTCGAAGCGGAAGCCGTCGACGTGGCACTCGATGACGAAGTAGCGCAGCGAGTCCATGATCATCCGCAGGACCGCGGCGTTGACGGAGTTGAGCGTGTTGCCCGTCCCCGTGAAGTCCATGTAGTGGTGCGGGTCGTCGGGGACCAGCCGGTAGTAGCTGGCGTTGTCGACGCCCTTGAAGCACAGCATCGGGCCGAGGTGGTTGCCCTCCGCCGTGT
>DASPKC010000271.1:0-9177 GCA_035628295.1 Baekduia sp.
CAGCAGCGCGCCGCCGCGGAACGGCGAGCTGGGGTCGATCGAGAGGACCGCGACCTGGCGGTCGAGCGCGCGCCGGTGCTTGATCAGGGCGCCGATCAGCGTCGACTTGCCGGCCCCCGGCGGGCCGGTGAAGCCCACCACCGCGGCGTTCCCGGTGTGCGGATAGACCGCGCGGACGAGCTCCCAGCCCTCGGGATCATCGTCCTCCACGAGCGAGATCCCGCGCGCCAGCGCGCGCTTGTCGCCCGCGAGCAGCCGCTCGGCGAGGCTGGGCTTGGGGCCGGCCACGCGCGGAAGGATATGCGGGGTCTCGTGCCCCGGCACTAGGATCGAGCGCCATGGCGACGGTCGCCGACCCGCCGACCCCGCTGCACGTCCGCGGGGCACCCGAGCCGCTGCGCGGGGGCCCGCTGACCCTGCTGCGCTTCCTGCGCTCGCACGGGATGCTCAACGCCAAGTACGCGCGGCTGTTCGCACGCTGGGCGTGGCTCAAGCTGCGCTGGCGGGGCCGGCTGCGCACGGACGGCCTGTGCTTCGTCGGCCCGGGCGTCACGCTCCAGATCGGCCGCGACGCGGTCCTGCGGCTCGGCCGCTGGTCGTGGATCGGGCACGGGACGAAGATCCGCGTGCACGAGGGCGAGGTCAGCATCGGCGCCAAGAGCGTGCTCGGCCAGGAGTGCACGATCTCGGCCTTCCAGCACGTCTCCATCGGGCGTGAGTGCATCGTGGCCGACCGCGTGATGCTCATCGACTTCGACCACGGCGTCGTCGAGGTCGAGCGGCCGATCCGCGAGCAGGGCATCTACAAGCGCGACGTCCGCGTGGGCCACAACGTGTGGGTCGGCTACGGCGCGTGCCTGCTGCGCGGCGCGACGGTGGGCGACAACGCGATCGTCGGCACGAACACCGTCGTCACCAAGGACGTGCCCGCCGACGCGGTCGTCGCGGGCGCGCCGGCCCGGGTGCTGCGCAAGCGCGACGCGCCGCGGCGCATGCGGTGGCGCTGAGCGCCGCCGACGCGATCCGCGGCCTCCTGGCGCAGCGCGCGACGGGGGCGACGATCTGTCCGTCGGAGGCGGCCCGGGCGCTGGACCCGGACGCCTGGCGCGCGCGGATCGACGAGGTGCGCGAGGCAGCCTTCGCGCTGGCCGACGCGGGCGAGATCGAGGTCACGCAGCACGGTGCGGTCGTCGATGGCCGCACCGCGCGCGGCCCGGTCCGGCTGCGGTCGGCTACGGGGCGGCGCCCGCGGGCGCCCCGAGGGTCACCTTGACCTCGCAGAGGTCGACCGACACCCGGCTGCCCGGGGTCCCTGCTGCATCCATGGCCCCCATGACCTCATGGCCCTTGGCCATGTCCTCGGCGGAGGCGAAGTGCTGCAGGACGACCGCGGTGCGCTGGGCGTCGTCGACGAGGAACGAGACCCCGGTGGCGGGCACACCCTCCGGCGGGCGCTCGCGCTGCGCGACCCGCGCGAGCACCTCGCGCAACCTCTCAGGGTCGACGTCGGTGAACCGGACGACACGTGTGTACACGGCACCTCTCCTCTTCTGGGTCGGAGGCGCGCAGCGTACGCCGGTCGAAGGCCGCCGTGGGGAACGTCGCTAGGGCTCGAACAGCAGCGCCGGTGACGCATGCGGCGCCAGCGCGCGCACGTGCGGGTCGAGCTCGCCGGGCGCCGCGAGCGCGGCGCCCAGCGCCTCGGCGTGGCCGGCCGCGCGCTCACGCGGGTACGGCCCCGCCGTGTCACGGCTGACCAGGAACGCCCAGTCGCTGCTCTGCAGCGCCAGCAGCTCCCGGATTGCGCGCTCGTCCGCCCGCTCGGCGGCGCGGACCACGCGCAGCTCCGCCTCGCGGGCGGCGAACGCGAGGTCGGCGACCTGCGGGCCGCTCCACGTCGACAGGTCGCGCGGCGTGCCCCACGTCGTCGGCCGGTCCGGACCGGCGGACGCGGGCGCGGGGTCCGCGTCGGCCAGCGCCTCGTCGAGCCGCACGAGCCCGAGGCCCGCGCGCCGCGCCTCCTCCACGACGGCCGCCAGCCACTGCGGCCCCTCGTACCACCAGTGCCCGAGCAGCTCGGTGTCCAGCGCGCAGACCGCCAGCCCGCCGTCGCGCAGCCGCTCCTGCGCCCGCGTGACGAAGTCGCGGGCGTCGGCCGCGCACTGCTCGAGCGCGCGGTCGCGGTCGTAGACCGAGCCGTCGACGGCCCACGGCTTGTGCTGGTGGACGGTGTGGTGGTGGTAGTCGCGGTACGCCCCATGCGACGGATAGCCGCCGTCGCTCCACGGCAGCTCGATCAGGAGCCGGTCGAGCGGCACGAGGACCGGCCCGGCCTCCGTGGCGATCGGGCGCAGGTGCTCCGGCGCGCCGAGCCCGTGGACGTCGGTGAGGTCGACGCAGGCCGCGTGCACCCCGGCCTGTTCGAGCAGCGCGTCCAGCCAGGGGGCGTGCGCGCACTCCGGCAGCCACAGCCCCCCGTCCCAGCGCCCAGCGCGCTCGCGGTGCGCGGCGATCCCGGCGCGCAGCTGCAGCCGCACGCCGGCGTCGGTCGCCACCAGCGGCAGGACGGCGTGCGTCGCGCTACTCGTCCACGCCGCGTGGCGGTGCAGCGCGGCGGCCAGGCCGCGGTCGCCCAGCGCCTCGAGCCGGTCGGCGGCCCACGCGTAGTCGGCCGACGCGCGCTCGATCTCGGCCGCGAGGTCGGCGCGGCCGGTCTCGCGGCAGCCCCGCGCGTCGAGCTGGTGCGTCGTGACGCGCATCTCGCGCAGGAAGGCCAGCAGCCGCTCGTGCGCGCCGGGCGCCGCGAGCTGGTCGCCGAGCACCGGCGTCACCGACAGCGTCAGCGGCGCGCCCGCGTCGAGGAGCTCGAGCAGCGGCAGGTAGCTCGTGGCCACCGCCTCCCACAGCCACTCCTCGCCGAACGGCCACGTGCCGAAGCCCTCGACGTAGGGCATGTGGCTGTGCAGGACGACCGCGAGGCGCCCCTCGGCGGCGCTCACGGCCGGCAGACGGCCACGAAGTCCAGCGCGCGGTCCAGCGGGCGGTCCGCGGTGAGGGTGAAGTCGCTCGTGGCGATCGCCGGCGTGAACCAGTCGTAGAACGGCTTCGTGAGCCGCAGGCGGGCGTGGATCGTGTCCCACCCGAGGCGCTCGATGGCGAACTGGTGCCAGGCCAGCTTGCGGGCGTGGAACAGGCCGAGGACCTCGACCTGCGAGAAGTGCGCCTCGCACAGCGCCCGGAACTCCTCTGGGCGGTACTCCTTGACGTGCCAGGGGTTGGCGCTCTTCTCGGCGCCCTCGGGCGCCAGCGTCAGCACGTTGGGCGTCGAGACGATGACCTGGCCCGTCGGGCCGACGAGCGCCTTGAACCGCTCGAGGACCTCGTCGGGGTTCTGCACGTGCTCGATCGTCTGGAGGAAGACGACCGCGTCGCACGGCTCGTCGAAGGTCTCCACGAGGTCGCGCTCGAAGCGCAGGTTGTCGCGCACGTAGCGCAGCCGGGCGTGCTCGTGGGCTTCCGGATTGGCGTCGACGCCCACGACGCCCGCGGCCGTGCGCGCCAGCACGTCGGAGCCGTAGCCCTCGCCGCACGCCATGTCGACGACCCGCTGCCCCGCGACGCGTTCGGCGATCCAGTCGTAGACGACCAGGTGCCGGCGGAACCAGTAGTTCTCTTCCGGCACGTCGGGAAGCGTGCGCTCGCCGGTCAGGGCCAGGGGCGGGACGCCGTCGGGCTGGTCGCGCTGGAGGAAGAGCTCGGGAGGGGCGGCCATCGGGGCGCAGGACGGTACCGGCTGGGTACTCTGCGCCGTCATGACGGCCCCGTCAACCGCCCACGAGATCCGCGACGTCAACACCCGCTACCACGACGGTGCGGCGGCCGGCTACGACGCCAAGTGGGGCATCGACTGGGGCCAGATCGGCGCCACGCAGGTGCTCGGCAAGGTCCGCAAGGCCCTCGGCGGCGACCTGCCCGCGTTCCCCCGCTCCCTCGAGGTCGGCGCCGGGACCGGGTACTTCTCCCTGCACCTGCTGCAGGCGGGCGTCGTGCAGCACGCCACCTGCACCGACATCTCCCCCGGCATGATCTCGGTGCTCAAGGGCAACGCCGCCCGGCTGGGCCTCGACGTCACCACGCAGGTCACCGACGCCGAGGAGCTGCCCTTCGCGGACGACAGCTTCGACCTCGTCCTGGGCCACGCAGTTCTGCACCACCTGCCCGACCTCGACCGCGCCTTCTCGGAGTTCCGCCGCGTCCTGCGGCCGGGCGGCGCCGTGGTGTTCGCCGGCGAGCCCTCGCGCCACGGCGACCGGATCGCCAATGTGCCCAAGCGCGCGGCGGCGCGCCTGGCCCCCGCGTGGCGCACGCTGATGCGCGCGCGGCCCGCGGCCGAGGGCCACAGCGATGGCGGGGCCGCGAACCACCAGCTCGAATCGCAGGTCGACGTCCACGCCTTCGTCCCGGAGGACCTGGCGCGCGTCGCGCGCGACGCGGGCTTCGCCGACGTCAGGGTCCGGGGCGAGGAGCTGCTGGCCAACTGGTTCGGCTGGGCCAACCGCGCGCTGGAGGCGACCGCCGACCCGGAGACCGTGCCGTACGGCTGGAAGCTCTACGCCTACCGCGGCTACATCGCGCTGCAGCACGTCGACCGCCTGGCGCTGGAGCCGCGCCTGCCCCCGGCGCTCTTCTACAACCTGATGGTCAGCGCCCGAGCGCCGCGCTGACCGCCGCCACGAGGTCCCCGGCCACCACGTCGGGCGGCGGGACGGTCGTCATCAGCGGGCCGTCGTCACGCCCCACCCACGCCGTGCGGTAGCCCGCCCGCTTGGCGCCGGCCACGTCCCACCAGTGGCCGGCCACGAACCAGTTGCCCGCCGGGTCGGGGCCGAGGGCGTAGATCCGCGGATCGGGCTTGTAGACGCCGCAGGCGTCCGCGCCGTCGACGCGGTCCACCAAGCCGGCCAGGCCGGCCGCGTCGAGCATCGCCTGCGCGCGCTCGCGCGCCGAGTTGGTCAGCACGCACACCGTCCAGCCCGCGTCGCGGGCGAGCGCCAGGGCCTCCGCGGCGTCCGGGTAGGGCGGCAGCCGCGGCAGCATCGCCATCGCGCGGGGGACCGGGGCGTCCCCCAGGCCCGCCTGGGCGGCCTGGCGGCGCAGCCCCGCCTCGACCAGCTCGGGGAAGGGCCGGAAGACGCCGGTGAGCGTGTCGACCATCGCCTGGGCGAGCGCGTCGTCGAGCGCGAGCCACCCGAGCCGCCGGTCGGCCAGCCCGTCCCACGCGTCGCTCAGGCGCCCGACGTCGAGCAGCGTTCCCACGAGGTCGAACACGAGGGCACGCTCGGGCATGGCGACGTCGTACCCGATCGTGGCGCCGAGGCCGCCGGAGCGCCCGTGGGCGCCGCGTAGACTCGCGGCGATGCCGGACCGCCTGCAGCGCGACTTCCCGCTCTTCCCGCTCGCGATCGTGGCGCTGCCGCACGAGCTCGTGCCGCTGCACATCTTCGAGGAGCGCTACAAGGCGATGGTCGGGATGTGCCTGGAGCGCGAGGCGGAGTTCGGGATCGTCTGGGCCTCCCCCGACGGGCTGCGGCGCCAGGGCTGTGCCGTCGAGGTCACCGAGGTGCTCGAGCGCCTCGACGACGGCCGGATGAACATCCTCACGCGGGGCACCCGGCCGTTTCGGATCGTCGAGGAGCGCTTCGACCACGAGTGGCCCTCGGGCACCATCGAGTTCCTCGAGGACAAGCCCGAGCAGCCTGACCCGGCGACGGTCCAGGCCGCGCACGAGGCCTACGGGGAGCTGGTCGAGCAGGCCACCGACAAGGTCCTGGGCGAGGAGGATCTCGCGGAGCTCGACGCGTACGCGATGGCGGCCACCGTCGACTTCGGGCTCGAGGCCAAGCAGGGACTGCTGGACCTCCGCTCGGAGAACGCCCGCCTGCGGCTCGTGACCCGCCTGTTCCGCGCGGCGCTCAAGCGCCTGGACTTCATCGAGCGCGCGCAGGCGCGGGCGCGCTCGAACGGGAAGGTGCGCTTCGGCTGAGGCGCCCGCCGGCGGCCAGCCAGGAGCCGCCCAGGATGAGCGCCAGCCCGATGACGGTGCCGGCGGTCAGCGGCTCGTCCAGCAGCGTGACCCCGTAGACGACCGCGAACGCCGGGGCCACGTAGGCGACCAGCGACGCGCGCGCCGGGCCGACATCGGAGATGAGCGTGTAGAAGCAGTAGAAGGCGATGCCCGTCCCGCCCGCCCCCAGGACCAGGAGCGACAGGACGCTGTCGGCCGGCGGGACCGCCGAGGGCGCCGTGAGGAGCGCGGCGGGCAGCCAGGCCACGCTGCTGACCACCATGGTCGACGCCGCGACGCCGACGGGCGCCACGCCGGTGAAGCGCCGCTTGACGATGAGGACCGCCGCCGCGTAGGACAGCGCGGCGCCGAGGATCATCACGCCGCCCAGCAGTGCGTCGGCGTCGCCGGTGAGGTCGGCGCCGAACAGGACCGCGACCCCCGCGATGCCCACGAGCAGGCCGACGAGCGCCCAGCCCTCGCTGCGCTCCTCGCGATCAACGCGCAGCGCGATGAGGGCGAGGAACAGCGGCGAGCTGGCGATCAGCACGCCCGCCAGGCCGGAGTGCAGCGATCGCTCACCGTAGGTGATGAGGCCGAAGGGCAGGACGACCTGCAGGCCCGCCAGCCCAACGATCCACCAGCCGCGCTGCAGCAGCGGGCGCAGCGCGCCGGCACGCAGGCCCAGCGGGACGAGCACCAGCGCGCCGAGCAGGGTGCGCGAGAAGACGATGAACGGCTCCGAGACGCCGTCGTCGAGCGCGACCTTGATGAAGAGGTACGAGCCGCCCCACAGCGCCGCGGCCACGGCGAAGAGGAGCAGGCCACGACCCGTCACCGGTCCAGTGTGGCACCGGCCCCGCGGCCACCCGCTGAGCGCTGCTGGGGTCGGCCATCAGCGCAGCTGATGGGTCAGCGGGCCAGGCCGCACTGCTCACGCGCCACGTCGCGCGTGAGCTTGACCAGGCGCGGCAGGGCGTCGCTGGGCGCCTTCGAGTTGTCGGCGAAGGCGATCGTGCCCTCCTCCGAGCGCACGCGGAAGCGGAAGACCGACGGCAGCCCGCCGCGCGCCGGCGGCAACCGCAGCCCCCGCTCGGCCAGGCCCGGCACCTCCTCCTCGCGCTTGTCGCCGTCCAGCGCGCGGCGCAGCTCCCGGGCCTCGAGCAGCTGCTCGCTCGTCAGCTCCACGCGGTCGCCGCCGTTGCAGTAGGCCCCGCCGTCGTCGGCGATGCGCAGCGTCAGCTTCGCGCCCGGGACGGTCCCCGAGCGCTCGACGACGAACAGGTCGCCGGGCGACCCGCCCTCACCGCACGCCGCGAGCGCGAGCGCCGCGGCGGCGCCCGCCGCGACGACGTCGCACTTCAGGGCACCCAGCGCCCCCAAGTGCGACCTCGACGCGATCGTGCGCCTCACGCCACCACCACCGCGCCGCCGCGGCGCGGGTCGCCCGCGCCGTGCAGCACGCCCGTCCGCGGGTCGCGGGAGACCGCCTGGACCCCACCGAAGAACACGTTGGGCGCGGCGAACGCGACCACGTCGCGGCCGGCCAGCTCGACGCCCGGCTCCGCGAACACCTGGCCCGCCTCGAGGTGCAGGCGCGGGGCGTTGACCGCCGCCTGCACGTCGAGCCCCCGGTCCAGCACCCCGACGACGACCTGCAGGATCGCCGAGCGGATGCGGTTCGATCCGGCCGACCCCAACGCGAGCCGCACGCCGTCGTCGCCCACCACGGCGGTCGGCGCCATCATCGAGGGCATCCGCGTGCCGGGCGCGACGCGGAAGAAGCCCAACGGGTTGAGGTCCTCCTCGCCCATGATGTTGTTGACGTGGATGCCCGTGCCGGGAGCCACGATGCCCGAGCCCTCGCCGTTGGTGCACGTCACCGAGCACGCGCGCCCGTCGGCGTCCATGACGCAGATGTGCGTGGTGCTGCCCAGCAGCCGGGCGAAGAACTCCGGCGTGCGGGCCCGGGCGGCGGCCTCCATCGCAGCCAGCAGGTCCTCGGCGCTCGGCGGCGGATCGCACTGCTCGAGCGCGGCGAACGACAGGGCAAGCAGCGTGCCGCCGGCCGACGGTGGCGGGTTGGTCAGCACCGTACGGCCCCGGTAGCGCACCTCCGCCGGCTCGCGCACCAGCGCCGCATAGGACGCGAGGTCGTGCGCAGTCAGCGTCCCACCGCGCGCCTGCACCGCCTCCACGACCGCGGCCGCGAGGTCGCCGGCGTAGAACGGGTGGGCTCCCTCCTGGCCGAGACGGTCGAGCAGGTCGCCGAGCTCCGGCTGGCGCTGGACGTCGCCTTCGCCGAGCACCCGTCCGTGCGGCGCCCACACCGCCTCCACCTCCGGCGTCAGGCGCAGGATCGGCTCCAGGATCCCCGCGATGTAGCCCTGCTGCGCGTTGAGCGCCACGCCGTCGCGGGCGAGGCGGGCGCCGGGCGCAGCCAGGTCGGCCAGCGACCACGTGCCCCACCGGCGCGCTGCCTCCTCGAGCCCGGCCGGCGTTCCCGGGACGCCGCACGAGGAGGCGCCCACGTGGAAGGTCTGCACGGCCGACCCGAACGACACGTCCACGCCGGTCAGCGGCGCCCGGTCCCCGTCGCTCGGCGCCGCCACGAAGAAGTCCAGCAGCGCCGGCTCGAGATCGCCGCCGGCGACGAGGAGGTAGCCGCCGGCCCCCGGCCCCGTCAGCAGCGGCTCGCACGCCCAGGACGCCAGGCAGCAGGCGATGGCGGCGTCCACGGCCGTGCCCCCGGCCCGGAGCACGTCGGCGCCCACCGCGGCCGTGACCGGGTGCCCGGCTGCGACGGTGCCGCGGCTGCTCATCGCCTGCATCCTGACGGGCCCGGACGCACCGCGAGGGCCCGCATCCCGCGGGCCCTCGCGCACAGGTCCTCCGTGACGCTGCCGGCTACCGCCGCGGCAGGAATTCGGGCACGTCGAGGTCGGCAGCGCCCCGCATCGGCCCGGCGACGCGCGCCGGGCTGCGGCGCTCGACGCGCGGCTCGCCGGCGGGCTCCTCGAGCGGACGGCGCCGGCGTCGCGGCTCGCCGTAGCGGGTCGCGACGACGGTGACCCAGACCTGGTCGCCGAGCGTCTCGTCGACCATCGCCCCGA
>DASPKC010000272.1:0-18926 GCA_035628295.1 Baekduia sp.
CTCGCGGCGGGTCGCGCGCCGTGCCTGGTGCGCGCCGCGGTCTGCTTGGCGGCCCTGGCGGCGTGGGAGGTCGACGCGTCCGGCCGCGCTCGCGCGCTGCGGCGGCTGCTGCCGCGCGGCGAGGGCGCCAACGTCGTGGCGCGCGTGCCGGCGCGGGGCACCGCGCACGGAACGCTGGTCGTGGTGGCGCACCACGACGCCGCCCGCACCGGCCTGATGTGGCATCCCTCGCTGACGCAGGCCGGCGCGCGGCGCCATCTCCAGCGCCACAGCGTCGACCCGTTCGCGGCGCCCGTCGGCGTTGGCCTGGCGGCGGCGGCGCTCGGGCTGCGGGCCGGCCGGGTCGTGCTCGCGGCCGCGCTGGCGCTGCAGCTCGACCTCTTCCGCGGCCGGACGGTCCCGGGCGCCAGTGACAACGCGACCGGCGTGGCGGTCGCCCTGGACCTCGCCCGCAAGCCGCTCGAGCACCTCGACCTGGTCGTGGTGCTCCCGGGTGGGGAGGAGGCCGGCATGGAGGGCTTTGCCGCGGCGCTGTCGCGGCTGGACCTCGACCCGGCGCGCACGCTGGTCCTCGGCCTGGACACGCTCGGCGCCGGGACACCGATCGTCCTGGAGGCCGAGGGCGCGCTGCTGCGCCACCGCTACCGGGCGGGCGACCTGGCGCTGGCCGACGAAGGCGCCCGGCTCGCCGGGGAGCCGGCGCCGGAGCGCTGGCGCATCGGCGGCTGGACCGATCCGCTGCTGGCCCTCCGCGCCGGGCTGCCCACGATCTCGCTGCTCTCGATGGGGCCCGGGTACTTCCCGCACTACCACCACCCGACGGACGTGCCCGAGCACGTCGACTGGGCGGCGGTGGGCCGCTGCGCCCGGATCGCACGCGGCATCGCCGCCGCGCACGCCCGCCGCGTGGAGGACCCCCTGCACCCCCGCGTCGCCGGGCATGTGCGCCGCCGCTGACCCGGCCTTCGGCGCGGCGCGCCTGCGTGCCCGCGTCCCGCAGGAGCCGCCCGCGCACGCCCCGGCCGCCGGGCGCCGGGCGCTGGGGCTCGCGCGCGGGCGCGACGGCCTCGTCCACGTGCCGCCGCAGGCGGCGGCCGGCATCCCGTCGCCGCTGCTCGTGCTGCTCCACGGCGCCGGGTCGTCGGCCTCCCGGGCGCTCGACCTCCTCGCGGGGGTCGCGGACCGCGCGGGATTCGTCCTGCTGGCGCCGGACTCCCGCGCGTCGACCTGGGACGTGATCGCCGGGGGTTACGGGGCCGACGTCGCGTTCCTCGACCGCGCGCTCGCGCAGGTCCTCGCTCGCTGCCCCGTGCAGCGCGGGCGCGTCGCGCTCGGGGGGTTCTCCGACGGCGCGTCCTACGCGCTGTCCCTCGGGCTGACCAACGGCGACCTGTTCGGCCGGCTGCTCGCGTTCTCGCCGGGGTTCATGGCGCCCGCCGGCCAGGTCGGCCGGCCGGCCATCTACGTCAGCCACGGCGTGGAGGACGCCGTCCTGCCGATCGACCGGTGCAGCCGGCGGCTGGTGCCGGCGCTGCGAGACGCCGGCTACGACGTCACCTACGACGAATTCGACGGCGGGCATGTCGTGCCGCCTGCCGTGGCGGGGCGCGCGGTGGACTGGCTCGGATGGCAGCCCGGGTGAGCGGTCAGGCGCGGGCGGCGAGCCGCGCCGCCAGCGCCTGCAGCTGCGGCTCGGAGTTGGCCAGCAGCACGCCGTCGGCGTCGAGGCCGAACGGGTGCTGCGCCGCCGCACCGCCGGCCTCGCGCACGAGCAGGAACCCCGGGGCCCGGTCCCACGGATAGGCGATCGGCACGGCGGCGAGGTCGGCCTGGCCCGCGGCCACCAGCACGTAGGGCCAGAACGACTCGCAGCCGACGCCGGCCGCGGCGTGCGCCACGACGTCGATCACCGCGTCGCGCAGCGGGGTGCGCGCGAGCCGGCGGACGTCGGGCAGCGCGACGCAGGAGGCGGCGAGGTCGTCGACGTGCGAGACGCGCAGGCGCGCGCCCGCCGCGTCGAACGCGCCACCGCCCCGGACGGCGTGCCAGGTCTGGCCGAGAGCCGGCGCCTCGATGACCGCGACCGCCAGGCCCTCCCGGTCCTCCAACGCGACGAGCGTCGCCCAGTTCGGATTGCCGCGCACGAACTGGGCCGTGCCGTCGACGGGATCGATGATCCAGCGTCGCGCGCCCTTCCCCGCGTCGCCGGCCTCCTCGCCGAGCACGCGGTCCGCCGGGCGCTCGGCGGCCAGGACGGCCCGGACGAGCTCCTCCACGGCCGCGTCGGCGGCGCTCGTCACCGTCCCATCGGCCTTGGCGGCGGCGGGCGTGCCGCGCCGGAAGTGCTCGAGCGCCAGGAGACCGCCGCGGCGCGCGAGCTCGCCGGCGAGCCCGAGATCGCTGCGCAGGTCCGTCACGCCGGGCAGCCTAGGCGCCGGAGTCGCGCAGGAGCTGCAGCACCGCCGCAGGATCCTGCACCTCGACGGCCAGCCGGTCGAAGTGCTCGTCGGCGAGCTCGACGACGAGCACCTTGTCGCTGTGCCGGTGGCGGACGTCGAAGAAGATCCGCTCGCGGCCGACCTTGTAGGAGCCGATCGTGTGGACCCAGGGGATCCAGCTGCCCTTGTTGGCCACCCCCCGGAACTTCCACCGGGGAGGCGGCTCGTGCCGGACGCCTCGCACGTGCGCCCGCGCCACGCGGACCCCCTTGCGGAACGCCAGGCGCCGGTTGGAGCCCACCGGCCGGAAGACCACGTCCTCACCCTCGACCGTCACCTCGACCACCGCGGCCTCCTTTCGGGGTGCGCCGATCGTACTCACGAGGGGCGGCGCCGCTCCTCCGTCTCGACCCAGCCGATCACCGCCTCCGCCATCGGTCCCGGCCGCGGCGCCACCGCGGCAACGGCGGCGGCGAGCTCCCGCGCTCCCGGCAGGAGCCGCTGGTCGGCGCGCAGGTGCGGGCTGAGCGCCGCTGCGTCGGCGCAGGCCCTGATGCGCCGCAGGCGGTGCAGTGCGGCGGCGGCGAACGCCCGGACACCGTCCGGGCCGAGGTGCGCCTGCACCACGCCGGCCGAGGCGACGAGCAGCAGCGCGCGGACGGCGCGAACGGCCGCGTCGTCCAGGGGCACGGCGCCGAGCGCCGCCGGGACGAGGGCGCCCGCTCCCAGCGCGGCGCCCAGGAGGAGCGGCAGCCGAAGCGCCCGGCGTCCGGCGCGATCGAGTGGCAGGGCGCCGGCGAGCAGCAGCGCGCCGACCGCCGCCAGCAGCGGCCAGGACGGCGCCGCGAGCAGCGCGGTCCAGACCGCGATCAGGCCCGTGACGAGCGCGCGCGCGAGGCGGCTCGCGCGCGGAGGGGCCGCTGCCGGCGGGCCCGCGTCGGCGGCGCCGGGGCCGCCGGGCGCGGCGAGGGCCCGGCGGCAGACGGCGACCTGCACGGCCGAGTAGCCGAGCGCGGCCGCCAGGTTGCCTGCGACGGTCAGGACGATGGCGGCCGCCGCTCCCGTCGGCAGGACGCCGAAGGTCAGCTCGGCCAGCGAGTCGTAGCTGTCGACGAACGCGTCGAACCCGCCGACCACCACGACGATCACGACGGCGTTGAGCACGACGTAGTGCGCCAGCCGGACGGCGACGCAGGCCGCCAGCAGCGCGCCCCAGCCGCGGCCGGCGGCGTGCAGCGCGCCCAGCAGCGGCGCGTTGAGGGCCTGGGTCATCGGCCCCGACAGCCTCGCCGGCCCCATGACGGCGACCGTCTCGACCATGGCCGCGATGGAGGCGCCGTAGCCGGCCCGGGCGCCGTGGCGCGCGCCGGCCTGCGCGAGTGCGATCCCGCCCGCCAGCGAGACCCAGAACGCGCCCGCGGGCGTCAGCCGGCCCGCGAGGAACGAAACGGTGGCCACGTGGGCGAGGCTCCGCAGCGAGGCGGGCGGGGACGTGGCCATGCGTGCGGGAAGGTAGCCGGACCGCCGCTGCCGCCTGTTGGCGGATCGCCGCGGCATCCCGACGGTCGATCCGCCAACAGATGGCGCGGCGGGTCGACGCGACGGCGCCGCGGGCGGTCCGCGCGCGGGCGGCGGGCGCCCGGCGGCGCGGCTGCGTCGCGCAATCGGCGCAGTGCGCAACCCACTCGCGCGCCCGCGCAGGGCACCGTCGACGGGGTGTCCGAACCGCTCGTCCCGCGCCTTGCGATCCCCGTCGATCTCACCCGTTGGCGGATCGCCGCGGCATCCGAGGGTCGATCCGCCACCAGATGCCTGGTGCGCGTCGCCGGTGACCTCGCCGAACGCCAGCACGGACAGGTCGGCCGCGCCCAGCTGCTGCGCCTCGGCTTCACGGCCGGCACGGTCGACGAGGCCGTGCGCGCCCGTCTGCTACGCCCCGAGCACGCCGGGGCTTATGCGGTCGGGCACCGCGCCTCGACGCCGGACGGCAGGCGCATGGCCGCGGTGCTCGCCCTGGACGAGGTCGGCGTCCTGAGCGCCTGGACCGCCGGCGAGGTCTGGCGGGCGGTCGACGAGGACGCCGCGCGGCGGATCGACCTCCTGGTGGCCGACGGCGTCCACCGCGAGCGTCCCCGCCTGCGCATCCGCCGGTCGCAGACCCTCGGCCCGCAGGACGTGACGACCATCCGCGGCCTGGCGGTCCTGCGCCCGGCGCGGATGGCCGTCGACCTCGCCGCGGTGGCTCCGCGACCCGTGGCGCTGCGGGCGCTCGACCGCCTGCTGGTCGGCGGACGGTGCTCGCCCGCCGCGTTGCGGCGCACCACCGACCGCCTGCGTCACCAGCCGGGGAGGCGCTTGGTCGTCGGCTACCTCGACACGCGCCGGGCGACGGCGCTGCGGCTGCGCAGCGAGCTCGAGCGCCTCGTCGCCGAGCTGCTGCTGGGGTCCGACCTGCCTGCCCCGCTGTTCAACCCGCTGGTGGCCGTGGAGGGTGAGGTCCTCGAGGTGGATGTCGCGTGGCCCGGCCAGCGGCTCGTGCTCGAGGCCGACGGGCGCGCGTACCACGAGGGCGTCGTCGCCGAGCTGGAGGACGCGCGGCGCGAGGCCCTGCTGCGCGCGGCCGGTTGGCGGGTCGTGCGCGTCACCTGGTGGGACGTGCACCGCGAGCCCGGACGTCTGCTCGATCGCGTGCGGCGCAAGCTCCGCGTGCACCTGGTGGCGGATCGACGCTGAGATGCCGCGGCGATCCGCCGACAGCTGCCGGTACGTTGCGCGCGTGCCGCCACCGAGCCGCCTGCGCGCCCCCGAGCCGCCGCGGGTCCCCGCCGGGCTCGAGGCGGCCGCGCCCGTGCTGGAGGACGGCGCGTGGATCGCGGAGGTCGCCGTCGAGGACCTCGCGGCCGCGGCACCGAGCGCCCGGGGCGTCGAGATCGGCGCGGCGCGGCTGACGCGGTGCGACCTCGCAGGCGCGCGGCTCCCGCGCGCCGAGCTGCGCGACGTCGCGGCGCAGCGCTGCAGCCTCGCGAACGCCGTGCTCGAGGACGCCGCGCTGGTGCGCGTGGCGTTCGAGGGCTGCCGCATGACGGGAGCGGTCCTGAGCCGCTGCACGCTGGAGGACGTCGTGTTCCGCGACTGCCTGCTGGATCTTGCGAGCCTGCAGGACTGCCGGCTGCGGCGCGTTGCCTTCGAGGGCTGCGTGCTGCGCGACACCGAGCTCGAAGGCAGCTCGCTGGACGCCACGCGCTTCGAGCGCTGCGACCTGACCGGCGCGTCGTTTCGGGGCGCGCGCTTCCATGCCGGCGAGCTGCGCGAGTGCGCCCTGGAGGACCTCCAGGGCGTGGAGGGCCTGCGCGGCGCTGCCCTGGCCCGAGCTCGTCGGGCTGGCGGGCACGCTGGCCGCCGCGCTCGGGATCGAGGTGCTCGAGGACGACGAGCCCTGACCCGCGCGCGGCGGCGTGCCCGGCTCAGTCGACGAAGATGTCCATCTGCAGGTCGCTGCCGTCGCCGCGCTGGTAGGGCGACAGGTCGGTGATCCCCGCCTCGGCCAGGACCTCGTCGTCGATCAGCGTCTGGCCCGTGCGCTCCATCGGCGGGCGGGAGACGATCTCGTACGCGGCGTCACCCATGATCTCCGGGGTGCGCGACTTCGCCATGGCGGCGTCGCCGCCCAGCAGGTTCTGGACCGCCGCCGTGGCGATGATCGTGCGCGGCCACAGGCAGTTGGAGGCGACGCCGTCGTTCTCCAGCTCGGCCGCGAAGCCGAGTGCGGCGAGCGTCATCCCGTACTTGGCGAGCATGTAGCCGACGCTCGCGCCGAGCCACTTCTTCGACAGGTTCAGCGGCGGCGAGAGCGTCAGGACATGCGCGTGGTCGGACGCGCGCAGGTGGGGGATGGCCTCCCGGGTGAGCAGGAAGGTCCCGCGCACCTCGATCTGCTGCATGAGATCGAACTTCTTGGCGGCCAGATCCGTCGAGGGCGAGAGGTCGATGGCCGACGCGTTGTTGCAGATGATGTCGATCCCGCCGAAGCGCTCGACCGTCTCGCTGACCGCGCGCTGGATGTCGGCCTCCTGGCGCACGTCGCCGACGATCGCCAGGGCCTGGCCGCCGGCCTCCTCCACGGCCGCCGCCGCGGTGTGGATCGTGCCCTCGAGCTTGGGGTGCGGCTCGGCGGTCTTGGCCAGCAGCGCGACGTTCGCGCCGTCGCGCGCGGCGCGCACCGCGATGGCCAGGCCGATGCCCCGGCTGCCGCCGGAGATCAGCATCGTGCGTCCGCGCAGGGGCGCGTCCTCGTTCATGCCTCGTCCCTTTCGTGTCGGTGCCGGCGGGCGGCCGCCGGCGGGAGAGCGCGAGCGTATCGGCCATGATGCAGCCGTGACGGTCGACAGCGACGGCGGCGGCGAGGGCAAGGTCGGGCCCTTCAGCCAGATGCTCGGGTTCCGCCTCGTCGAGGCGCTCCCCGAGCAGGTGGTGCTCGAGGCCGTGCCGCGGCCCGAGCACCTCAACGGCGGCGGGATCGTGCACGGCGGCTACCTGACGTCGCTGCTGGACAGCGCCTCCGGCTGGGCAGTGCACATGCGCCTCCCCGACCGGGCCAGGGCGCCGCACACGCATCTCAGCGTGCAGTACGTGCGCGCCGCCGTCGGCGGGGAGCGGCTGGTCTGCACCGGGCGCTGCGTCCGGGCCGGGCGCCGCGTCGCGTCGGCCGAGGCGGAGATCGTGCAGGGCGGCAAGGTCATCGCGCGGGCGGTCACGACCCACGCGATCCTCGGCCTCGACTGACGGCCCTCAGTCCAGCAGGCGGCGCGTCGCCTCGCGGTAGGCGCCGCGGCCCAGGTGGATGACGTGGCTGCCCGGGAACCAGTGCAGCTCGGGCCGGTCCCAGTGCTCCCACAGCAGCGCGCTCTGCTCGGGCGGCGCCAGGCGGTCGCCGAGGCCGGCGACGACCATCAGCCGGTCCTTCGGCAGGACCGGCGCGTACGTCAGCGGGCTGTGGACGGCCAGCGCGCGGGCCACGTCCTCGCTGCCGACCCCGCCGACCATGCGCAGCGCCCGCGTCGTCACGTTGGCCGGGAACCAGGCGTCCAGCAGCGAGGGGATCCACGTCACCGCGGCATTCGGGACGGCGAAGTCGAACCGGTCGTCGACGGCCGCCGCCAGCGCGGTGGTGTAGCCGCCGAGCGAGAGGCCGGTGATGCCGATGCGCGGCGCGCCCGTCGCCTGGAGGTGGTCGACGAAGGCGCGGAGGTCGTGGATCGCGTGCAGCATCGCCTCGCAGAAGAGGGCGAGGCCGTGCGCGAACAGCTCGGCGCCGTTGACCGCCGCCCGGCGCCCGCGCCGCGACCCGTGGAACGGCAGCGTGTAGAGCAGCACGTCCCAGCCGCCCGCGAAGACCTCGCGCAGCGAGAAGAAGGCGGTGTTGAACCACGCCGGGGAGGCGCCGAAGCCGTGCACCACGACGAGCGTCGGCCGCGGCCCGTCCTCGTGGCGCCAGTGCTGCGCCCGGGCGGTCGCGTTGTTCTCGTGACGGGCGTACTCGCGGCGCAGGGCGGGCTGACGTGCGACGTAGGGGCTGCGGAAGCGCAGGAGCTCGACGCGCCCGCCCTCGACGTCCGGCGCGCGGCCCGGCGTCGCCGAGATCGCCACCGGCTCGGGAGCCGCGAAGACCGCCGCGGCGTCGCGGGCCTCGGCCAGCTCGGCGTAGAACCCCAGGCGCCGCGCCTCGCCACGGCGCAGCATGCCCGGCGCGCCGGCCAGCGATGCCCCGGCCAGGACGGACGCGAGCGCGGTGCGCAAGCCGTAGTCGACCACCACGGAGCCCTGGAGGAGCAGCCGGGCGCGGAGGTCGAGCTCCGACGCCCGCGGCAGCGCGTGGGGCTCGGTCACCATGGTGGTGCTCACGCGGTCGCCTCCGCGGTGGCGGCCAGTCGCTGCAGCGCCGCCTGCAGCCGGCGGCGCAGCCAGCGCCGGCCGCCGAGGCGCAGCACGACGGCGTCCAGCGCGGACGCGCGATCCGCCGCGAGCTGGAGCTCCACCCGCGCGCCGTCGCCGCACGGCGCCACGCGCCACGTGACGTGCACGGTCGAGCCCGAGGCGGTGCTCGCGGTGCCGGCGAGCATCTCGTCGGGCTCCAGCCGCGTCACCCGCGTGCGGACGGTGCGCCGCACGCCGCACGGGCCCAGCAGCCGCAGCCGGCCGCCGCGGCGCGAGCCCGGCGGTCCGTCGAGCGCCAGGACGCGGATCGCCGGCCCTGCGAGGTGCCAGTGCCGGTCGAGGTCGCCGAGCACCCCGAACACCGCAGCGGGGGTGGCGCCGATGCGCCGCTGCAGCTCCAGCAGGGGCGCGCCCGGCGCGGGCCGCTCGCGCGGCGCGAGCCCCAGCGCCGCGACGGGGGTCGAGGCCTCCATCGGCGGGCAGTCTGCCACACGGCCCGCGCGCCCCTCGGGCGCCGGCGCTCACCCGGCGACCACGGTGACCGCCCGGTGCCCGCCGGCGCGCTTGGCCTCGTAGAGCCCTCGGTCGGCCTGCGCGAGGACCGCGCAGGCCGGCTGGCGCCCGTCGATCGTGGCGATCCCGACGCTCGCCCCCACGTCGACCCCGAAGGCCGCCCCGGCGGCGACCACCGCGGCGATGAGATCTTCCGCGGCGCACCCGTCGAGACGGGGTTCGTGCGCGCTCCGCGGGGGAATCCCGGTGCGCGGAGAGGATCGTGGATGACGTGAGGCGAGACGTGGCCGGCGACGCAGACGCGGGCCACCCCGTCCCGGAGCGGCCGCTGCGCGGCGGCGAGCTCAACGCCGCGATCACCAGCGCCGTCGTCGGCGTCCACACGGAGTTCCTCGGGCGCGGCCCGCGCAGCGCATCGACGTTCCACCACGGCGTCCATGTCGTGACGGTCCTGCGCGGCATGCTGACGCGGGCCGAGCAGGTCCTGGCGGCGGGCCGCCACGCCGACGAGGTGCGGGCGATGCGGCTGCTCACGCGCGACGCCATGGTGGACGAGTTGACCGCCGCCATCGAGCGCCTCACGCAGCGGCGCGTGATCGCCGCCGTCGGCGGCCACGACGCCCGGTCGGACGCCACGGCCGAGGTGTACGTCCTCGACCGCCCGCTCTGAGGCCGGTCAGGCCGCGGGCACGCCGTCCGCGGCGTCGCGCAGCGCCGCGATGTCGAGCTTGCGCATGCCCAGCATCGCCTCCATCGCACGGCGTGCGCGCTGGGGATCCGGATCGGTGAACAGCTCCTCCATCCCCGTCGGGACGACCTGCCAGGAGAGGCCGAAGCGGTCCTTGCACCATCCGCAGGGACCCTCCGACCCGCCGTCGGCGGTCAGGCGCGCCCAGAGGCTGTCGATCTCCTCCTGCGTCTCGCAGGTGATGAGGAAGGACACCGCCTCGTCGAAGGTGAACTGCGGGCCGCCGTTGATGGCGGTGAAGCGCTGGCCGTCGAGCTCGAAGTCGACGGTCATGACCATGCCGGCGGGGCGCGGTCCCGCCTCGGTGTAGCGGGAGACCTGCACGACGCGCGAGTCGGGGAAGATCGAGCAGTAGAACTGCGCGGCCTCCTCGGCCTCGGTGTCGAACCAGAGGTTCGGGGTGATCCGCTGCGGCATGGCGTGCTCCTTCGGGGTGGCGGTCGGTTCTGGGCAAGGACGGTCTCCGGCCGCGGAACTCATCGGTTGAGCGATGATCCGCCCATCGCCGGCCGCCCGCGCCCCACCGGTCCGTCCACCAGCCAGCAGCTCGAAGACTGGCTGCGCTCCGACGGCGACAAGACCCTGGAGGCGCTCATCGAGGTCTTCGAGGAGAAGAGCTTCGCGCTGCTCTTCGTCCTGCTGCTCGGCGTCCCGGCGCTGCCCATGCCGACCGGCGGCGCGACGCACGTCTTCGAGGTCATCGCGATCCTGCTCGCCGTGCAGCTCGTGCTCGGCCGCGACACGATCTGGCTGCCGGAGCGCTGGCGCCGCATCGAGCTGGCCGGGGACAAGCGCGAGCGGTTCCTGGCGGCGCTGCTGCGGATGACCCGCCGCCTGGAGCGCGTGTCGCGCCCGCGGCTGACGTTCCTGTTCGGCCACCGGGCCAGCAACGCCGTCTTCGGGCTGCTCGTCGCCGGCGGCTCGCTGGCCGCGTTCCTGGCGCCGCCGTTCACCGGGCTCGACACGCTGCCGGCGCTCAGCGTCGTGCTCCTCTCGCTGGCCGTGCTGCTCGAGGATGCGGTGGGCGTGGTCGTGGCGCTCGTCGTCGGCGTGACCGGCGTCGCGCTCGAGATCTTCGTGGGCGGTAAGGCGCTGGAGGGGCTGGGCGACCTCCTCTGAGCGCCGTCGGCGAGGATCCGCGCATGGACGCCGCCACCGTCGCCGCCGCCTGGCGGCTCGAGCCGCACCCGGAGGGCGGCTTCTTCCGCGAGACCTACCGCTCGCCGACCACGGTCGAGCTGCCTGGCTGGCCCGGCCCGCGGGCGCTGGCGACCAGCATCCTGTACCTGCTGCCGCGCGGCGAGCGGTCGGCCTGGCATCGCGTGCGCGGCGACGAGCTGTGGGTCTGGCAGGGCGGCGCGCCGCTGGAGCTGTCCATCGAGCAGGACGTCCACCTCCTCGGCCCCGACCCCTCGACGGGCCAGGAGCTGCAGCTGCTCGTGCCGGCCGGTGCCTGGCAATCGGCCACGCCGGTCGCCGGCGAGGATCAGGCCTGGACGCTCGCCGCGTGCCTGGTCGCCCCCGGCTTCGACTTCGCGGACTTCGAGCTGCGGGCACCTCGCAGCAGACGCTGAGCGCCTGTGTGCCGATTGGCACACGACGAGCCGGGGATCCCGAGCCCATGTCCGCATCCGACGACCGGCTCTCCGTCCTGGACAACTCCTTCCTGGAGCTCGAGAAGGGGCCTTCCCACATGCACGTCGGCGGCCTGCTCGTGTTCGAGGGGCCGGCCCTCGACTGCGAGGACTTCCTCGAGCACACCCGGCGCCGCCTGGACCTCGTCCCGCGCTACCGGCAGAAGCTCCTCAAGCCGCCGATGGACCTCGGGCGGCCCATGTGGGTCGACGACCCGTGCTTCAACCTCGACTACCACGTCCGCCACACCTCGCTGCCGCGTCCCGGCACGACCGAGCAGCT
The DNA here is from genome assembly GCA_035628295.1 of Baekduia sp. Lineage (GTDB taxonomy): Bacteria > Actinomycetota > Thermoleophilia > Solirubrobacterales > Solirubrobacteraceae > Baekduia. The sequence continues at coordinate 11,551 of DASPKC010000272.1, forward strand.
GACGAAGCTCGTGGCCCGGATCTTCTCCCAGCGGCTGGACCGCACCAAGCCGCTGTGGGAGATGTGGCTGGTCGACGGCCTGGAGGACGACCGCTTCGCGATCATCAGCAAGTCCCATCACGCGCTGATCGACGGCATGTCCGGCGTGGACATCATCTCGGTGATGTTCGACCTGACGCCGGATCCGCAGGAGCCCGGCGAGGACAGCGCGTGGCAGCCGCGGCCCCTGCCGAGCACGGCGGAGGTGGTGGCCGGCGGTGTCGCCGAGGTCGTGCAGACCCCGGTGCGCGTGCTCGGCCGCGCCACGCGGCTTGCGCGCGCGCCGCGCAAGGCCGCGGAGGGGGCGCTCGGCGTCACCCAGCTGCTCGGGCCGCCGGCGGTCAGCCCGGCGCCCCCCTCGCCGCTGAACACGTCGATCGGCCCCCACCGCCGGGCTCGCTGGCTCGGCACCGACCTCGCCGACATCAAGGCGATCAAGAACGAGCTGGGCGGCACCGTCAACGACGTCGTCGTCACGGCCGTGGCGGGAGCGCTGCGCCGGTGGTTGGAGCACCGGGGCGAGCCGGCGGACCGCGAGCTGCGGGCGATGGTCCCGGTCTCGGTGCGCACCGAGGACCAGCGCCACAAGCTGGGCAACCGCGTGGCGGCGATGCGCGCGCCGCTGCCGGTGCAGATCGGCGACCCCGTCGAGCGTCTTGCGGCCGTCCGCGCCGCGATGACGGGCCTGAAGGAGTCCAAGCAGGCGCTCGGCGCCGAGGTGCTCACGGGGCTGCAGGACTTCGCGCCCCCGACGCTGCTGGCCCAGGCCGCGCGGATCAACTTCTCCACGCGCCTGTTCAACGTCATCGTGACAAACGTCCCGGGCCCGCAATTCCCGCTGTACGTCATGGGCCGCCAGCTGCACGAGATCGTGCCGTTCGCGTTCCTGCCCAAGAACCACGCGCTGGCGTTCGCGATCATGAGCTACAACGGCGGCCTGCGCTTCGGCCTGCTCGGCGACTACGACGCCATGAGCGACCTCGACGTGGTGGCCGACTCGCTGGAGGACTCGCTGGCCGAGCTGCGCTCGGTGGCGGGGCTGCCGCCGGCGCGCTCCGGGCGCTTCGACCGTGCCGCCGAGCCCGAGAAGGAGGCCGTGCGATGAGCAGCCAGGGCCGGGAGGCGACCACCCCCCGCGGGCGGTTCGAGCGCGCCAAGCCCGAGACGTCGGGCCTGACTGTCGCCGTCACCGGGCCGACCGGCGACATCGGCCGGTCCCTGCTGGCCGCGCTCGAGGGCACGGAGGAGGTCGGCCGGGTCGTCGGCATGGCCCGGCGGCCGTTCGATCCGGCCGCCCACGGGTGGACGAAGACGGAGTACCGCCAGGGCGACATCCTGGACAAGGACTCGGTGCGGGCGCTCGTCGCCGACGCCGACGTGGTGGTCCACCTCGCGTTCCTGATCTTCGGCAGCCTGGCCGAGACGCAGGACGTGAACCTGCGCGGGACGCGCAACGTCTTCGAGGCCGCCGTCGAGGCGGGGGCGCAGCGGCTGGTGTACACGTCGTCGGTGGCGGCCTACGGGTTCCGCAAGGGCCGCACGCCGCGCCTGACGGAGGACGTCGTCCCGGAGGGGACCGGCGACTTCCCCTACTCGGCGCAGAAGGCCGAGCTCGAGGCGCTCATCCGCGACGTGGTCGGCGCCTCGGACACCGAGGCCTACATCTTCCGACCGTGCATCGTGGCCGGCTGTGACGCGCTGCTGCTCCTCGACGAGGTCGTCCGCCAGTTCCAGCTCGGCGGCCGCACAGCCGTGGGCCGGCGGCTGCTGGGCCGCGTGCCGCTGGTGCGCCCGGTCATCCCCGACAACGGCGTGCCGTTCCAGCTCGTGCACCACGACGATGTCGCCACCGCGCTGGCGGCGGCGATCGCCGGGCGCGGGGAGCCCGGCATCTACAACCTCGCGGCGGAGGGCGAGTTGCGCATGAGCGACGTCGCCCGCGCGGTCGGGTGGTGGACGCTGCCGGTCCCGGACCTCGCGGTCGACGCGGCGTCGCAGGTCGTCAACCGCCTGCCGTTCCTGCCGCCGGGGCTGTCGTGGCTGCACGCGCTGCGCGTGCCGTCGATCATGGTGACCGACAAGGCCCGCGACCAGCTGGGCTGGGTCCCCCGCCACGACGCGGCCGACACGCTGCGCCAGACGGTCGAGTGCGCCCGGCGCGAAGGGGTCGTGTAGGAGGTCAGGCGCGCAGCCGGTAGCCGCGGCGGAACAGCGTGAGATTGACCACGAAGAGGGCGCCGGTGGCGACCGCGAGCAGCGCGAGCGCCGGCGCCACCGACACCTCGGACACGCCGAGGAAGCCGTAGCGCACCAGCGCGATCATGTAGTGGACCGGGTCGATCTGCGTGAGCGTCTCGAACGGCTCGGGCAGCAGCGCGGCGGAGTAGAAGACGCCGCCGAGGAAGATCAGGGGCTGCAGGACGAACTGCTGGGCGAAGGAGACGTCGTCGAACTGCTCGGCGCGGACGCCGACCAGGACGCCGAGCTGCGCGAAGAAGAAGCCGACGAAGAACAGCGCGGGCACCAGCACGTGCGGGTTCTCGATCGGCATGCCGACGAGCGCGGTGGCCGCCGTGAACGTGAGCGCGGCGACGAGCATCCCGCGCAGGAACCCGCCGAACGAGAACGCCAGCAGCAGCTCCAGCGGGGAGGCGGGGGAGGAGAGCTGGTCCTGGATCGCGCCCTGGAACTTCTGCTGCAGGATCGACGACGCGTTGTTGGAGAACGCGTTCATCGCCCAGGCCATCATGATCAGGCCGGGCACGATGAACTCGACGTAGTCGACGCCCTCGATCTTGTCGATGCGCGTGCCCAGCGCCGCGCCGAAGACGGAGATGTAGAGGAAGGTCTCCAGCAGGGGCGCCCCGAGGGTCTGGCGCTTGATCTTCAGAAAGCGGCTGACCTCGCGGCGCAGGAGCGCCGCGAAGCGGATCTGGGCAGCGGTCACGAGGCCACCTCGTCGACCGCCACGTGCGCGCGCGACAGCTCCTTGCGCCCCACGAGCTCGAGGTAGGCGTCCTCGAGGCTGGCCACCCGGTAGCGGGCCGCCAGCTCAGGGCTCGTGCCCTGCGCGACGACCTCGCCGTGGTTGATGAAGGCGATCCGGTCACAGAGCTGCTCGGCCTCCTCCAGGTAGTGGGTGGTGAGCAGGATCGTCGTGCCCTCGGCGTTGATGCGCCGGACGTAGTGCCACAGCTCGAGGCGCAGCTCGACGTCGACCCCGGCGGTCGGCTCGTCGAGGATGAGCAGCCGCGGGCGGTGCATCAACGCCCGCGCCAGGATGAGCCGGCGCTTCATGCCGCCCGACAGCGTGCGTGTCCGGTCGTGGCGCTTCTCGGTCAGCGAGAACGCCTCGAGCAGCTCGCTGGTGCGCTCGCGGCGGTCCTTGCGCGCCATCCCGAAGTAGCCGCCGTGGAAGTCCAGCGACTCCTCCACCGTGAGGAACCAGTCGAGGTTCAGGTCCTGCGGCGCGAGGCCGACCGCCAGGCGCGCCTGCTCGTAGTGGTCGATGGCGTCGTGGCCGAAGACGCGGATCGAGCCGGAGGTCGGCTGCGCGAGGCCGGTGGTGCAGTGGATCAGCGTGGACTTGCCGGCGCCGTTGGGGCCGAGCAGGCCGAAGAACTCACCGTCCTCGATCCGCAGCGAGACACCGCGCAGCGCCTCGGTGCCCGTCGGGTAGCGCTTGACCAGGTCGGAGATCTCGAGGGCCGGCACCCGCTCCATGATGCAGCTTCGAGTGCGCTTGAGGTCAAGCGGGGCCGTCGCGCACGCCGCTGCGCGAGAGCGCCATGGTCAGCAGGACGCCGATCGCGGCGAACGCCGTGAGCGCCAGGACCGGGATCGTCACGTAGCCGAGCTCCTCGATCCACTTGACCGAGCAGGGCGCGCCGATCTTGCACCCGGCGCTCTCGGCGTCCGGGTTGTTCTCGATGTAGACGTGGTAGATGGCGACGCCGGCGCCGACGACGGGGAACACGAGGCCGTAGAGCGCGCCTCCGCGAAGGTCGCGGCGCAGCGCGGCGATCAGCAGCAGCGGCACGAGCGGGTACATCGCGATGCGCTGGTACCAGCACAGCCGGCAGGGGATGAAGTCGGCGATCTCGGAGAAGTAGAGGCTGCCCAGCGTGGCGGCGAGCGCGATCGCGAAGGCGATCCACAGCTCCTGGCCGAGGAGCGTGTCGCGCACCTCCGCCAGCCAGCCGCGCGCCGGGCGCCAGACGAGCGCCACGAGGCCGAGGAGCGCCAGGCCGGCCAGCACGACCTGCAGGGCGAGGGCCAGGGCGGCGAAGCCGAGGGCGACCGCGTCGGTGAGGTCCTGGGTGCTCACCCGACGGCACGCTAGTGACCGGGGCGGCCGACGGGGTAGGACCCGTGCCGTGCCTCGCCGGTCATCTCTCCGCATGGTCGTCGCCGCCGCCCTCCTGCTGACGGCTGCGGGCTGCGGCGACGAGGGCGGCGCGGGCGACGGCGGCGCGGCGCGCGCCGGCGCGGTCGCCGAGGCCGGCTGCCTGGCCTGCCACCGCGTCGCCGGGGACGGCAACGCGGAGCCCGGCGGCGACCTGTCGCGCATCGGGGCGCGGCTGGACCCGGGGGCGCTGCGCGGCAAGCTGCTCGACCCGCCGGACGGCATGCCGTCCTACAGCGGGCTGCCGCGCGGGAAGCTCGACGCGATCGTCCGCGAGCTCCAGGCGCTGCGCTAAGCGCGCTGCAGCGCGGACATCAGCGTGGCGGTGAAGCGCGCCAGACGCTCGGGCGTGTAGGTCTCCGGGTCGGAGAGCACGAGCCGCGCGGCGTCCTCGGCGCTGGAGACGAGCAGGCGCGAGAACAGCTCGGCGTCGAGCTCGGCCGGTCCGCCGCGCCGGCGGATGCCCTCCTCGATGACCGGCTGCAGCAGGCCGATCACGGCCGCCTTGGCCCGCCCGAGGCGCTCGCGCAGCTCGACCGGGGCGCCGTCCACCGGCAGGACCGCCAGGCGCCAGGTGTCCGGATCGTCGCGCACGCGGGAGAAGAACTCGCGCACGGCGTCGGTCAGGATGGCGTCGGGGTCGTCGTCGAAGTCGAGGTCGGGCACGACGTCGCGCACCTGCCCGAGCGCGCGGTGCTCGGTGCGCTCGATCAGCGCGCGGACCAGGCCGTCCAGGCTGCCGAAGTGCGAGTAGACGACGGTGCGGGCGATGCCGGCCTCGCGCGCCACCCGGTCGATCGAGATGGCGGTGTACCCCTCGTCGATGACGATCCGGGCCAGGACGTCGAGGAGCTGCTCGCGGCGCTGGGCGGCGGTCATGCGGGGGGCGGGCACGACCGGGACTCTCCCAGCCCGGGGGTTGCATGTACACGACTGTAGGGTACGGTACCGTAGGTACAGTCCTGTACATCGCTCGGGAGGACACCACCGTGCTCGCTTCGACCATCGCCTCCGTGCAGGCCCCCGCGGCCGGCGCGCCCATGGCCCAGATCGCGATCGCCACCGTGTTCGGCGTGCTGTCCACGGCCGTGCTCCTGTGGCTCGTCGCCGGCCACCGCAGCGGCCGCTCGCAGGCGCTCACGCGCGCGGGCGGCCTCGCGCAGCGCCTGACGGGCCTCGAGCCGTGGGCCGCCCTCCCGGTCGCCGTGGCCACGGTCGGCCTGGTCGCCGGCGGCTTCGGCGTCTTCTGGGACATCAGCCTGCACATCGACGTGGGCCGCGACGAGGGGCCGCTGGCCAACCCGTCGCACTACCCCATCATGTTCTGCCTCTACAGCCTGTTCGCCGCGGGGATCCTCGCCTTCGCGCTGCACGAGAACGCCGAGCACCCGTCGCCGCGGGCGCTCGCGCTGCCGGGCGGCCACAGCATCCCCGTCGGCGGGGCGCTGCTCGGGGGCGCCGGACTCTTCGCGCTGACCGGCTTCCCGCTCGACGATGTCTGGCACCGCATGTTCGGCCAGGACGTGACGCTCTGGGGTCCCACGCACCTCGTCATGATCAACGGCGCGATCCTCTCGGTGCCGATCCTCGCGGTGCTCACCCTCGAGGCCAAGCGCGCCGCCGGGCACGCGCTCGCGGCCCCGCCCAAGTCGGCGGCCGAGCATCTCGTGCGCCTGATCCTCCCGGGCGCCCTGCTGTTCGCCATCGCCTTCTGGGCGACGGAGTTCGACTGGGGCATCCCGCAGTACCGCCAGGTCTGGCACCCGGTCCTTCTCGCCGCCGCGGGCGGCGTGGCGCTGACGACCGGCCGGCTGTGGCTGGGCCGCGGCGGGGCGGTGCGCGTCGTCCTCACCTACCTCGTGATCCGCGGCTCGTTCTCCCTGGGCGTCGGGGGCCTCGGCCAGACCGTCCCGGCCATGCCGCTGTTCCTCGCCGAGGCGCTGGCCATCGAGCTGCTGCTCTGGCGCCGCGGCGCGGAGCTGCGACCGCTGCGCTCGGGCCTCGCGGCCGGCCTGGCCTGCGGGACCGTCGGGTTCGCCGCCGCGTACGCCTGGACCCACGTGTGGGCGCCGCTGCCATGGCAGCCGTCGCTGCTGGCCGAGGGCCTGCCGAGCGCGATCCTCGCGGGCGTGGCGGGCGGGCTGCTCGGCGCGTTGCTGGGCAGCGCGCTCATCGGGACGCTCCCGGGCGCGGCCGTCCGCCGGCGCGCGGCGCTCGGCGCCACGGCGATCCTCGTCGTGGTCGGCACGAACGCGCTGATCACCCAGGACCCGCGCGCGGTCCGCGCCGACGTGCGCCTGGCGCCCGTCGCCGGGGCAGCCGGCCGTGAGGCGGTCGTGGAGGCCACCGTGTCCGACCCGGAGGTCGTGCGCGACGCGCAGTCGGCCTACGTGCTGGCCTGGCAGGGCGGCGGCCGCCGCGCCGTCGGCCTGCGCGAGGTCGCTCCCGGCACCTTCCGGGCCACGGAGGCGGTGCCGCTGCACGGCGAGTGGAAGACGATGCTGCGCGTGCAGGACGGGCGCCGGATGCTCAACGTCCCGCTGCACCTGCCGCGCGAGCCGAGCGTCCCGACGCCGGGCCTCGAGCGCCCCGAGCGCTTCACCGCCGCGTTCGTCGACGACCATCGCGTCATGCAGACCGAGCGTCGCGACTACGTCCCGGCGTGGCTCTGGACGCCCGCGGCGCTGCTCATGCTCGCATTCTGCGGCCTGTTCTTCACCGGGATCGGGATGGGCATCGGCCGCATCTGCGAGCAGGAGCGCGGCGACGGCGCGCCACCGCGCCGGCCCCGCGAGCGGCGGGCGCCGGCGCTCGCGGGCGCGGGGTCCTGAGCCGCGCGCCTCGGCGCGGGTGGCGCGCCGCCCGCGCCGCGGGCATCGAGTGGCGGATCGACCTCGGCGGGCTCAAGCGGTCAGCGCAACAGTGCCTGCAT
>DASPKC010000273.1:0-31298 GCA_035628295.1 Baekduia sp.
GCCGGCGGCCGCGCCTGGGCGTCCGGACGGCGCTACGACCCGGAGTCCAGGTGCTTGCGGCGCATGGACCACATCTGCGACGGGCGCTCAAGCTCGAGGCCGGCCGCCCAGGGCAGCGCGGGCGGGCCGAGCTCCAGGCGCAGGGACCGAACCGTGCGGCGCGAGAGCTCCGGGTCGGCGCCGGGCACGGCGGCCAGGCGCTGCGCGGTGGCCAGCACGTCGCCGGCGGGGACCGCGGTGTGGGCCAGCCCCGCCTCGACGGCCTGCTCGCCGGTCAGGCGCTCGCCGAACAGCGCCAGGGCGGCTGCGGTCTCGCGGCCGGCCAGGCGGCCGAGCAGGCCGATGTGGCCGCCGCCCGGATGCAGCCCGATCGGGATGAAGCCCGAGGCGAGCTTGGCGTCGGTGGCGAGGACCCGCAGGTCGGTGGCCAGCAGGAGGTTCATGCCGGCCCCCACGGCGCCGCCTTCGACGGCCGCGATCGACGGCGCCTCGAGCTCACCGGCGCGCACGAAGGAGCGGTAGAGCTCGCCCATGCCGGTGTAGGTGGCGGGATCGGCCGGGTCCGTGCCCGCCGCCGCCAGCGTGCCGCGCTCCCCGCCGGCGCAGAAGTAGCCGCCCGCGCCCCAGATGACGACCGCACCGACGGACGGGTCGGCGTCGACCTCGTCGCACGCCGCGATCAGCGCCCGCGCCATCTCGATCGTCAGCGCGTTGCGCCGCTGCGGCGCGTTGAGCGTGATCGTGGCCACGCCACCGTCGATGTCGATCCCGACCTCGTCCACCTAGACCTCCAGCCGTCGCAGTCGCAGCCACCCGGCGAGCACGAAGCCGCCGGTCCACAGGATGGTGATGATCGCCCCCGCCACCACCGAGACCCGGTCCTCGGGGTCGTCGATGGCATTGAGCGTGAGGCGGTCGATGCCCACGTCGAGCACCAGGTGACGGAACCAGTCGTCGATGAGGACCAGCAGCGTCAGCATGTCCAGGCCGACGAGGTTGAGCACCAGCGCGACGGCGATCGCCGGCCCGGTGGACCGCATGAGCGAGCCGACGCCGAAGGCGATCGCGCCGTAGGCGAACGTGGGCAGCAGGGGGTTCCAGACCGCGTCGACGACGTCCATGGCCTCCAGGCCGTCGCCGGGCGCGGGCGGCAGGACGATGCCGAACACGAGCACCGCCGCCGCGCCGGTCAGCGTCAACAGCAGGCAGGCCACGGCGAGCGCGGCGAGCTTCGAGAGGTACAGGCGCTCGCGCGGCACGCCGGTCAGCAACTGGTAGCGCAGGGTGCCGGCGGCGTGCTCGTCGCTGCCCACCCGCGCGCCGATGAGCACCGCGAGGATCGGGCCCAGGAACGCCAGCGCGGCGGCGCCGTCCTTGACGAACGTATGACCGCCGTCGGTCTCGATGACCTCCGTGGCGCTCAGCAGGAAGATCACCGTCATCAGCACCGCCGGCAGCAGCAGGGCGGTGAGCCACAGGCCGCGGCGACGGCGGAGCTTGAGCAGGTCGGCGGCGACGAGCGCAGTCACGTCGCTGCCTCCTCGTGGCGCGTCAGCGAGAGGTAGCGCTGCTCCAGCGTGGGGGCGTGGCGGCGGATCTCGACGACGCCCACCCCGTGGTCGACGAGCCGCTTGACGATGGCGGCGGCCTGCTCGCGCTCGCCCACCCCGTCCAGGCGCAGCCTGCCGTCGTCGAGGTCGACGATGGTGATGTCGGGATGGGCCAGCAGTGCGCGCGCGCGGGCGGGATCGTCGACGTCCAGGATCAGCGCGAGCCCGGCCTCCGCCAGGAACGACGTGACCGTGCTCTGCTGCACGACCCGGCCCTGCTCGACGATCGCGACCGCGTCGCAGAGCTTCTCCATCTCGTCGAGCAGGTGCGACGAGAGGAAGACGGTGCGGCCCTCGCGCTCGACGAAGCCGCGGATGAGCGTGCGGAACTCCGCCATGCCCTCGGCGTCGAGGCCGTTGGTCGGCTCGTCGAGGATGAGCAGCGTCGGCTCGCCCAGCAGCGCGCGGGCGACGCCGAGGCGCTGGCGCATCCCCATCGAATAGCCCTTGACCTTGTCGTCGCCGCGGCCGTGCAGGCCCACGCGGTCCAGCGCGGCCGGAATCCGGGCGCGGGCGTCGCCCTCCAGTAGGGCCGCGTGGACCTCCAGGTTCTCCTTGCCGGTCAGGTGGCCGTGGAACCGCGGCTCCTCGACGATCGCGCCGACCCGGCGCAGCGCGGTGCGGGGGTCCTGCGCGACGTCGACACCGCCGATCGTCACGCGGCCCTCGTCGGCGTGCGCGAGCCCCAGGAGGAGGCGGATGAGCGTGGTCTTGCCGGCGCCGTTGGGTCCGAGGAAGCCGAAGCACGAGCCGGCGGGGACGTCGAGGTCGACGTGGTCCACGGCCGTCCGCTCGCCGAAGCGCTTCGTGAGCCCGCGGGCCTCGATCAGCGTCACTGCCACGAGCTTATCTGGCGCTCAGGGAGCCCACACGTGCCGCTGAGGATCGGCCGGAAGACTCGTCGCCATGGCCCACCTCTCCGCCCCGTCCGTCCCGGCCCCGGCCCGCGTCGACCGGCAGCGCGCCGTGCTGGCCGAGACCGCCATCGCCGCCGCCGGCGGCGGCCGCCTGCGCGGCCTCGCGCCCGTCGGCCGGCTGCGCGACCGCTGGCTGGCGACCGTGCGCACCGACGAGGGGCACGTCACCGTCGAGCTCGACACGCGCCTCCGGACCGTCGTGGTCCGCCCGCCGCTGCTGCGGCGCGCGGCGGCGTAGCGGGCTGCCGCGCCGCCTCAGGCGACGCGGCGGGCGCCGACGTAGTGGCCGGCCCAGTAGCCGGAGGAGAACGAGTGCTCCTTGACGCCGTGCGAGGTGGCCGACACCACGGTCGTCGGACCGGTGGCGACGCCGACGTGCGAGGCCCCGGGTCCGTTGGTGTCGAAGAAGACGAGGTCGCCGGCCCGGATCTGGGATCTGTCCACGCGCGTGCCCTGCCCGTACTGGGCGAAGCTGGTGCGCGGCAGGCTGATGCCGGCCGCCTTGAAGGCGTGGACCGTCAAACCCGAGCAGTCGTAGGCGTCCGGGCCGTTGCCGCCGGACCCGTAGGGGGTGCCGATGGCCGCCTGGGCGGCCGCGACGGCCGCGCCCGCGTCGCTCGAGCCGCTGGAAGGCGCGGGCTCGCCGGCGGGTTCCCGCTCGCCGCCGGCCTCGGTGTCGCCGCCGCCGGCCGCGACGCCGAGGCGGTTGAGCAGCTCGCTGTCCGGGCGCCCGTCGGCCGGCAGGCCGAGGCGCTTCTCAGCGCGCTTGATGGCCGCGCGGGTCTGCGGGCCGATCGCCCCGTCGGCGCGGACCCCGACGGCGCGCTGCAGCGCGCGCGTGGCGGCCCGGTCGAGGACGACGGTGCCCGCCCCGGTGAGCGCCAGCGAGCGCGGCCGCGCGCCGGCGCCGGCGCCGGCGCCGAGGTTGACGCCGAGCGCCTGGGCGAGCGGCGCACCGACGACGCCGTCGGCCTCCATGCCGCGGTCGCGCTGCGCCGCGCGCACGGCCTTGGCGGTCTGCGGGCCGAAGACGCCGTCGGCGGTGATGCCCAGAGCGCGCTGGAGCGCCTTGACGGCGCCCCCGCGGTCGCCGCGCTGCAGCGTGGAGCCCGCCGCCGTCTCGGCCGCCTGCCCGGTCTCGTGCGCCTGCGCGCTCTGCAGCGTCGGCGCCAGCAGCGTCGCCGTCACCAACGCGGCGGAGACCTTCGCCGGCGTCGCGGCGGCCAGCCCGGGCCGGCGCGCGTGCGCCGCGGCGCGCCGGCGCGCGGACCGGACCTGGGAGTGGGCCCAGACGTCGGGGCAGCCGAGATCGCGCGCACCCGGTGCGTCGGCGCGGATCGACCACCCCTCGTCGGGGATCGCAGCAGCTACGTCCATGCAGGTACCTCTGTCGTGTCGGGGCCTGCGAGGTGAGCTGACGGGCTCGCGCAGCGATCGCGCTACGCCGCCTGGTGGCGGCGATTCGCCCCGGAGCCGGTGGAGAGCCGGCTCGAGTGGGTCCCCCGCTCCCGCGACCCGGAGGGCACGGGACTCGGCCTGTGAACGTCGGGGACCATAACCAGGCGGGCGGGCGGAACGGCGCCCTCGTGGGGCGCGCGCCGTCCGTGCGCAGACGCCACGCGATCGCGGCGGCCGGACCGCCGGGGTCCGGCCGCGCTGAAACGGGGCCGCGCGCGGCGCCGGGCGTCAGTCCCGGTGCGGCGCTGTCCTTCGGGAGAGAGGAGAAGCGAAGGGCGGCGCGATCGACTGCCGTCAGTCTGCCCGCGGGCGCGCCAGCCGACCGCCGTGCCTGCCGGTGGACGCGCCGCGACCGGACCGCACGCCCGGGGTGCGGGTGCCCGCCCTCGAGCCTCGCTCACTCGCCCAGCTCGGCCAGCCGCCGCCCCGCGTCGGTCTCCAGACCGCCGGCGGCCTCGAGCTCGAGCGCCCGCCGGTAGGCCGCCCGCGCCTCCGCGTGGTCACCGAGGCCCGCGCACGCCTGCCCGAGCCACGACCACGCCCACGCGTTCCACGCAGCGACCTCGGCGTAGCGGCGCAGGTGGTCGTACGCCTCGCGATGACGGCCGAGCTCCACGAGCACGTAGCCGATGGCGAAGCGCGACTTCTCGTGGCCGGCCTCCAGCGCGAGCCGGAAGCGGGTCAGCGCACCCTCGGGGTCGTCCGCGGTCAGGCCGATGCCCTCGTGGAAGCACAGCGCGTCGTTCGTCGGCTCACCCGGCTCGAAGCGGCCGCGGACGGCGAGCACGACCTCGCCGGCGCTCGCAGCGTCCAGCCCCAGCAGCGGGACCCGGAAGCGCGGGCCGCCGAAGAGCTCGGGCAGCGCGTCGACGTCGACGTCCCACGGCTCCGCGACGAGGAAGCCCAGCAGCTCGCGGCCGTCGGGCGAGGCCACCCAGCGCGCACCGCCGTTCTCGCCGGCCGCCCAGCAGGCGCCGGCGGGCTGGGCGTCGAGCACCGCCCCGACGGCGAAGCACTCCAGGACGTCCCAGAACGGGTCGAGCGTCAGGTGCAGCGGCGTCGCGGTCGCTGGGGGCATCCGGGTCATCCGGGTCATCCGCCCGGCGGGTCGGCGCGGCCGCCGGGGATCTGACGGTCGGCCTCAGTTCAGCTCGACGCCCAGCCGCTCGCGCAGCGCCACCACCACCGACTCCTCGACCACCCCGGCACGCAGCTCGCCGAGGACGACCTCCTCGAGCTGGACCTCCAGCGCGACGCCCAGGCCATCGGCCACCGTCGCGCAGCTCTCCACCAGCGCGGCGATCGCGGGTGCATCACGGACCGGTCGCCGGGGTATCCGCAGCGCGATGCCCACGGTGCGCTCCTCGGACCGGGACGGGACCGCGTCGAACGCGCGCGGCTCCGGCCCCTCCCAGCGGTGCAGCTGGGAGACGGTCGCCGCCAGGTCGCCGAACGCCTCGGCGTGCTCGTCGGCCGCAGGGTCCACGACGAAGAGGACGAGGTAGGGGTCCGGCACCCCTCAAGGTTCTCACCGCGAAGGGCGATACCGTCACCAGATGTCCGCCGTCTCCTTCACCGAGCGTTCGTTCCAGGTGGTCGACGGCCCGATGGGGGCCGCGGACCTGGTCCTGGGCACCCTCGTCACGGCGACCGACGCCCGCGCGTTGGGCGACGCGCTGGCGTGGCGGCGCAACCGCGACTTCCTGGCACCGCGCACCGAGGAGGCGGGCGCCGTGCTGGAGCTGCGCGCGCTCGTGGAGCTGATCGACCACATCGACCCGGTGGCGCGCGGCGAGCAGCCCGGACCGCTGACGCTGACCCAGCCGCAGGTCGTCCTGCTGGCCGAGACGGCTGCCGGCTACGTGCACGAGCGCGGCGACGAGGACTTCAGCCCCGCGCCCGAGCGCGACCGCCTGGCGCGCCTCGGCGCGCTCACCCAGCCGCTGCTGGACCTGTGCTCCGTGTTCCACGACGCGCAGGCCGAGCTGCGCGCCCACCACCACCACGGCCGGTAAGCCGTCGCGGCGCCGCGGCCGGTAGCGTCGCGTGGCGTGCACGGATCGCGCATCGCGTCGCTGGCCGCCCTCCTGCTCGCCGTCCTGGCCGCCGCCGTCGCCGCCGGGCCCGCCCAGGCCGAGGTGGTGTGGCTGTGCGGCCCCGGCGGCCAGGACGACCCCTGCCGCGACGGCCTCGCCACGACCGTCGAGGGGCCGGACGGCCCGCGCGTGGAGGATCCGGGGCTCGCGGCCGGCCCGGACATCGACTGCTTCTACGTCTACCCCACGGTCAGCAACCAGCCCACGACCAACGCGACGCAGACGCGCGACCCGGAGGTCGTGTCGATCGCGCGCTGGCAGGCCGGGCGCTTCTCGCAGCGCTGCCGCGTCTTCGCGCCTGTCTACCGGCAGCTCACGGTGGCCTCGATCTTCACCGGCACGCCCGAGCAGCGCGCCCGGGGCGGGGCCATCGCGTTCGGCGACGTCCGCGAGGCATGGCGGAGCTACCTCGAGCGCCACAACGGCGGCCGGGGCGTCGTGCTCATCGGCCATTCGCAGGGCACGCGCATGCTGCGCCAGCTCGTGCGCGACGAGATCGAGCCGCGCCCGGACGTCCGGCGGCGCCTGGTCTCCGCGCTGCTGCTCGGAGGCAACGTCCTGGTGCGCAAGGGCCGCCTCGACGGCGGGGACTTCACCCACGTCCCTGCCTGCACGGCCGCCGCGCAGGCCGGCTGCGTCGTGGCGTTCTCGGCCTTCAACGAGGACCCGCCGTCCACCAGCCGCTTCGGGCGCGCGCCGGCGGCCGACACGAGCGGGGCCGGCTTCCCCGCCGGCCCGGAGTACGAGGTGCTGTGCACCAACCCGGCATCGCTCGGGACCAACGCGCGCAGCGCGCTGACCACCTACCTGCGCGGCGACGGCTTCGCGCCCGGCTTCATCTTCGCCAGTCTCGTGCAGCTCTTCCGCGGGCCGCCGCCCACGGCGCCGACGCCCTGGCTGCAACCCGCCGACCGCTACACCGGCCGCTGCGAGCAGCGCAACGGTGCCAACGTGCTGATGATCGAGCCGATCGGCGCCGCCCGGCGGCTCGAGCCCTCGCCCGACGCCACGTGGGGCCTGCACATCGCCGACGTCAACCTGCCGCTCGGCGACCTGGTCGGCCTGGTCGACCGCCAGGCGGCGGCCTTCCAGGCCTCCGGGCCGCCGCGGCTCGCGGTGCGCCTGCGGGCCCTGCGCGCGCGCACCTGCGCGCGCTCGCGCGTGCGCGTCTCGGTGACGGGCGCCGACCGTGGCCTGGTCGGCCGCCTGGACGTCCGCTCCCGCGGGCGCCTGGTGGCGCGCGATCGCCGTGCGCCGTTCGCGCTCACCCTGCGCCGGGCGCGGGCGCCGCGGCTCCTCGACGTCGTCGTGGTGCTCGGCGACGGCCGGCGCGTGCGCGCCACGCGCACCGTCGGGCGGTGCTCCCGATGAGCACGTGGGAGGTCGTCCGGCTGCTGCACCTGCTGGCGGTGGCGTTCTTCGTCGGCGGCCAACTCGTGATGGTGGCGGCGATCGTGCCCGCCTTCCGGGGCGCGCCGGAGCACGAGCGCGACCGCCTGCGCCGCATCGCCCGCAGCTTCGGCTGGGGCTCACTGGTCGCCCTGGGCGTCCTGCTGGCGACCGGCGCGGCGATGGCCGACGAGTTCGTGCGCTGGGACGACGAGAAGCTGCAGGCCAAGCTGGGGCTCGTCGGGCTCGTCACGGCGCTGATCCTCTGGCACACGCGCCGCCCCAACCAGCACTGGATCGAGGGCGTGGTGTTCCTCGTGTCGCTGGCGATCACCTGGCTCGGCGTCGCGCTGGCCCACTGAGCGAGGCGTCGCCGGCCCGGCGGCGGGCGCCGCGCCGCCGGGCCGGGCCCTTCCCCCGCCTCTAGGCCTCCACCGCGACGCTCAGGGCGGGCACCGGATCGGGGGCCGTCGCGCCCAGGTCGCGAGGGAGCCTGGCGTGGACGCGCACGTTCGTGCCGGGCAGCAGCTCGGCGTCCGGGCGGCGGCTGCGCGCCAGGTCGAACGTCACGTCCTCCCCCAGCCAGCGCCCCGCCCGGCCGCTGGCCTCGCCGATCCGCACGACGATCCGGTCGAGCCCGGCGTCCAGCCACCGCACCTCGCCGGCGAGCTCGTAGCTCACCGTCGGGTTGTGGGAGCGGCCGGGGCCGTGCGGCCCTGCTCCGCTGTTGCTGGTGCCAGGCTCGTGGCTCGTCGGGTTCGGCATGACGACACCCTGGCATCCGGCCCACGACCCGGGGCCCGTAGTGCGCCCCGATGCGCATGTGGTCGATTGCGGACCCGCGACGGGGCGTCAGACGAGCCGCCCGGTCCAGCGCAGCGACAGGGCGCTGCCGAGCAGCACGAGGACGAGGGCGGCGCCGGCGAACCCCGAGGTGAGCTCGCGCTCCTCCTCGGTGGTGCCCAGCTGGGACCCGAGGCGCTCGTACACCGCACGCAGGCGCTCGGCGTCCGCGGTCCGGAAGGCCTGGCCGCCGGACGTCTGCGCCACCCGCTCGAGCGTCTGGGGGTCTGGCGGCACCTGCTCGGTCCGCGTGGCGCCGTGGGGGCCGGTGACCCGGATCGTGCCCTGCGCGGTGCCGAGCGAGACGGTGAACACGGGGACCCCGAGCCGCCGGGCCTGGCCGGCGACGGCGACCGCGTCACGGCCCCTGGTCGACGCGCCGTCGCCGAGCAGGACGATGGCCGCGGGCGCCCTCCCGGCGCCCGCAGGGCGCACCAGCCGCAGCGCGGCGGCGAGCGCGTCCCCCGTCGCCGTGCCGCCGCTGACCTCCTGACGGCCGATGGCCGCGCGCACCGCGGCCCGATCCGCTGTCGGCGCCTGCAGGACCGAGGGGGTCTGGTTGAAGGCCAGGACGCCGATCTTCACCCGCCGCGGCACGCGACCCGCGAACTCCAGCGCGGCGGCCTTGGCCGCCCGCAGGCGCGACGGCGCGACGTCGGTGGCCTGCATGGACCCCGAGACGTCGGTCGCCAGCACGATCGACGCCTGCTCGGCGGGCACGGCGACCACGGCCGTCGGGCGCGCCAGCGAGACGAGCAGCGCGGTCAGCGCCAGGCCGACGAGCCCCACCGGCGCGTGGCGGCGCCAGCCCGCGCGGCGTGGTAGCGCCGACGGGGCGACCGGCGGCGCGGCGAACGCGCGCGTGGCGGCGCGCTCCCGGCGGGCACGGGCGGCGTAGCACGCCAGGCCCAGCGGGACGGCGAGCAGCGCCAGCAGCGCCCACGGGGTCGTCAGCTCCATGGCTAGGGGGCCTCCGTCGGCCGGGTGCCGAGCGCGACGCGCAGCGTCTCGTCGCCGCCTCCCCGGCGCACCACGACGTCGACCTCGTCGCCGGGCCTGCGGTCGGCGATCGCCGCTGCGACGTCCTCGGGGCTGTCCACGGCGGCCCCGTCCATGCGCAGGACCTGATCGCCGGCACGCAGTCCCGCGGCGGCGGCCGGACCACCGCGCACGATGTCGGCGACCTCGACGCCCGTGCCCGACGCCGTGGTCACGGTCGACACGCCGAGGTAGGCGCGCTGCACGCTGCGCCCGTCCTGCAGCGCGGGCACGACGCGCTGCACGAGGCTCGTGGGCACCGCGAACCCGACGCCGACGTTGCCGCCCCCGGCGCCGCTGGTGGCGATCTGCGAGTTCACGCCGATCACGCGGCCGGCGGCGTCGAGCAACGGGCCGCCGGAGTTGCCGGGGTTGATCGGCGCGTCCGTCTGGATGGCTCCGGAGATCGAGAAGCCGTCGGGGGCCTCGATCGACCGGCCCACGGCGGAGACGATGCCGGTCGTGGCGGTGCGGTCCAGGCCGAACGGGTTGCCGATGGCCACGACCTGGTCGCCGACGTCGACGGTCGCGTCGTCGGCCAGCCGCAGCGGCGTCACCCCCTTCGTGGCAGACGCCGGGACGTCGACGACGGCGAGGTCGCTCGACGGGTCCGCGCCGGTGACGCGGCCCGTGGTGCGCGCGCCGTCCTCGCCGAAGCGGATGGTGACGGTCGTCGCGTCGCCCACCACGTGCGCGTTGGTGACGATGGTGCCGTCGCGGTCGACGAGGAAGCCGGTGCCCTGGCCGCTGCCGGTACGCACCGACACGACCGCCGGGCTGGCCTGGTCGTAGATCTTGGTCACCGACGTGGCCGGGACGTTCGCGGTCGCCGCCGGCAGCGTCCGCGACGGGGCGCCGCCGGCGGGCGCGTGGTCGCGCGCCGCGCCCAGCCCGTAGGCCGAGAGCGCCACGACCACGGCCGCGGCGGACACCGCGACGGCGCGCCGCCGGCCGCGGGCGGCCGCGGGGGCGGGCGTGGCGCGCTCGCGGGCGGCGGTGGCGGCAGGCTCCCGCGGCGGGTCCGGCGCGGCGCCCGGACGCCAGTCGCCGGCCCACAGGTGCTCGGTCTCGGGGGTCATGTCAGGGGTCTCCTCGGGTCGGGATCAGGTCAGGGTCGGGCGGCGCCGCACGCCGGCCGCGAGGCCGCCGGCGACGAGCAGGAGGCCGGCGCCGGTGAACGCGACGGTGATCTCGCGCTCCTGCGGCTCGGTGCCCAGGCGCGAGCCGAGCTCGCGGTAGACGGCACGCAGTCCGTCGGCGTCGGCGGCGCTGAACGCCCGCCCGCCGGAGGCGCCAGCGATCCGCGTGAGCGACTCGGGGTCCGGCGGCACGCGCAGGACGCCGCCTCGCGGATCGGGCACGGTGCCGCCGGGCGTGCCGAGCGCCACCGTGTGGACGGGCACGCCCAGCCGGCGGGCGGTCGCGGCCACCTGCGCCGGGTCGCGCCCCACCGTTGTGGCACCGTCGGACAGAAGCACCACGGCAGCAGGCGGGCCCGCCGCCGTGCCGCCGGGGCGCAGCGCGTCGAGCGCGGTGTCGAGCGCCTCGCCAGTGGCGGTGCCGCCTTG
Organism: Baekduia sp.; assembly: GCA_035628295.1. Classification (GTDB taxonomy): domain Bacteria; phylum Actinomycetota; class Thermoleophilia; order Solirubrobacterales; family Solirubrobacteraceae; genus Baekduia. The sequence goes on from DASPKC010000273.1 coordinate 10,920, forward strand.
GGCCGCGAGCCCACCGACGGCCGAGCGCACGGCGTCGTGGTCGGTGGTCGGAGCCTGCGAGAGCGACGCGGTGTCGGCGAAGCTGACGGTGCCGACCTTGACCGCGTCGGGCACCTCGTCGAGGAAGTCGCGCGCGGCCCGCTGGGCGGCGGCCAGGCGCGACGGCGCGACGTCTTCTGCCAGCATGGATCCCGACGTGTCAGTGACCAGCAGGACCGACGCCTGCTCCACCGGCACGCGGACGGTCGCCTGCGGCCGGGCCAGCGCCACAGCGAGCGCCGCGACGCCGGCCAGCAGCAACGCGGCGGGCAGCCGCCGCGCCCAGGGCGACCGGCCGGGCCCGGCCGCCGCGACGAGCGCCCGCGCGGCGGGCAGCCGCAAAGCGAAGCGCCGGCGGCGGCGCGCGACGACCGCGGCGGCGGCCAGGAGGGCAGGGACGGCGAGCAGCGCGAGGAGCAGCTCGGGAGCCGCGAAGCTCATGCCAGCGCCTTGCCGAGCGCCAGCAGCCAGTCGCCGCCGGTGCCCAGCACGAGGTGCTCCGCGCCGGCGCCGCGCAGCAGCGCCGCGACGTCGTCGCGCTCCTCGCGCACGCGCGCGGCGAAGCGGGCGCGCACCGCGGCGTCGACCTCGACCTCGTGGTGCTCGCCGGTCTCCGGGTCGACCAGGGCCAGCCGACCGGCTGCCGGCAGGTCGAGCTCGTGGCGGTCGCGGACCTCGACGGCCAGGACGCTGTGGCGCGCGGCGACCGCGGCGAGGGGCCCGCGCAGGGCCGGGCCGGCGGGGAAGTCGGACACGATCGCGACCAGCCCCGGCCGGCGCGCCAGCACGCCGAGGCGGGCCAGGGCGTCGGCCAGGGCGTCCGGGCGGCCGGCGCCGTCGGGCACCACCCCCTCCTCGACCACCCGCCCCAGCGCCACGAGGGCGGCGCGCCCGCCGCGGGCGGGCAGCACCACCGGCTCGGCGCCGCCGCAGGCGAGCAGCCCGACGCGCCCGGCGTGGCGCAGCGCCGCGCCGGCCACGACGCGGGCCACGCCGGCGGCGACGTCGGACTTCAGGCGGTCGGCCGTCCCGAACGCCATGCTCGGCGACAGGTCGAGGACGACCCAGGTCGTCAGGGTGCGCTCGGGAACGTGCAGCCGCATGTGCGGGACGCCCGTGCGGGCACTCGCGGCCGGGTCCAGCCGCCGGATGTCGTCGCCGTGCTGGTAGGGCCGCACCTGCTCGATCTCGGTCCCCGGGCCGGTGCCGCGGGCGCGCACGTCGCCGGCCATGAGGCCCGCGGCGCGCCGGCCGACCGCGAGCGCCAGCCGGTCCACCACGGCGCGCGGCAGCGGCCCGGGGCCCTGGGCGGCGGGCGGGACGATCCGCGCCGCGCCGCTCACGCCGCCGCCAGGTGCAGGTCGCTGCCCTGCGGCCGGGGGACCGCGTCGAGCACGCGCTCGAGCACGTCGTCGGCCGTCCGCCCCTGCGCCAGCGCCTCGTAGGAGAGCAGCAGGCGGTGGCGCAGGACGTCGGGTGCGAGGTCGGCCACGTCCTCGGGCCGCACGTGGCCCCGGCCGCGCAGCAGCGCCAGCGAGCGGGCGGCGTGGACCAGGCCGATCGGTCCGCGGGGACTGGCGCCCAGCTGCACCATCGGTGCGAGGTCGGCGAGCCCGTGCTGCGCCGGGCGGCGCGTGGCGTCGGCCAGCGCCACGGCGTACGCGACGACCTGGCGGTCGACGTGCACCTCGCGCGCCAGCGCGGCGAACGCCTCGAGCCGGGCGAGGTCGAGGCGCTCGCGGATGGCGACGGCGCCCGCCAGCGACCGGGTCACGACGTCGGTCTCGTCGTGGACCTCGGGGTAGCCGACCACGAGCTTCATGAGGAAGCGGTCGGTCTGCGCCTCGGGCAGCGGATAGGTGCCCTCGGACTCCACCGGGTTCTGCGTCGCGAGCACCAGGAAGGGCCGCGGGACGCGGTAGGTCGTGCCGGCGATCGTCGCCTGACGCTCCTGCATGACCTCCAGCAGCGCCGACTGCACCTTGGCCGGTGCGCGGTTGATCTCGTCGGCCAGCAGGAAGTTGCAGAAGACCGGCCCGAGCTCGACGTCGAACCCGCCGTCCGGGCCGCCGCGCAGCACGCGGGTGCCGACGACGTCGCTGGGCACCAGGTCGGGCGTGAACTGGATGCGCCCGAAGGTGCCGCCGACCGCGTCGGCCAGCGTGCGGACCGTGAGCGTCTTGGCCAGCCCGGGGACGCCCTCGAGCAGGACGTGACCGCCGGTGAGGACCGCCACGAGCAGGCGCTCGAGCATCGCGTCCTGGCCGACGATGGTGCGCTTGACCTCGAGCAGGACGTCGTGGAGGGCGCGGCGTGCCTCGTCGGCCGGCGACGGGGGACGGTACGCCGCGGGGGTCGTGTCGGAGCTCATGGCCCGACACGGTGCGCCGCGAGCCTGAAGGCCGGCCCAAGGGAGCCTGGGAGGACCCTGGGAGGCCGCTGACGCCATCCTGACGGAGTCTCAGGCCGTTCCCAGCCCGCGGCGCCACCCTGGCCGGCATGAGCCTCTGGGTGAACCACCGGGACCCCGACCCGCCACGCGCGGCTCCCGCAGTTGCGGCCGCCGGATCGTCGCAGGCCCCCACGGCGCCGGCCGCCGAGCGCGAGCACGACTGGCGCCGGTCGGCGGGCATGGTGCTCGCCGCCGGCCTGCTGGCGTTCGGCATCACGTGGGCGCTGCAGCCGGGCGATGACCCGGTCGCCGCGACGCCCGGCTCCCCGGCCGTGGAGCTCCAGCAGGACCAGCCGGTGCTGCCCCAGGACCAGCAGGGGGTGCCGCGCGACCACCACGGGCCCCGCCACGGCCACGGCCACGGCCACGGCCGGGGGCCGCTCCCCGGCGGTGCCGGCGGCCTGCAGCCGCTGCCCGCCGAACCGCAGCAGGCCGCGCCCGGCGCGGTGGACTAGCCGACCGTCACCGGCACCCGCACGGTGGTGCGCAGCCCGTCGTCGTCGACGACCGTCATCGCCACCGTGTGGGTCCCCCGCTGCCAGAACGTCGTCGTCGCCGACCGCCACGCCCGCCAGGTGGTGGCGTCGGTGTCGCCGTCGTCGTCGAAGTCCCACTCGAGCCGGTCGATGCTGCCGTCCGGGTCCGACGAGCCGGTGCCGGTGAACGTCACGGGGCTGCCGGCCAGCGGCATTGCCGTCGTGCGCTGCACCGCGGCCACGGGGCGCAGCAGCAGCCGGAACGTCTTCTCGCTGGTCTTCGTGGCGCCCCATTCGTCGGTCACGCGCAACCGCACCCGGCGGTCGCCGGTGCCCGTGAAGCGCCAGGTGGCCTGCAGGCCGGTGGCGTCCCACGCGCCGTCCTCGTCGAGGTCCCACTCGTAGGTGGTCAGCCGCGAATCGGGGTCGGTCGAGCGCGACGCGTCGAAGGTCAGGTCGTCACCGGCCACGGGCAGGGCCGGCGACGTGATGACGGCGACGCTCGCGGCGTTCGTCACCGTCACGGAGGCGTCGTAGGTGGCCTCGGCGCCCCACTGGTCGCGCACGACGAGCCGCACCGGCTGCTTGCCCGGCGTCGCGAAGCGCCAGGGCACGCGCCGGCCCTCGGCGTCGATCACGCCGTCGGCGCCCACGTCCCAGCCGTAGGAGGCGACCTCGCCGTCGGGGTCGTAGGAGCGTGAGCCGTCCAGCGCGACCTCCTTGCCCAGGCCGGCCGAGCTCGGGAGCGTGGCCTTGGCGACCGGGTCCTTGTGCGTGACGAGGATGGTCCGCACCGCCTCGGTGACGGCGCCGCGGTCGTCGACGACGCGCAGCCCGACGGTGTGAACGCCCGGGGCGGTGAAGCGGACCTCCGCATGGTCGCCGCCGGCGGTCCACACGCCGTCGCCGTCGACGTCCCACTCGTAGCGGACGATGTCGCCGTCCGGATCCCACGAGTCGTCGGCGTGCAGCGTGACGTCCGTGGTGATCCGGACCGTCTCCGGCACGTCCAGCACTGCGACCGGCGCCTGGTTGTCGCGGACCTGCACGGTGACGTACGCCTTGCTCGTGCGCCCGCGCCGGTCGGTGACGCGCAGGCCGACCTTGACGTCGCCCGCCTTGCGGTAGGCGCGCTCGGCGTTGTCGCCGCGCGCATCGTCGAAGCTGCCGTCGGCGTCGAGGTCCCAGCGGTAGCGGACGATGTCGCCGCTGGAGTCGTTGGCCGAGAACCCGACCGCCTGCCCGACGGCGACGGTGCGCGACGGGTAGACGCTGATGCGCGCGGCGAGCTTCTCGCGGCGCTTGCTGACGGGTGTCAGCGGCGCGCCCTTCCCGGGGCGCTGGACGGTGCCGCCGGCGGCGACCCGGACGTAGCCGCTTGCGTCCTTCCACCGCCGCCAGCGGCGTGCCACGCGGTTGGACGAGTTGCCCTCGATGGTCGTGAGGGTGCCGTTGGCGTAGACGTGCTCCACCAGCCCGACGTGCTGGGGGAACATGACGAGGTCGCCCGACTTGGGCGTCCGTCGCCAGGCGCCGGTGCGCTGCGCCCAGGCCCTGAGGTACGGCACGTAGCCGAAGCCCTGGCCCGCCGGCCCGAGCGGCCGGCCGGCGCGCCGGGACACCCACGAGACGAAGTAGGCGCACCACGGCGCGGGATAGAAGCGCGGGTTCGTCGACTGGCCGTACATCCGGATGCGCGAGCCGCGGTTGGAGCCGTCGGGCACCTCGCGCACCCCCTTGGCCAACTCGGCGCGCGCGATCCCGACCATGCGCTGCGGCACGGTGGTCTTCGCCGCGGCGGCGGGCGCGAGCCAGAGCGCGACGGCCAGCGCGGCGAGCAGGACGACGGCGCGGCGCATCAGCGCACCCCCGCCCGGCGCAGCTGCCGCTCGCGGGTGAGGATCCGGGCGACGTACTGGCGCGTCTCGGCGTAGGGCGGGACGCCCTTGAAGCGCTTCACCGCGCCCGGGCCGGCGTTGTAGGCGGCCAGCGCGAGACGCGCGGAGCGAAAGCGCGTGAGCTGCTGCTTGAGGTAGCGCGCGCCGCCGTCGAGGTTCTGCGCCGGGTCGTAGATCCGGCGGACGCCCAGCGAGCGGGCGGTGGCGGGCATGAGCTGCGTCAGGCCGCGGGCGCCGGCGCGGCTGCGCGCGCGGGGGCGGAACCCCGATTCCTGCCAGACCAACGCGGTGAACAGGGCGACCGGCACCCCGTGGCGGCGGGCGGTCGCGGCAAGGAGCGCGCCGTACGGGACCCGGGGGTCGGCGCCCGCGGCGGCCGGGGGCGGCTGCAGCGGGGCCGGGACGCCTCCCGGGTCCTCGGTCGGGTCGTCGAACCACGGCTCGGCGGGCTGGCTGGCGAGGTCGTCCGCGCCGAGCCCGCCGGTCGGGACCTGGGCCCAGGCGGGACCGGCCGCAGCCAGGGAGGCCAGGGCGAGCAGCAGCACGACGGGACGAGCGAGTGACGAGCGAGAGGACATCGGACAGCGAGGGGGAGTGGCGGCGCAGGCGCCCGCGGAGGCCGGGTACGTGCCTGGGCCCTGGTGACTCGGCAGCCCGGCGCGCGACCTGAGCGGCTCTCAGGAATGGCTCGGACATCCGCCCAGTCCGCGCGCCGACGCGCGAGGCGGACCACGGTCCGTCAGGCCGCGACCGCGACCAGCAGGCCAGTGGCTACCGCGGCCAGCACGACGGAGAAGGCGCGCGCGAGCGCCGCCTGCGGCAGGCGGGCGCCGACCAGCCCGCCGGCGACGACGCCGGCCGCCATGGCGGCGGCCAGCGGCGCGACGTCGTCCCAGACGACATCGGCGCCGCCAGTGAGGTGGCCCGCGAGCGACACGCCCGACGCGCACGACACGACCACCAGGGAGGTGCCGACGGCCGCTCGCATCGCGAAGCCCAGCCACAGCGCGAGGGCCGGGACGATCACGAACCCGCCGCCCACGCCGAAGAACCCGGTGAGCAGGCCGACGGCGACGCCGGCCACGAGCGCCCGCGGCGCGCGCACAGGCGGGCACGCGCGGGTCAGGGCGTCCATCGAAGCGTCCGCCCCGTCCTCCAGCCCCGCCTTGCGCCACATCGCGGCGGACGCACTGAGGACCAGGACGGAGAACAGCACCAGCAGCAGGTCCTCGTCGACCAGGGTGTTGAGCGCGCTGCCGGCGAGCGACGCGACAACGAGCCCGGGGGCGAACACCCCGACGGCCCGCCAGCAGACCATGTGGTCGCGCGCCTGCAGCGCCCCGCCCACCAGGGCCGCCACGAGCACGATGACCAGCGAGCCGCTGGTCGCGTCGTGCACGTCCTGGTCCAGGACGTAGATCAAGACCGGGACGATCAGGACCGCGCCCCCGCCTCCCACCGACCCCATGACGGCGCCGATGAGCAGGGCGAGCGGGAGCGCGGCCTCCATGCGCCGTCAGGCCGCCCGGACGTTCCCGAGCAGGTGGCTGAGCGTCGAGGCCTGGCGGCGCAGGCCCCCGAGGTGCTGGGGGACGTTCTGCTGGGAACCCCCGAGCCACGCCGTCAGGTCCTGCACCGAGGCGTCGCCGTCCCGCAGCGCCTCGAGCAGGCGGATGCGCATCGGCTCGCCGAGCACGCGACAGGGCGCGGCGACGATCTCGATGACGGGCGGGGGCAGCGGGTGGGAGCTGGCGGGGGGCACGGGGTCAGGCGGCGGCGGGCTCGGCGGCCTCGTCGAGGGCGCGCACGAGCTGGTCGGCCGCCACGACGCCCGCCGCGCTGCCCACGATCTTGCCATTGCGCAGGACGGCGAGCGTCGGGATGGACTGGACGCCGAACGCGGCGGCCAGCGCGGGCTGCTCGTCGACGTTGACCTTGCCGAAGCGGTACTGGGGCCGCAGCGCCGCGGCCCGCTCGAACTGCGGGGCCATCGCGCGGCACGGGCCGCACCAGGGGGCCCAGAAGTCGATGACGGCGATGCCGGGGCCGCTGACGGTCTGGTCGAAGGTCTGCTCGGTGAGCTCGAAGACGGGCATGGGAACGGAGGTCCTCCTACGGGACGGGGGGAACGGGGGTGGGGTCAAGGGGTGCGGGCGGGCCCGGCGGTCTGCACCGCCGGGCCCGGCTGCGGCCGGGGATGCGGCTCAGGCGTGGCCGAAGCGCACGTCGGGCAGGATCCGGTCCAGCGGCTTGGGCAGCCACCAGGCGGCCCGGCCGAGCAGGCGCAGCATCACCGGGACGATGATGAGGCGCACCAGCGCGGCGTCCAGCAGGACGGCGATGCCGAGGATCACGCCCATCTCCTTGGGCGGGAGCGGGCCGGAGAGGGCGAAGGTGAAGAACACCGCCACCATCACGCCCGCGGCGGCGAAGATCACGCGGCCGGAGTGGGCCATGCCGCCGACCATCGCCTCGCGCGGATCACCCGTGCGGTCCCAGTGCTCCTTGGCGCTGGAGAGCAGGAACACCGTGTAGTCCATCGAGATCGCGAAGATCATCGAGAAGAAGAACACGGGGCCCCACGCGTCCAGGAAGCCCTGGGCCTCGAAGCCGAGCAGGTCGGCCAGGTGGCCCTCCTGGAAGATCAGCCGGGCCACGCCGAACGCGGCGCCGACGGCCAGGAGGTTGGTCACGACGCCGACCGCGGCGATGATCGGCGCCTGCAGCGCGATCAGGAGCAGCAGGAAGCCGAGCGCCAGGACCACGCCGATCACGAGCGGCGTCTTGTCGCCGAGGACTTGCTCCAGGTCGCGGTTCTCCGCCACGGAGCCGCCCACCAGGGCGCTCGTCGGCAGCTGCTCGCGGAGCCGGTCGATCGTGTCGTACGTGGCCTTGCTCGACGGGTCGGTCGTCGGGACGACCTGCACGAGCGCCGAGCCGCCGGCGCCGGGCATGGGCGGCATGACCTGCGCCACGCCGTCATCGGCCTTGGCGACGGCCACGACCTTCGCGGCGTCCTGCTGGGTCGTGGCGACCTGCAGGGCGCCCGGGGCGCCGGTGCCGAAGGCGTCCTGGACCTGCACGTAGCCGATGCGCGAGCTGTCCTCGTCGGGGACGACCTTGATCGACGGCATGCCGGTCTGCAGGCCGAACACCGGGATCGCGAGGACCACCAGCAGCGCCACGGCCGCCGCGCCGGCGGCCAGCGGCTTGCGCCACAGGAACTCGCCCCACCGGGCGAACTTCGGCGAGCGGTGCTCGCCCTCGTGCACCCATGGGAGCGAGACGTTGTTGATCTTGGGGCCGAGCTTGGCGAGCACGGCGGGCAGCAGGGTCAGCGTCGCCGCCAGGACGAAGACGACCGACACCATGATGCCGCCGGCCATCGACCGGAACGCCGGCGAGGGCACGAGCATCACGGCGGTCAGCGAGATCAGGACGGTCAGGCCGCTGAAGAGGACGGCCTTGCCGGCGGTGTCCATGGTCTCGGCGACCCCGTCCTCGACCGGCTCGTCGGAGCCGAACAGCGCGCCGCGGAAGCGCATCACGAGGAACAGCGCGTAGTCGATGCCCAGCGCCAGCGCGAACATCAGCGCGAAGTTCATCGCCCAGATGGAGATGTCCAGCAGCTCGGTGCCGAGGAAGAGCGTGCCCGCCGAGGCGACCAGGCCGAGGATCGTCAGCATGAGCGGCAGCCCCGCGGCGACCAGCGAGCCGAAGGCCAGGACCAGGATGACGAGCGTCACCGGCCACGACATCAGCTCGGACTTCATCATCGCCTCGCGGTTGGCCTCGTTGAAGTCCGACCACATCCCGGACGCGCCGGTGAGCGAGACCTCCACGCCGTCGGCGGCCGAGGCGCGCAGGTCGGCCTTCAGGTCGTCGGCCGAGCGCACCATCTCGTTGGCGGTGTCGCCTGCGCCCGCCTGGATGACGGCCGTGTGGCCGTCGCGCGAGATCGACGCGCCGGGCTGCGGGGCGACGACGCGCGTGACGCGCTCGTCGCTGTCGAGCAGGTGCCGGGCGCGCGCGACGCTGCGCTGGAACGCGGCGTCGTCGACGGTCTGGTCCTCGGAGTGGACGACGACCATGAGCGCGCTCGAGGAGAGGCCGTCGAACTGCTTGTCGATCAGCTTGCGGGCGTCGACCGACTCCGAGCCGGTCGCTTCCCAGCCCGCCCCGGAGAGCGCGTGCTCGACCTTCGGAGCGAAGACGCCGAGGCCGACGGCCAGGGCGACCCAGGCGACGACGACGACACGGATGTGGGTGGCGGTCCAGCGGCCGAGGCGGCCGAGGGGTCCGTACGAGTGGGGCATGGATCAGGCTCCTTCGGCGGCGGCGCGCAGGCCGAAGGCCCGGCGCAGGACGATGGACGCGGGACAGGCTCCGAGGGTCACGTAGAGCCACTGGTTGACGCCGACGAACGCGGTCAGCAGCGCGAACCACTCGGAGACGGTGAGGACGAGGAGGGCCGAGAGCAGGGACATCGTCCCGGCCATGGCGAAGAGCACGCGCTCCAGCGGCCACGCCTGCGTGGGGGCGGCGCAGCTGGGTGCGGTGCGGGTGGTGGTGGTGGTCGACATGGGGCTCCTGCGGGTGGGGGAACGGCGGGATGAACCGTGACTGCTGACCACTATACAACAACACGGTTGTGCAGTAGTACTATGCGTTCCGGTGCTCCTCACCGAACCGTCCTCCGTTCACCCTCATCCCGCCTCGGGGACCTCCGCGGGTCCCGTGCGCAGCAACTACGGAGCGCATCCGGGAGCAGTGCCGACGCCACGGGGGGCCGCCCCCGCGGACCATCCCCACTGACTGCTCGCACGAGAAAGGCCACCATGCCCGTTCCCGCCTCCTCCCCGCCGAAGCCCTCCGCCGGCTCGGCGCCCTCGCCCAAGCGCGTCCTCGTCGTCGGCTCGAGCTTCGCCGGGCTGACCGCGGCGCTCGACCTGCGCAAGCGCCTCGACCGCCGCCACGAGGTCGTCGTCCTCGACCCGCGGTCGGACTTCACCTTCATCCCGTCGCTCATCTGGCTGCCGTTCGGCCTGCGCGACGCCAAGGACATCACCTTCCCCCTGGCGCCCCTCTACGCGCGCAAGGGCATCCGCTTCATCAACGAGGCGGCCGTGGCGATCGACCCCGACGCGCGCGTCGTCACCAGCGCCTCGGGCGAGGAGATCGCCTATGACCGCATCCTGCTGGCGACCGGGCCGCGCCTGGCGTTCGAGAAGGTCCGCGGCCTCGGCCCCCAGGACGGCTTCACCCAGTCCGTCTGCAACCTCGAGCACGCCGAGATGACGAAGACCGCGTGGGAGCGGTTCCTCGAGGACCCGGGTCCCGTGGTGGTCGGCACCGCGCAGGGCGGCTCGTGCTTCGGCGCGTCCTACGAGTTCCTGCTCAACACGCGCCACCGGATCAAGAAGGCCGGCCTCGAGGACGTCGCCCCGGTCACGTTCGTCACCGCCGAGCCGTTCCTCGGCCACTTCGGCCTCGGCGGCGTCGCCGACTCCCAGCAGCGCGTCGAGAAGTTCTTCGACCGCCTCGGGATCGAGGGGATCGCCAACAACGTGATCTCCGAGGTCCGCGACGGCGAGATGGTGCTCGAGGGCGGCCGGACGCTGCCCTTCAAGTTCTCGATGATCGTCCCGCCGTTCACCGGCGTCGACGTGGTCCGCCGGACGGAGGGGCTGGGCAACGCGGCCGGCTTCGTGCCGGTCGACGACGAGTACCGCCATCCCGACATCGACAGCGTCTACGCCGCAGGCGTCGACATCGCGATCGCCCCGCCGCACCCCACCCCGGTGCCTGCGGGCGTGCCGAAGACCGGGCACATGAGCGAGCACATGGCGCGCGTGGCGGCGCAGAACATCGCCGCCGACATCCAGGGCGGCGGCCGCAGGAGCCTGCCGCTCGACGAGCTCGAGGCCGTGTGCGTCCTCGACGGTGGCAACAACGGGATCATCTTCAAGGCCGACCACATCCTCGGGACGCCGCAGCACCCGCACGTCATGGCCGGGCCGCAGGCCCACTGGGCGAAGGTGGCCTTCGAGCGGTTCTTCATGAGCAGCCGCAGGCGCGGGTTCGTCGCCGTCTGAGCTCCAGGTGGGAGATGGGCGCCGGCCCCTCTCCCACCTCTCGGCGGTCGCGTCGCTGGTTGAGGGCGGCCGGGACGGGGAAGGTCTCGGCCGTGGCCGCCGGCGTCGACGTCATGTCCGAGTTCCTGCGCCGGACGCACCTCAGCGCTCCGTCCGACGTCCCCGCGATCGTCGCCGGAGAGGCCGCGCGCATGGGCGCGCGCGACGTGTCGCTGTACGTCGTGGACCTCGAGCTCGCCAACCTCGTGCCGGTGACCGAGCGCCCGGACGCCCCGGCGGAGCCGCTGTCGCTGGCCGGCACCGTCGCCGGCCGGTGCTTCGTCAACACCGCCATCCTGCGCACCCCCGGCGGCCCGACCGGCGAGCAGCGCATCTGGCTGCCGCTGATGGACGGCACCGAGCGGCTGGGCGTGCTCGGCATGACGTTCCCGGCGGCACTGGACGACGAGGCCGTCGCGCTGTGCGAGCGCTTCACCCACCTCGTCGCGATGACGCTCGTGGCCAAGAGCGCCTACGGCGACGTCTTCACGGTCACCCGGCGCCAGCGCCCGATCACCATCGCCGCCGAGCTGTCCCAGGAGCTGGCGCCGCCGCTGGTGTTCGCCACCGACGACCTGGCGCTCGCCGGCATGCTCGAGCCGTGCTACGACAACGGCGGCGACGCCGTCGACTACGCGGTCAACGGCCGGGTGCTGCACCTGGGCGTCTTCGACGCGATGGGGCACGGGCTGCCGGCGGCCGGCGTCGCGGCGTTCGCCCTGTCGGCCTACCGCTTCAGCCGCCGCACCGGCAAGGACCTGCTCGAGACGTACGCCGCGATGGACGAGGCCGTCGGAGACCAGTTCCCCGGCGAGCGGTTCGTGACCGCCGTCATCGCGCAGCTCGACGTGGACACCGGCCAGCTGCAGTGGGTCAGCGCGGGGCACCCGCCGCCACTGATCATCCGCGACGGGCGGGGCGTCCGCGTCCTCGAGGCCGCCGGCACGACCCCGCTGGGCGTGCCGGCGCCGGCCGGGCCGCCGCAGGTCGCCTCGGAGTCGCTGCAGCCCGGCGACCTGCTGCTCTTCTACACCGACGGGCTCACCGACGCGCGCGGGCCCGACGGCGAGCTCTTCGGGATGGACGGGCTGACGGCGTTCGTGGAGCGCGAGGCGGCCGCCGGCCTGACGGCGCCCGAGACGCTGCGCCGGCTGCGCCAGGCGGTCGTCCGTCACGATCGCTCCGCCCTGCGCGACGACGCCAGCGCGCTGCTGGTCGAGTGGCGGCGCGGCAGTGAGGTGCGGCTCGCGCCGCAGACCGTGGTCTGAGTGCTTCGCCACGCGCAGCTGCGCACGCGGTCGAGCCCGCGGGCGGTCGCGTAGGAGGTACGGAGACGCCGTGCTCGAACTACGCCCGAGATCGGCGGGCGACTGCCGATCCCGCCGAGACCGCCCGGATCTACCTTGCTCGTCATGCTCACGCCGCACGTCAAGACCGTCGGCACCCTCCCCTCGGCCCACCCGGCCGGGACCTCCGCCCGCACCGGCGCAGCCGGCCTGCGGCTGGTCCCCCCGCCGGCGCGCGTGCCGGCGCAGGGTGCCAGCGTCCGCGCCGCCTAGGCTCCGGCCTTCGCGGCGCGCGCCGCCTCGAGCAGCAGCCGCTGCTCGGCGGCCGCCACCAGGCGCCGCGTGCGGTCCACGGCGTCGGGCGTGACCGACACCGCGTCGATCCCGCAGCGCACCAGCAGCTCGGCGTACTCCGGATGCACCGACGGGGCCTGCCCGCAGATCGACGTGCGCAGCCCGAGGGCCGCAGCGGCGGGGATGAGCTGGGCGAGGTAGTCGGTCACGGCGGGGTCGCGCTCGTCGAACACCTCGGCCAGCGCCTCGGAGTCGCGGTCGGCGCCCAGCAGCAGCTGCGTCAGGTCGTTGGAGCCGACTGAGATGCCCGCCACGCCCATCCGCGCGTAGCGCTCGAGGTGGAAGAGCACGGACGGCACCTCGGCCATGACCCACAGCTCGAAGCCGCGCCGGCGCGACAGCCCCGAGGCGTCCACGAGCTCGATGCACCGCGCCAGCTCGCGCGTCGTTCGCACGAACGGCAGCATCACGTGCACGTTCTCGAAACCGGCGTCCCAGACGCGCCCGAGCGCCTCGAGCTCCAGCGCGAAGACCTCCGGCTCGCGCGTGTAGCGCAGCGCCCCGCGCAGGCCGATCATCGGGTTGGCCTCCTGCGGCTCGAACCGCTCCCCGCCACGCAGGCCACGGAACTCGTTCGTGCGGAAATCCGTCGTGCGGTACGTCACCGGCCGCGGCGAGAACGCCGCCGCGAAGGCCTGCACGTCGGCGGCCATGCGCGCGACGAACTCCTCCCCGCGGCCTTCCTCCAGCAGCGTCCGCGGGTGGGTGCCGTCGAGGGCCTCGAGCAGCATGAGCTCCGCGCGCAGCAGCCCGACCCCGTCGACGTCGAGGTCCTGCACGCGCTCGAGCTGCGACGGCTCGGACAGGTTGACGAGCACCTTCGTCGCGGTCACGGGCGCCGCCGGCGTCGCGGCCGCGGCCGGCGCCGCGGCGCCGGCCGGCGCGGCCGCCCCCTGCGCGACCGCGCCCGCCAGGACCGCGCCGTGAGTGGCGTCGACCGTCACCACCTCACCGTCGCGCAGCACCTTCGTCGCGTCCCCGCTGCCGACGACGCACGGGATCCCGAGCTCGCGCGACACGATCGCCGCGTGGCAGGTCATGCCGCCCGAGTCGGTGACGATCGCCGCGGCGCGGCGCATCAGCGGCACCCAGTCCGGAGCGGTCATCCGCGTCACCAGGACCTCGCCGTCGCGCAGCTGCTTGGCATCGGCGAGGGTCTCGACGTGGCGCACGGGTCCGCTCGCGGCGCCCGGCGCGGCGCGCAGCCCGCGGACCAGCACCTCGCCACCCGACCCGGCGGCCGCCGCGACCTCCGCCTCCGCCGGGCGCGTGATCGGGCGCGACTGCAGCAGCCACAGGTCGCCCTCGCCGTCGTAGGCCCACTCGGTGTCCTGCGGCGCGCCGTAGTGCTCCTCGACCCGCCGGCCCAGTGCCGCGACCTCGCGGACCTCCTCGTCGGACAGCGCCGGGCGGGCGCCCTCGTGGGCGTCCAGCTCGCGGACGGTCGTCCCCCCGCCGGCCACCGGCTCCACCGCGCGCTCCTTGCGGTGGACCTGGCGCTGGACGATCGAGAGGTCGTGCTTGCGCACCACGTAGCGATCGGGAGAGACGCTGCCCGACACGACCGCCTCGCCGAGGCCCAGGGAGCCCTCGATGACCAGCAGGTCGTGGTCGTCGGAGGTGGGGTCGACGGTGAACATCACCCCCGCGCGCGTGGCGCCGAGGTGGCGCTGCACCACGACGGCGATGTCCATGTCCGCCTGCCCGTAGCCGCGCTTGGCGCGGTAGAAGATCGAGCGCCCGCCGAAGAGCGAGGCCCAGCACCGGCGCACCGCATCCACCACCGCGTCGACGCCGCGGACGTTGAGGAACGACTCGTTCATGCCGGCGAACGACGCCGAGGCGGTGTCCTCCGCGGTCGCCGACGAGCGGACGGCCACGGGGCGGGTGCCGCCGTCGGTCAGCTCGTACGCGCGCGCCTGCAGGGCGTCGCGCAGCGCGGCCGGCAGCGGCGTCTCGAGCACGAGCGCGCGGGCGCGCTCGGAGGCGCTCGCGAGCGTCTCGGAGTCGTCGACGTCCAGCCCGTCGAGCAGCTGCGCCAGGCGGTCGCGCAGGCCGGTCGCTTCGCAGAACGCCCCGTAGGCGGGCGCACCCACGACGAACCCGTCGGGCACGGGGAAGCCGGCGGCCGTCAGCTCTCCCAGGTTGGCGCCCTTGCCGCCGGCGAGGGCGACGTCGCGCGCGGACAGCTCGCCGAACGGGCGCAGTGCCTGCTGCACGTCGGCGGACGGCGTGGTGATGGTCACGCACCGATGCTCCGCCGTGACGCCCGGGCGCGCCTCCGTGGCGAGTACGGAACGGCGATGTGGTCGCCCGCCGATGGCGCCCCGGGCGCCCGCACCTAGCGTGGGTTCCAGCATGACGACCGCGTTGCCCACCCCCGCCGCCGCGCTCGGGGCCGGCCGCCTGGCGGCGGTCACGCTGGTGGTCAACGGCAACGCCAGCTCCGCCCCGTCGGGGCACCGGCTCGCCGAGCTGTGCGAGCTCCTGCGAGCCGCCGGAGCCGACGTGCTCCTCGAGGTCACCCACGCGCTCGGCGAGCTCGAGGCGCTGTGGCGCCACGACGACGGCCGGCGCCTCGTGCTCGCCGGCGGCGACGGCTCGGTCCACGCGGTCGCCAACCTCGGCGGCCCGCGCCGCGAGGTGGCCCTGATTCCCTGCGGGCGCGCGAACAACATCGCTCGGAGCCTCGGGATCCCGCTCGAGCGGGGCGCCGCGGCCACGCTGGCGGTCCGCGGGGCCGTCCGGCCGGTCGACCTCATCGACGCACGCTCGCGCAGCCGCCGCCTGGTGGTGGTCGAGAGCGTCAGCGCCGGGTTCCTGGCCCACGCGCGGATCCGCTACCACGGGCGCAACTCGGCCGACCTGCGCGCCGGCCTGCGCGCCGGGCTCGGCGCCCTGCGCGACTTCGGCCCGCTGTGGGCCTGCGTCGCCGAGGCCGGTGCCGAGGAGCGCCTGCCGGTCAGCCAGCTGTTCGTGGCCAACCTGCCGCTGTACGAGTTCGGCCTGCGCGTCGCCCCCCATGCCGACCCGATGGACCGCACGCTCGACGTCGTCCTGCTGGAGGCCCGGTCGCGCGCCGCCGTGCTGGCCATGCTGGTGCGGCTGCGGCGCGGGACGCACCTCGACCACCGCGACGCCCATGTCTGGCGCGCCGGCCGGGTCGAGCTCTCCACGCACGGATGCTCGCCCGTCGTCGGCGACTCGACCGACCTCGGGCCGGGACCTGTGCGGCTCAGCGTGCTGCCGGCGGCGCTCGACCTGGTCCGGCCGTGACCGCGACGGCGCTGCGCGCCGGCCGCGCCTGGCGCAACCGGCGCCGGCCCCTGGCCCTGCGGGCGCTCGTCGCCTTCAGCGCGGTAGCCGTGGGCGCCGGTCTGGGCCGGGCGCTCGTGACCACGTACCTGCCGGTCCTGCTCGAGCGCATCCGCGACGCGCCGGGGCTCATCGGGACGGTCATGCTCGTCAACACGGTCGCGGGCTTCTTCGTGCCGCTGGCCATCGGCGCCTGGAGCGACCGCCTGCGCGCGCACGGCCACACCCGCACGCTGCCGGTCGTCCTCGGCGGGACGCTGCTGGCCGCCGGCGGGCTCGTGGCGATCGCGCTGGGCAGCGCGTCGTCGTACCTCGCGCTCGCGTTGGCGGCCGCGGTCGCCTACCTCGGGCTCAACGCGATGACCACCGGGCACCGGGCGCTCATCCCCCAGACGTTCGCCGAAGGCGAGCGCGCCGCGGCCACCGCGGGCGAGGAGGCCGCGATGCTGGCCGGCACGCTCGTCGGCGTGGTCGCGGGCGGCATCCTGGTCGAGATCGCGCTCTGGGCGCCGTTCGCGCTCGGCGCGGTCGTCCTGCCCGTGCTGGCGGTGCCGACCGTCCGCGGCATGCGCGGCCGCGAGCAGCCGCCCGAGCGTCAGGCGGAGGTCCACGCCGGCGTGCGCTACTACGCCCGCGCCGCCGCGCGGCCTCGTGCGCGCCTCGTGCTCGTCGCGCAGGGCCTGTGGGTCCTCGGCTACGTGGGCCTGCCGCCCTTCTTCGTCCTCTACGCCGAGCGGGAACTGGGCCTCGGCGCGGGCACCGCCGGCCTGGTGCTCGCCGCCTTCGGCCTGGTGTCGGGCGCCGCGATGCTGCTGGCGGGCCTCGCCCGGCCCGGTGCCCAGCAGCGCCTCCTGCTGGCCGGCGCGGCGGCCATGGGCGGCGGCATGCTGCTGGTCGCGGGCGGATCGTCGCTGGCGACGGTCGGTCCCGGCCTGGTGCCGGTCGCCCTCGGCTTCGGCGTGCTGACGACGCTCGGCTTCCCGGTCTACGCGGTCTCGATCCCGGCCGGCGAGGAGGGTGCGTACAGCGCGCTGTACTTCGCGGTCCGGTCGGTGGCGAGCGCGATCGCCCTGCCCGTGGCGGGCTGGACCATCGCCTTGACCGACAGCTACCGGACGCTGTTCGTGCTGGGCGGGGCGGTGACGCTCGCGGCCCTCGTCCCGCTGGCGCGCCTCGGCCGCCAGGGACGCGACGGCCCGGCCGCTCCCGCCACCCCGCCGGCCCGGCGTGCCCGCGACGCGCGCGTCGTGGTCGTCCGCGCGGCGCTCTTTGCGGCGGTCACGGCGGCGGTCTACGGCGTCGGCCGGCTCGTGCACGGAACCGAGCTGCTGGAGATCGACGTCGACGTCTTCCGCGCGGTCGAGGGCCTGTGGTCCACCCCGCAGATCGTCGACGCGCTGATCGTCGACCCGCACATCCGCAACTACGCGCTGCTGACGCTGCTCGCCGGCGCGGCCGGGCACCGGTGGGGCGACGGACGGGCGGCGCGGACGGCGCTGCTCGTGGCCGCCGCAGGGCTGGTCGCCTACGCCGCCGTCCGCGCCTGCTGGGCGCTGTGGGAGCGCCCGCGGCCCGAGGAGCTCCTCGGCACCCAGCCGGCCAACGGCCACGCCTGGTCGTCCTATCCGTCCTTCCCGAGCGGCCACGTCGTCGTGACCACCGCCATGGTGGTGGCCGCCGTGACGCTGGTCCCGGTCCTGGCCTGGCCGCTGGCGCCCTTCGCGCTGCTCATCGCCGTCACGCGCGTGTCCTACGGCGCGCACTTCCCCTCCGACGTGGTCGCCGGCGTGCTGCTCGGGTGGACGGCGGCCGCGGTGGTCGTCACGCCGCGGGGCGCATCGCTGGCGCCCATGATCGTCGCGCTGCGGACGCTGCGCGGCCCGCGGGCGACCCGTCTCGGCCGTGTTGTGGGGCTCGTGTCGCTTGCGGGCTTCGCCCTGCTGCTGGCGACCGTCGGCGTCCCGGCGTCGCCCGAGGGCGGCGTGCTCGAGGCGACGGCCGAGCGCGACGCGCAGCGCGCGGCGCTGGCCCTCGCCGCCGGCTGCGTGGCCGGCACGTGGTGGCGCGCGGCCTTCGCCGTCCCCCTGCTGCTCGCCGCGGGGGCGCTCGGCGTGCTGGCCGCCACCCAGTGGACGCCGGCCTTCGCGGCGCTCGCGTTCGCGGCCTTCGCCGCTCCCGCCGTGCTGGTGCTCCTCGGCGCGCCGTGGGCGCACGGCCGCCGCCACGTGGTCGCCATCGCCGGGCTGGTGGCAGCGGTGACGCTCGCCGCCGGCGGCGCGGCCGTGGCCATGCACGACGCGGTCTACGGGCCGCAGCACCCCGCGTCCTCGCAGCCGGCGCCCCCGACGTGGCGCGTCTCGTGGGTGTGGGCGGGAGGGCTGGCGCCGGACGGCGCGACGGTGACGGCGCGGCTCACCCGCGACGCGCGCGCCCGGCTGGTCGTGGGACGCCGGGCGGACCTGCGCGACGGCGTGGCCACGCCGTGGCAGGAGGTCGGCGACGGCGACGACCGCCTGGCGGTCTTCCGCCTGCGGGGCCTCACGCCCGACACCGACTACCACTACGGCGTCGAGGTCGACGGCCGCGTCGACCCGCATCGCCGCGGCCGGCTGCGCACCCTGCCCACGGGTGCGTCGTCGTGGCGCTTCGCGGTCGGCGCCTGCGCGCGGGTCGGGTCCAACGGCGCGGTGTTCGACGCCATCGCCGCGCAGGACCCGCGCTTCTACGTCATCACCGGCGACCTCTTCTACTCCAACATCGCCACGAACGATCCCGGGCGCTTCCAGGACGCCTACGACCGCACGCTCACCCAGCCGGCGCAGGGTGCGCTCTACCGCCGCGTGCCGGTCGCCTACGTCTGGGACGACCACGACTTCGGGGGCGACGGCGCCGACGGGACGTCGCCCAGCCGCCCGGCCGCGCGGGACGCCTACGAGCGCACGGTCCCGCACGCGCCGCTCGCGGCGGACGGGCCGCAGGACGCCATCCACCAGGCGTTCACGGCGGGCCGGGTCCGCTTCCTGCTGCTCGACACCCGATCGCAGCGCTCACCCAGTGCGCAGCGCGACGATGCCCGCAAGACGATGCTCGGCGCCGCGCAGAAGGCGTGGCTGAAGCGCGAGCTGCTCGCCGCACGCGACCGCCAGGCGCTGACGGTGATCGTGAGCTCGGTGCCCTGGATCGGCAGGGCGACCGCCGGCGCCGACACCTGGGCGGGCTACGCCACCGAGCGCGCCGAGCTCTCGCGCTTCCTGGCCCGCAACCGCATCGACCGGCTGCTGATGCTGGCCGGCGACGCGCACATGGTCGCCGTCGACGACGGGTCCAACAGCGACTACTCGGGCACCGGCCGCGCCGGCTTCCCCGTGCTGCACGCCGGGGCGCTGGACCGGCCGGGCAGCGTCAAGGGCGGCCCGTACAGCGAGGGTGCGTTCCCGGGCGCCGGGCAGTTCGCCACCGTGGACGTGGCCGACGACGGGGATCGCCTGCGCGTGCGGCTGACCGGCCGCCGGTACGACGGGCGCGTGCTCGTCCGCCACAGCTTCGTCGCCGACCCGCCGGGACCGTGACCGCGGTCGGCATAGTCACCGGCCTCCTGCCCTGCTACGAGGACCCGCCCGCCGCCGCCCTGCTGGCGCAGGTGGCCCGCCACGTCGACCGCCTCGTGCTCGTCGGCGACGGCCTGGACGGCCCGTCCGCGGCCCGGCTCGACGCCCTCGCCGGCGGCGCGGGCGTGGGGGCCGTGGCGCTGCACCTCCCCCGGCGCTCGGGCAAGGGCCACGCCCTGGCCGCCGGGCTCGCCCATGTGCGGGCGACCGCGCCGCCCGATGCAGCGGTGGTGTGCCTGGATGCCGACGGGCAGCACCCGCCCGAGGCGATCCCGTCGTTCCTGGCGGCGGCGCGCGACGCGGAGCTCGTCGTCGGCAACCGCTTCGCCGACGCGCGCGGGATGCCGCTCGTGCGCCGGGTGGCGAACACCGTGACGAACGTCGTCGTGACCGCCGCGACCGGCGTCGCCGTCCCCGACAGCCAGTGCGGCATGCGCCTGCTGCGCGGACGGGCGCTCTTCGACGTCCGCCTGCCAGGCGGATGGATGGAGTCCGAGACCCTGCACCTGAAGGCCTGCCTGGGGGCCGGCGTGCCGGTCGCCTGGGTGGCCATTCCGGTGATCTACGCGGGCGAGACCAGCGCGTTCAGGATGCTGCGCGACAGCGCGACGGTGCTCGCCGCGGCCGCGGCGCGCTGCGGTCCGTAGAGGTCACGGACCGGAAATCCGGACGTGCCCGCGGCACGTCGTGGGGCGATCACCGATGTCCGGGACCCCTCGCTGAAGGGACAGTGCGCCATGGCCGTCACCCGCCTCGCGCTCCATCGCCCCACCTGCTCGAGGATCGAGTCCGTGCGGCTCGCCGACGGCCGCCGGAT
>DASPKC010000274.1:0-12152 GCA_035628295.1 Baekduia sp.
CGGAACGCCGAACGGGCGGTACCGTTCGGCCCATGAGCGCACAGAGCGACGGCGAGGGTCTGCGGGAGCGCCTCGCGCGCCAAGGAGAGGACGCCCTGGGCAAGCTGGCCCAGGACCTCATCGACAACCCGCTGGTCTCCAGCGCGCTGACGCGCGCCTTCGAGGCCCGTGAGAAGGCCGTCCAGGCCCAGGAGGTCGCGATGGGCGCCCTCAACATCCCCTCGGCCGCCGACATCGAGCGGCTCACCCGTCGCGTGCGCTCCGTCAGCCAGCGGCTGGAGGGCATCGAGGACGGCGTCGACCGCCTCGACGAGCGGCTCGCCGGCAACCCGGTCGAGCAGCGGCTCAAGGGCATCGAGGAGCAGCTCGGCGCCCTCACGAGCGAGATCGCGGCGCTGCGTGCGGCACTCCCGGACGACGGCGGCAGCGTGTCGCGCGACCAGGAGCGCCTGCGGGTCGGCGAGGACTGAGCACCACGCCCCTCCGGCAGCGCCGGCCGCCCCGGGCCCTGCCCCCGGGACGGCCGGCGGCCGGAGAGGGGGCGCATGCTCGTGGACCCGTCCGGCCGTGAGGACCGGGCAGGCCGACCACGTCGCGTGCGGCTAGCCGCACCCCAGCGCGCGGGCGGCGGCCAGGCCCACGGCCTCGCCGGCACGCTCCAGCCCCTCGGGATCGATGCGCGAGCGGCCGCCGCTGAGGACGTCGGTCACGGCCAGCACGCAGCCGAAGCGCACGCCGCGCCGCGCGGCCACGGCGGCCAGCGCGGCCGCTTCCATCTCGACGGCCTGGGCGCCGTCGGCGACCCAGCCGGCGGCCCGCTGCGGATCCGGGTCGTAGAAGAGGTCGGTGGAGACGATGGTCGCGCGGCGCCCCGCCTCTGCCTGCAGGGCGGCCGCGAGGTCCGGGTCGAGCTCCACGCGCCTGCCGGCGCCCAGCGCCGCGCTGGCGCCGTCGCGCGCGAGGACGGCGCCGGCCGCCAGGAGGTCGCCGTGGCGCAGTCCGCCGTCCAGCGCGCCGCAGGTGCCGACGCGCACCGCGACCTCCAGCCCCAGGTCGGCCAGCTCCTCGAGGACGATCGCCGCGCTCGGGCCGCCCATGCCGGTGCTCTGGATCGTCAGCGGGCGGCCGTCCGCGGCGGTCCCGCTGTAGCCCCACAGCCCCCGGTTGTGGTTGAACATCCTGCGGTCCTCGCCGAGGAGCACCTGGGCGAGCGCGAGGGCGCGGCCGGGGTCCCCGGGCAGCAGCGCGCGCGGGGCGAGGGGCGCGCAGGGGTGGACGTGGATCGGTGAGGGCTGGTCCGGCACGGCGCCAGACAATAGGGTCGGCGCCATGGCCAAGAAGAAGGACAAGAAGGCGGAGAAGTCCCGCACCGACCAGGTGCGCTCCGCTGTCGAGCAGGCCCTGCAGGCCACGTCCCAGCAGGCCGAGCAGGCCCGCGGCCGCGCCCAGGACCTCGCCGACGAGCTGGCGCAGGCGGCGACGCGGTTGCGCGAGGCGCTCGACGACCTGCGCCCGCCGACCAGCGACGAGCTCGGGAGCATGCGCCGCCGGATCGACGACCTCGAGCAGCGCTTGGCCAAGCTCGAGGCGGCCGGCCCGCCCGCGGCCAAGCCGGCCGCGCGGCGCGCGCGGTCCACGGCGGCCAAGCCGGCGGCGAAGCCTGCCGCGCGCAAGCCCGCCGCCCGCAAGCCGGCCACGCGGTCGACGGCCACCGCGTCGCAGCGCGCGTCGTCCGCTCGCGGCGGCAGCAGCGCGGCGGGCGGGGGCCCGGCGAGCTGACGCCCGCCACGCCCACCCAGTCCGCCGGCGCGCAGTTCCATTCCGCCGACGAGGTCCGCGAGGTCCTCGACGGCCTCTTCGCCGTGCTCTCCGAGCAGCCGGACATCGGGCCCGGGCTGGCGGCCGCGCAGATGCCCTCGCGCATGGAGGTCCTCGACGTCGGCCTCGTCCTCCACGTCCGTCCCGCCGCCGACGGCGAGGACGGCCACCTGTGGTGGACGTGGGACGAGAAGGACGTCGACTGGGAGCCGCGGTTGCGGCTGGCGATGCGCTCCGACGTCGCCAACCGCTTCCTGCAGGGGCGCGAGAACTTCGCGATCGCGGTCGCCCGCCGGCGGATCCGGATCAGCGGCGACACCCGTGCCGTGTTCGGGTTCATCCCGATGGCGCGCAAGGTGGTCCCGCAGTACCGGACCCTCGTGGAGCAGCGCTTCCCGCACCTGGCGCTCTGAAGGTTCGGTAGTTGACGTTGACAGGCACCGAAGGTCGCGCGAGCATGGCGTCACTGAACGAGACACCAGGCCGGAGCGTGAGCGGCTCGCCGCTCGCGAGGCGCCGCCTCTTCGAGACGAGCGTCCACGGCCGGCGAAGCGGGGCGTCTTCCCCGCACGCGGCGGGGCTCGCAAGCGGGCCCCGTCGCCGCGTTCGGAGGGCTCGTGGCTGACCGCGACCTCAGCGTCAAGGCCGTCGCGGCCCGCCTGGGGATCACGCCGGCGACGCTGCGGCGGTGGGTCAAGCAGGGCATCGTGCCCCAGCTCGACGCCGACGGCTGCCTGACGCCGAAGGCGGCCTCGCACGCCCGCGTGGTCGTCCGGCTGCGCGAGCGCGGCCACACCCTCGCCGAGATCCGGCGCGCGACCGAGGCCGGCCAGCTCGCCTTCAGCTACGTGGAGGACCTGCTGCCGTCCGACGACGGCGTGCACACCATCGACGACGCGGCCGCCGACACGGGGCTCGAGCCTGCGTTGATCGAGCGCATCCTCACCACCACCGGCTTCAACACGACGGTCGGCGAGCGGCTGACCGAGGACGACCTGCAGCTGCTGCGCTACGCCGCCGCGGTGCTCGCCGCCGGCTTCCCGCTCGTCGCGTTCCTGCAGCTCACCCGCGTCTACGGGCAGGCGCTGGCGCAGATCGCCGACGCGGAGGTCCGGCTCTTCCACCTCTACGTGCACGAGCCGCTGATGCGCGACGGGGTCGAGGGGTGGGAGATGGCCGAGGAGATGGAGGGGCTCGTGCGCGAGCTGCTGCCCCTCGCCTCGCCGATGATGGACCACATCCACCAGCGGTTCCTGCAGCACTTCGTCGAACAGGACGTCATCGGCCACATGGAGACCGACCTGGCGGAGAACCCGCTGGACCTCGGGCGCATGCGGGTCGCCATCGCGTTCGCCGACCTCGCCGGCTACACGCGGCTGACCGAGGAGGTCGGCGACGAGGAGGCGGTCGGCGCGGTCGAGCGCTTCGTGGAGAACGTCGAGGCCACGCTGCCCGACGACGCGCGCGTCATCAAGACCATCGGCGACGAGGTGATGGTCGTCGGCAGCGACCCGGCGGCGCTGGTGGACTGGGCGGTCGGCTTCCAGGCGCTCGTGGCCGAGCGGCCCCTGCCCCGCATCGGCATCCACTACGGCGAGACGCTCTACCGCGACGGCGACTACTACGGCCGCGAGGTCAACCAGGCCTCGCGGGTGGCCGCCCGCGCGGCGGGCGGCGAGGTCGTCGTCACGCGGCCGGTCGTCGAGCACGGCGGCGGCCACCTCGAGTTCCATCTCATCGGCGAGGTGCGCCTCAAGGGCTTCAGCGAGCCGACCGAGCTGTTCCTCGCGCGGTCGGCCGAGGACGACCAGGACGACTAGGAGGGCGGCGCCGCGGCGGCCTGCGCCGCGTGGCTGCCGGCGGGCGGGCCGCCCGCCGGGCTGACGAAGCGCAGCGCCGCGTCGACCATCGCCCGCGCCACGGCGCTGGGCGACACGGGGAACGGCGCGCCGGTGCCCGGGACGACCTCGCGTACGCCGACGCCGATCCGGGCGAGGTGCAGCGTGCCGAGGCCCTGCGCGTAGAGGAGGTTCGCGGCCAGGTCGGGATCGTCCACCGCGAAGACGCCCTGCAGCTTGCCGGCCCGCAGGACGTTGGCGCTCACGCCCAGGCACGCCCCCATGGACTGGCCCAGGCGCAGCCACGTCCCGTCCGAGACGACCTCGCGCAGCTCGGCGGCGGGGCGCCGCATGAGCGAGAGCGCGCAGTCCGGGAACGCCGGGTGCTCGAGCCCGAAGGCGGCGAACGCCTCGCAGAGCGCGCGGAACGCGGCGACCGGGCCCTCGTGCGCGGAGGCCGCCTCGCGCAGGCGGGCGGCGAGGTCGTCGAGGTATGTCGTGACGGTGCGGACGTAGAGCTCCTCGCGCGACGCGAAGTGCCGGTACACGAGCGCGCGGTTGATGCCCAGCGCCTTGGCGACCTCGTCGACGGCGGCGTCCTGCGCCCCGCGCTCGTCGAAGAGGGCCCGTGTCGCCTGGACGATGTCCTCCTCGCGCTGCCGGCGGCTGGTGTCGCGACTGGCCATTCGTCGACGACGGTAGCGGCGCAGCGCGGACAATGCAACGAGGTGGTTTACACACCGTTACACATGTGGTACACAGCCGGTCATGACCGCTACCACCGACGCCGTCCAGGGCGCGCAGGACGCGCAGCAGGACGAGCCGAAGTTCTCGCTCGAGCTCTCGCAGGACCTCAAGGACATCCGCGAGTGGGTGCACGGATTCGCCCGCGACGTGGTCCGCCCGGCCGCCGCCGAGTGGGACGAGCGCGAGGAGACGCCGTGGCCCGTGATCCAGGAGGCCGCCAAGATCGGGCTCTACGGCTTCGAGGGCATGGCGCAGTTCTTCGCCGAGCCGTCCGGGCTCGGCCTGCCCGTCGTCAACGAGGAGCTCTTCTGGGGCGACGCCGGCATCGGCATGGCGATCATGGGCACCGGCCTGCCGGTGGCCGCCATCATCGGCCAGGGCACGCCTGAGCAGATCGGCGAGTGGGTGCCGCGCTGCTTCGGCACGGCCGACGACCCCAAGGTCGCGGCCTTCTGCTCCTCGGAGCCCAACGCGGGCTCGGACGTCTCGGCGGTCCGCACGACCGCGAAGTTCGACGAGGCCACCAACGAGTGGGTCATCAACGGCCAGAAGGCGTGGGCCACCAACGGCGGGATCTCCGACGTCCACGTCGTCATCGCGTCGGTCGACCGCGAGCTCGGCGCCCGCGGGCACGCCGCGTTCATCGTTCCCATGAGCGAGGCCAAGGGCATCGAGATGGGCGCCAAGGTCAAGAAGCACGGCCTGCGCGCGTCGCACACGTCCGACGTCCACCTCGACGACTGCCGCGTCCCGGCCGAGTACGTCCTCGGCGGCAAGGAGCGACTGGACGAGCGCCTCGCCCGGGCGCGCGAGGGCAAGAAGAACAAGTCGAACGCCTCGATGGCGACGTTCGAGGCCTCGCGCCCGACCGTCGGCGCCCAGGCCCTCGGCATCGCGCGCGCCGCGTACGAATACGCGCTGGACTACGCCAAGGAGCGCGAGCAGTTCGGCAAGAAGATCGTCGAGAACCAGGCCATCGCGTTCACGCTGGCCAACATGAAGCTCGAGATCGACGCCGCCCGCCTGCTGGTCTGGCGCGCGTCGTGGATGGGCCGCCACCAGGTCCCGTTCGACAACGCCGAGGGTTCGATGAGCAAGCTCAAGGCCGGCGAGGTCGCCGTGTGGGCCACCGAGCGCGCCATGCAGATCATGGGCGGCAACGGCTACACGCGCGAGTTCCCGGTGGAGCGCATGCACCGCGACGCGAAGATCTACGACATCTTCGAGGGCACCGCCGAGATCCAGCGCATGGTCATCGCACGCGCGATCTCCGGCATGCACATCCGCTAGCCCGAGCAGTCTCCGTGGGGAGCCCGCGCGTCCGCCTGGCGATCTTCGCCGCCGCGGTCGTCGCGGGCTTTCTGCTGTTCGCGGTCCTCGACGTCGTCGACACCCGCGAGGTGCAGGACGCCGTCGACCGCGCCGGCGCCTGGGCGCCGCTCGTCTACGTCCCGGTCAGCGCGGTGCTCGGGTGCCTGCTCGTCCCCGGGCCCGTGCTCGCGGGCGTCAGCGGCGCGCTGTTCGGCACGGCGACCGGCACGGTGGTGACCCTCTGCGCCTCGGTCGCCGGCGCGGTGCTGGGGCTGCGGATCGCGCGGTGGGCGGGTCGGGACGCGGCGGCCGAGCTCGGCGGCGAGCGCCTCGAGGCGCTGTCGGCGGCGCTCGAGCGTCACGGGCTCGGGGCGGTCGTGGCCCAGCGGCTGGCGCCGGGCGTCCCGGACGCGCCGTCGACGTACGCGTTCGGCCTGCTCGGCCTGCGCACGTGGCAGATCGCACTCGGGACGGCGATCGGCTCGGCGCCGCGGGCGTTCTCGTACACCGCGATCGGCGCGTCGCTGGACGACCCGACGGGGCCCGGGGCGATCGCGGGCGCCGTCGTGCTGGTGCTCGTCAGCGTGGTGGGCGCGGAGGTGGCGCGGCGCACGTTCGTGCGGGCACGCGCGGCGGGCGGCTGACCCGCCGCGGGCGGCCGCGCCGCCACGCCAGACGTCGAGGTCGCACTTCGGGGTGTTCCGCCCCCCGAACTGCGACGTCGACGGGCCTCGGGACGGCTGAGCGATCCCGGCAGCCGTTCCTCGAGGCCGCGCAGGCGCCGCTCGCGCACATGCCGCTACGCCCGGGCCGGCCGCTCGCCCAGGAGCGCCGCGGCGCCGCCGAGGGCGACGAGCACGCCGCCGCTGGGGCGGTCCAGCCGCCGGCGCGCCGTGGCGCTGCGCCGCAGGCGGTGGGCGGCGACGCCGGCGATCAGGGCGTACGTGCTGTCGCTCAGCGTCGCCACCGTCACGAAGAGCAGCCCGAGCAGCAGGACCTGCAGCGCCGCGGAGCCCGCCTCCGGATCGACGAACTGCGGCAGGAAGGCCAGGAAGAACATCCCCGTCTTCGGGTTGAGCACGTTGACGAGCACGCCCTGGCGGAACAGCCGCGCGCGGTCGGCCGGCGGGGCGCTGCCGGGCTCGAGGCCGTGGGGGCGCAGCAGCTTCTGCACGCCGAGCCAGACCAGGTACGCCGCGCCGGCCACCTTCACGGCCGTGAACAGCGTCGCGCTGGAGGCGAGCAGCGCGCTCAGGCCGACCGCCGCCGCGGCGACGTGCACGAGCCCGCCGACCTGCACCCCGAGCGCGCTGACGACCCCGGCGGCGCGCCCCTGGGTGACGCTGCGGGTGACGATGTACGCGACGGCCGGTCCCGGCACGACGACGAACGCGACGCTCGCGGCGAGGAAGACGCCCAGGTGGTCGGGCATGGGGGAAGGGTAGGGGCGCGGGAGATGCGCACGCGTCAGCGGCGAGATGCGCACGCGTCCGCAGCGAGACGCGAGTTGATCTCGCTCAGCGAGATCAACTCGCACGTCACGCGAATCCGCCGACGACCGCCGACGACCGCCGAACGCCCGCCCAGGCCGGCACCGCCGAACGCCCTCCCAGGCCGGCGCCGCCTCCGGCTTCCCTGTCGCTGACGCAGCGGCCACGACGCGCGCCGGGACGGCCGGCGCTGGTTGTCGCGAACGCCGGCACGGTCGCTCCGGCACGAGCGGCGGCGAGGCGCGGCGTGGCGCACTGGGCACGCACGGGCGGGCCGGGCGGGCACGCGCGCCCGGCGCGCCGCGACCGCGCGAGCGCACCGGCGGGGCGGGCGCGGGCTGGGGGTGCCGGCCGCGCGCGTGTTCGCGTCAGGTGCGAATTGATCTCGCTCAGCGAGATCAACTCGCACCTCAGCGATGGCTCCGGCCGGACACGGCGGGCCGCCGCGCGGCCCGGCCCCGCCGCCCGCCGCGGCGCTCAGAACGTCGTCGCCAGCGCCAGCGGCACGACCGCCGCCGCGCCGGCCTTGCGCAGCTGCCCGCCGACCATCGCGAGCGTCCAGCCCGAGGCGCGGCGGTCGTCGAGGAGCAGGCCGGTGCCGGGCGGGGGCGGCGCGACGACACGGAAGGCCCCGCGGACGTTGGCCGCCTGCAGGGCGGCGTTGGCCATCTCGCGCTGCGGCGGGCGGTCGTCGACGCGCGCGACGAGCTCCAACGCCGGGATGCCGAACTGGGCGGCGACGCGGGCGCCCAGGTCCGGCAGCGCGGGGCCGAGGCGCCGCGACGGGACCGTCGTCAGCCAGGCGGGAGCGAGGCCCGCGCGGCGCACGACCTCGGCCAGCGCGACGGCCAGCTCATCGTCGAAGCGGCCGGCCCGCGCGCCGCGATCGACCGCCGGCCACCAGCCGCCGTCGCCGGTGCGCGCCAGCGCCCATCCCGGCTCGGTCCGCGCGTTGTCGGGGATCTTGCGCATCGCCCCGGTCTGCGCATCCGGGGCCATCTTCTTGGCGTCGAGCTCGAGCGGGTCGGAGCGCAGGAAGCGGCCCGCGGCCTCGACCAAGGCCGGATCCGGCGCCGGCGCGAAGCGCGGCCCGGCGCACACCGCGCAGCGGCCGCAGTCCTGCGCCTCAGGGTCGTCGAGCTCCTCCTGCAGCGCGCGCATCAGGCAGCGGCCGTCGGCGCCGAAGTCACGCATGGCCTGCTGCTCGCGCCGGCGCAACGCGGTGATCCGGCCGTAGCGCTCCTCGTCGTAGGACCACGCGTGGCCGGCCACCGCCACCCAGCGCGAGCCCTCGCGGCGCACCGCGCCCTCGACGTCGAGCACCTTGAGCACCGCGTCGATGCGCCCCGCGCCGAGGTTGACCTCGGCCGTCAGCTCCCGCGACGAGCGGCCTGCGTCCCCGCCGGCGGCCACGGCCTCGAGCAGGCGGTGCACGAGCTCAGCGGGCGGGAAGGCCCGCTCGATGAAGAAGTCCTGGATCGCCGCGTCCTCCGCGCCGCGCAGGAGCACCACGTCGGCGTGGTCCACCGCTCGCCCGGCGCGCCCGACCTGCTGGTAGTAGGACACGACCGAGCCGGGCGCCTGGAAGTGCACGACCCACCGCAGGTCCGGCTTGTCGTAGCCCATCCCCAGGGCGCTGGTCGCCACGAGCGCCTTGAGATCGTCGGCGCGCAGTCGGCGCTCGGCCTCCTCGCGCTCCTCGGTCGGCTGCTCCCCGCTGTAGCTCAAGGCGTCGATCCCCCGGTCGCGCAGCCAGTGGGCGACGCGATGGGCGTCGCGCACGGTCAGGGTGTAGACGATGCCCGACCCCTCGAGCCGGGGCAGGTGCTCGGCCAGCCACGCCAGCCGCGCGGCCTGCTGCGCCAGCTCCACGACCTCGAGGCGCAGCGACGTCCGGGCCAGCGCGCCGCGGTAGGACCGCAGCGTCGCCGACCCGCCGGCCGCGAGCTGGTCGAGGACGTCGGCCACCACGCGGTCGTTGGCCGTGGCCGTCGTGGCCAGGACCGCCACCTCGCTGCCCAGCCGCTCCAGCATGTCGCGCACGCGCCGGTAGTCCGGCCGGAAGTCGTGGCCCCAGTCGCTGATGCAGTGCGCCTCATCGACCACGAGCAGCCCGATGGCCGAGGCGAAGAGCGGGAGCATCGCGTCGCGGAACGCGGGGTTGGCCAGCCGCTCGGGGCTCACGAGCAGCAGGTCGACGGCGTCGGCGGCGAGCTCGTCGCGCACCGAGGCCCAGTCGTCGCGGTTGGTGGAGTTGATCGTCCGGGCGCGCAGGCCGAGGCGCGACGCGGCCGCGAGCTGGTCGCGCATGAGCGCCAGCAGCGGCGAGACGATGAGCGTCGGCCCGCAGTCGCGCTCGCGCAGCAGCGCGGTCGCCACGAAGTACACGGCCGACTTGCCCCAGCCGGTGCGCTGCACGCAGAGGACCCGGGCGCGGTCGCCGACCAGGTCGCTGATCGCCTCGAGCTGGCCGTCGCGGAACGCCGCGTCGTCGCGCCCGGTCAGGGTGCGGAGCTTCTCGAGGGCGGCGGGGGCGAGATCGACGGCGACGGGCACGCGCCCATGAAAGCGCGCCGGACGGTCAGGGTGGGCCGGGCGTCGCAGATCTGCAACACGCCTCGCCCGCCCGTAGCCTGCGCCCCGTGGACGGCGACCTCCTGCAGCGGGTGGGCGCGACCGGCCTCCTGCCGGAGGGCGAGCCGGTCGTGGTGCTGCTGTCCGGGGGCCGGGACTCCACCTGCCTGCTCGACGTCGCGCTGCGCCTCGGCGCCCGCGTGCGCGCGCTGCACGTCCACCACGGCCTGCGCGGCCGCAGCGCCGACGAGGACGCCGAGCACTGCGCGCAGCTCTGCGCCGCGCTGCACGTCCCGTTGCACACCGAGCGCCTGACCCCGCCCGCCGGCGGCGGCTCCCAGGCCTGGGCCCGCGACGCCCGCTACGCCGCCGCCGCGGCCCACGCCGCGTCGGATGTGGCGCGCATTGCCGTGGGACACACCGCCACCGACCAGGTCGAGACCGTCCTGTACCGCCTGGCCACCTCGCCCGGCCGGCGCGCGCTGCTGGGCATGCAAGCGCAGCGCGGCCGGCTCGTCCGGCCGCTGCTGGCGGCCGGCGCCACCCGCGCGCAGACGGCGCGGCACTGCCAGGCCCGCGGCCTGGCCTGGCGGGAGGACCCCTCCAACAGCGACGGCTCCTACGCGCGCACGCGCGTCCGGGACGGCCTCGTGGCGGCGCTCGAGGCCGTCGACGAGCGCGCGCACGCCAACGTGCTGCGCACGGCGGAGCTGCTGCGCGACGAGGCCGAGGTCCTCGACGAGGTCGTCGTCACCGCCCTGGCCGGCCGCGACCGCATCTCCCGTGCCCGGCTGGCGGAGCTCCCGCCGGCGCTCGCGCGGCTCGTCCTGCGGCGGCTGGCCGAGGACGCGACGGGGCGCCTGTGCCCGCGCGCCGCCGGGCGCCTGGGCGACGTCCTGGCGCTCGAGGCCGGCGCCCTGGACCTGGGGGACGGCGCCCGCGCGATCGTCGAATCGGGCGTCGTGCGCTGCGCGCGCACCCCGCCGCTGGCGCGCAGGACGGTCGAGCCGCCCACCCCGTAGGGTCCGCGGCGGCCATGCGCGACCCGAAGATCGGCGAGATGCTCGTCCAGCCCGACCAGTTGAAGAACCGCGTGCGCGAGCTGGGAGCCGAGGTCTCACGGGACTACGCCGATCGCGACCTCCTGCTGGTCGGGGTCCTGAAGGGCGCCGTGTTCTTCCTGGCCGACCTCATGCGCGCGATCGACATCCCGTGCGAGGTCGACTTCATGGCGGTCGCCAGCTACGGCAGCGCCACGGACTCCAGCGGCGTGGTGCGGATCCTCAAGGACCTCGACCGGCCGATCGCCGACCGCGACGTGCTCATCGTGGAGGACATCGTGGACTCGGGCCTGACCCTGCAGTACCTGCTGCGCAACCTCGGCGCGCGGGACCCGCGCTCGCTGGAGGTGTGCTCGCTGCTGACCAAGCCCGAGCGGCGCAAGGTCGAGCTGCCGATCCGGTACACGGGCTTCGAGATCCCCAACAAGTTCGCCATCGGCTACGGCCTGGACCATGCAGAGCGCTACCGCAACCTGCCCTATGTCGCGGCTCTTGCGCCCAACTAGAGCAGCCGCCGCGCGCGGGGCGCTACGCTAGGTCGCCTTGAGCAGGTTCTTCAAGAGCGCGGCCTTCCCCATCCTGATCGTGGTGGTGCTGGCCTTCTTCGCGCAGAAGCTCATCGGAGGATCGGACACCAAGCCGCCGCCCAGCTACGGCGACTTCCAGTCCCAGCTGCGCGCAGGCGAGGTCAAGACCGCCAAGCTGCGCACGAAGGACAACGTCCTCGAGGTCACCCTCAAGGGCGGCAAGAAGTACGAGACCGGCTACTTCTCCGAGTCCGCGGACAACCTCGAGGCGTCGCTGCAGTCCGCGAAGGCCAGCGGCCGGATCACCGACTACGACGTCAAGCCGCGCAAGACCAACGGCTGGCTGAGCCTCCTCACCTACCTGCTGCCCGTCCTGATCTTCATCGGGTTCTGGCTGTTCCTGATGAACCAGGTGCAGGGCGGCGGCTCGAAGGTGATGTCCTTCGGCAAGTCCCGGGCCAAGCGCCTGAGCGTGGACTCGCCGAAGATCTCCTTCCGCGACGTCGCGGGCGCCGACGAGGCCGTCGAGGAGCTCCACGAGATCAAGGAGTTCCTGGAGAACCCCAAGAAGTTCCAGGCGCTCGGCGCGCGGATCCCGAAGGGCGTCCTGCTCTACGGGCCTCCCGGCACCGGCAAGACCCTCCTCGCGCGCTCGGTCGCCGGCGAGGCGGGCGTCCCCTTCTTCTCCATCTCGGGGTCGGACTTCGTCGAGATGTTCGTCGGCGTCGGCGCGTCCCGCGTGCGCGACCTCTTCGAGCAGGCCAAGCAGAACTCGCCGTGCATCAT
>DASPKC010000275.1:0-11786 GCA_035628295.1 Baekduia sp.
GCGTCCATGCCTCCCGCGTGATCGACCTGACGCCCCGTGTACTTGAGCGGCCATATCCTGCCCGGCCAACATGTCCAGTCGTCAAGAGGAGAAGGCGGCCCGCCGCGCTGAGCGCGAGGCTCGCGAGGCGGCCGAGCAGGCCAAGGCCCAGCGCACGCGCCGGCTGCAGATGGCGGCCGGGGCCGTGCTGGCCGTCGCCGCGGTCGCCGCGGTGGTGGTCGCGATCGCCGGGGGCGGCGGGGACGACGGCGGCGGGGACAGCGGCGACGCCAAGGAGGCGTCCGCGGAGGTCGCGATCCCGGCCCGCAAGGTCACCGACCTCGACCAGGCCGCCAAGGCCGCGGGCTGCGTGGTGCGCAGCTTCGAGTCCGAGGGCCGCCAGCACCAGGAGGACGCCTTCACCGACTACAAGACCAACCCGCCGACCTCCGGGACGCACCACCCCGTGCCGGCCGAGGACGGGGTCTACGATCCGGGTAGCGAGCCGGCCGTCAACAACTGGGTCCACTCGCTGGAGCACGGGCGGATCATCTACCAGTACCGGCCGGGCACCCCGAAGCGCCGCATCCAGCAGATCGAGACGCTGGTCAACGAGGAGTACCGCGGCAGCCCCGGCTACCACGTGCTGGCGATGCAGAACTCCACGAAGATGCCCTACGCCGTGGCGGCGGTCGCCTGGACGCGCTTCCTGGGCTGCGAGAAGTTCACCGACGCCTCGTTCGACGCCATGCGCGCCTTCCGCGACCGGTTCGTGGACAAGGGCCCCGAGTTCATCCCGTAGGCCGCGCGCGTCAGCGCGGCGCTGGAGGGCCGGGCGGGTCGACGATGTCCCGCCCGGTCGGCCGCAGCTCGGCGTCGAGCTCGAGCTGCCAGAAGTAGCGCGTGAAGGTCATGCCGTGCGCGTGGTCGCCGACGTGCGGGACGACCTGCTCGCCCGACCCCATGCGGGCGATGAGCTCCGGGTAGGAGCGGCCGGGGCGCGCGGCGAGCACCGGCGCGGGGAACGCGCCGCCGAAGCGCGTGTTGACGTCGGTGATGCCCAGCGTGCCGTCCGGCTCGCGGAAGACCTGGATCGTCGCGGGGCCGCGGACGCCGAGCGCCTCCATCAGCGAGGCCGCCAGGTCGCGCAGCTGCGCGTCGTCGAGCACGGTGCCCTTGATGGACTCGCCGCCGCGCGACTCGAGCATCGAGCGGGGTATCGCGTTCAGGCACCGGCCGCCGGGGTCGCCCAGGCAGTCGATCGAGAACTCGTGGCCGCCCATCAGGCGCTGGACCATCACCGGCTCGTCGACGTAGCGGCAGAAGAACTCGACCTCCTCGCGCGTGCGCGCCGGGTGGATCGAGCGCGCGCCGGAGCCCCGGCGCGGCTTGACCATCGCGGGCAGCGGCGGCTCGGCGTCGCCGGGCAGCACGGTCGGTGGGCTCGGGAAGCCCAGCCGCTCGAGCAGGAGGTGCGTCTCGTACTTGTCGTAGGTCGCCCGCGCGACCTCCGACGACGGCACGAGCGCCTCGGGCAGCGCACCGTCCTCACGGGCCCGCGCGAGGAGCTCGATGTCGAGGTCGGTGAGCGGCACCACGGCGCCCACGTCGTGCTCGTCGCACAGCGCGCGCAACGCCGGGACGTAGCCGTCGTCGCCGATCAGCGGCACCGCAGCGCGGACCGTGGCGGCGTACTGGGCGGGCGCCAGCGGGTTGGGGTCGCACGCGACGACCCGGGTGTGCTGGGCGAACGCGCTGACGATGTCGTAGCGCTTGCCGACCCCGGTGAGCAAGACGGCCTTCACGGCGCGCGAGTCTGGCAGGGAGCCCGGATCTCATCTGGTGGCGGATTTCCGCGGTATCCCAGGGTGGATCCGCCGTTCGATGCGCTGCCCCGCCTCAGGCGCCCGGGTCGCGGGGCGGGTCGACCCAGCCGCCGGTCTCGCCCTTGTAGAGCCCGGAGCCGGTGAGGACCATCTTCACGGTGCGCGCCAGGATCTCGACGTCCAGGCGCGTGCTGGCGTGCTCGACGTAGTGCAGGTCGAGCTCGATGCGGTCGGGCCACGGCAGCGACGTGCGGCCGTGGACCTGCGCCCACCCGGTGATGCCGGGGCGCATGGCCAAACGGCCGCGCTGGCGGTCGGTGTACTGCGCGACCTGGACGGGCACCGTCGGGCGCGGGCCGATGATCGACATCTCGCCGCGCAGCACGTTGACCAGGTTGGGCAGCTCGTCCAGCGACGTGCGCCGCAGCAGCGCCCCGACGCGGGTGATGCGTGAGTCGCCCACGTTGACCGCCAGGCCGGCGCCGAGCTGCTCCGCACCGCTGACCATCGTGCGGAGCTTGAGCACGTCGAACTCCTCGCCGTGCAGGCCGACCCGGCGCTGGCGGTAGATCGCCGGGCCGTGCGTCTCCAGGCGGATCGCGACGACCGCGACGACCAGGATCGGCGCGGTCACCACCAGGCCCAGACCCGCGACGACCAGGTCGAAGAGCCGCCGCCAGGGATCCCTCACCGCGTCCCCTCCGCGGCGTCCCATTCCGCGCGCGTGCCGTGGCGCAGGTGGTCGGCGAGGCCCAGGGCGACCGACGCCTGCATCAGGACGTAGTACCGCGCGAGCAGCCCCGCCCGGCCCAGCCGCGGGCCGGCCGCCGCGGCCGCGGCGAGCGCGAGGTGCGCGCGCCGTGCACCGGCCGCGAACGCCAGCAGGTGCAAGAACGGCGCGGCGTAGCGCAGCCAGCGGTGGCTGACCATCATCAGGACGTAGCGCGGCGGCCAGCCGCGCGGGTCGAGCAGCCCGCCGCGCAGGACGATCGCCCAGGCGTGGCTCATCATCCGGCGCTTGCGCGCGCCCTCGCCCTCGAGGCTGGGCACCATCCGCTCCGTCGCACGGGCGTCGCGGGCCTCGACGACGCGCCAGCCGCGCCGGACGAGCTCGTAGGGCAGGCGCAGGTCGTGGCCCATCACCGGATCGACCTCGACGTAGGCCTCGCGGCGCACCGCGTAGATCGCGCCGTTGCCCGCGGTCACCGACCCGAGGTCGGACTCGAGCGCGCGCAGCGCCATCTCGTAGCGCCAGTAGACGCCCTCCTGGTTGCTGCCGCCGTCGGGGTTGACGAACGTCACCCGGCCGACCACCTCGCCCACCCGCGGATCGGCGAACGGCGCCACGAGCGCGCGCAGCGCGCCCGCCTCCCACATCGCGTTGGCGTCGGAGAACGCGACGACCGCCGCCGACGAGGCACGCACCGCGGCGTCCTGCGCGCGGACCTTGCCGCCGCGCGGGTTGCGCAGGACACGGTCGGCACCGGCTCGGGCCGCGAGCTCCGGCGTGCCGTCCTGCGAGGCGTCGTCGGTGACGACGACCTCCAGCAGCTCGCGAGGGTAGTCCTGGGCCAGGCAGTCGGCCACCTTGGCCTCGATCACCGCCGCCTCGTCGTGGGCGGTGACCACCAGCGTCACGGACGGCAGCGCCGCGGCGGGGTCCGGTCGCAGCCGGTGGGGCCCGCGCAGGCCGCGCCACGCGGTGAGGGCGAGCGGGTAGCCGGCCTGCGACCAGCCGAGCGCCCCGAGCGCGCAGATGCGGAGGGCGCGGCGCACGGCGCGGCTCATCCTCGCAGACGCCCGTAGAGCTCGAGGTGCGCCCGTGCCACCGCGTCCCACGAGTACGTCGTCGCGGCCGCCGCGCGCGCGGCGGCGGCCAGGCGCTCGCGGGCCGGCGCGTCGCCCAGCAGCGCCAGCAGCGCGCGCCGCAGCGCCCCCGCGTCGCCGGGCGCGACGAGCTCTGCCGCCCCGGTCGCGGCCACCTCGGGAAACCCGCCGACGTCGCTGAGCACGAGCGGCCGGCCGAGCCCGAGCGCCGCGAACAGGACGCCCGACTGCTCGATCTCGCGGTAGGGCAGGACGACGAGGTCGGCGCGCCGCAGCAGAGCGGCGAGCTCCGCGTCGCGCAGGAAGCGCTCGACGAACCGCACGCCCGCCGGGGCGGCGGCGCGCAGCGGCGCCGTGTCCATGCGCGGCATCCCGCAGATCCACAGCTGCGCGCCCGTCACGCCGCGCCAGGCCTCCAGCAGCACGTCGAGGCCCTTGTAGGGGCGCAGGAGCCCGGCCAGCAGGACCACCGGGGAGCCGTCGTCCTCGAGCTCGGGCGGCAGCTCGCCCGCCACGCCGGCCAGGTGCGTGAACGCGCCGTGCGCGATGACGTGGACGCGCGAAGGGTCCACGCCCGCTTCGCGGACCAGGCGCTCGCGGCCGTGCGCCGAGTGGGCCACCACCGCGTCCACCCGCCCGTAGAGCCGCCGCTGCGCCGCCAGCTGCCCGCGCCTTGGCTCGCGCGGGAGCACGTCGTGCGCGGTCAGCACGAGCGGCGCGGCGAACGCGCGCAGCAGCCGGCCGTCGAGGTGCTGCACCGCCAGCCACTGGAAGTGCACGACGTCGGCACCGCGCGTGTCGCGCGCCAGGCGCAGCATGTCCGGGACGTGGCGGGCGAGCTTGCCGGCCAGGCGGCGACGGGATCCCGGCACGCCGCCGGCGCCCCGGTAGAAGCGCTCCTCGACGACCACGCCGGGAGCCGGCGGCACGTCGCCGTAGTCGAAGCGGCTCGTGTCGAGCACGACGTCGGCGCCGGCGCGCGCGAGCGCCGCCGCGAGCGCGCGGTCGTACGGCGGCGTGAACGCCGAGGGATCGACGAGGTGGACGCGCACGGGCGGCCGGACGCTAGCGTGCCGGGCCTCCGTGGACGCGCCGGTCGAGCTGAGCTTCTGCATCGTCAACACCCAGCAGCGCGAGCTGCTCGGGCGCTGCCTCGACGCGGTCGCTGCCGAGCGCGCCGCACTGCCGTTCGCCACCGAGGTCCTCGTCCTCGACAACGCCTCCACCGACGGGTCGGCCGGCCTGGCGCGCCGGCACCCGACGACCGACGAGGTCATCGCGCTCGAGCAGCGCCGCGGCAAGGGCGAGAACGACACCGCGCTGCTGCGGCGGGCGCGCGGCCGCTACGCGCTGCTGCTCAACGAGGACTCCGAGCTGCGCCCGGGCGCGACCGCGGCGCTGCACGCCGCGCTGGAGGCCCGCGACGACGCGGGTGCGGCCGGCGCGCGGCTGCTGCGCCCCGACGGCACGCCGCAGGCCAGCGCCTGGCGCTTCCCCACGCCGCTCACCGCCCTGGCCGCGGTGCTGCAGCTGCACCGCCGCTTCACCGTGCAGAGCCGGGGCGAGCAGACGCGGGTGGTCCACTGGGCCCAGAGCGCGGCGCTGCTCGTCCGCCGTGCCGCCGCGCAGGAGATCGACTTCTTCGACCCGCTCTTCTTCGTCTACTCCGACGAGGTCGACTTCTGCAAGCGCCTGCGCGACGCCGGATGGGTGACGCTCTACGTCCCCGCCGCCGAATGCGTGCACCACGAGCAGCTGTCGACGGGCGCGGTGCCGGAGCGGCGGATCGTCGAGCTCTCGCGCAACCGCGACCGCTACATGCGCAAGCACCACACCGCGCTCGCCGCCGCGCTGGTGCGCTGGCTCACGGCGGCGACCTACGCGGGCCGCGCGGCCGCCGCAGTGGTCCTGCCCGGGCACGACCCGCGCCGCTACTGGCGCCACGTGACGGCGACGCTGCGCCCCGACCGCGGCGAGGGCCTGCGGGAGGCCGCCGCAGAGCTCAACCGCGGCGGTCGCAGGCTCTAAGGGCGCCCCCGGCGCCTGGCGACCTGCGCCCGTGCGGCGGTGCGCAGCGCCGCGAGCTCCTGACGGCGCACGACCCCGGCGGCGACC
Source organism: Baekduia sp. (assembly GCA_035628295.1). Classification (GTDB taxonomy): domain Bacteria; phylum Actinomycetota; class Thermoleophilia; order Solirubrobacterales; family Solirubrobacteraceae; genus Baekduia. The sequence goes on from DASPKC010000275.1 coordinate 5,748, forward strand.
AGCAGCGGCGCCGCGCACGCCAGCGCCAGCGCCCGCAGCAGGACCCCGTCGACCCCGTCGGTCGGCAGCAGCAGCTCGCCCGCGACCGCCACGCCGCCCAGCACCGCGACCGCGCCCGCGAGCCGCCGGCGCTCGAACGGCACGGCGAACAACTCACGCGTGAGCCGGTGGATCACGAGCAGCATCACGACGTAGGCGCCGCACAGCGCGATCCCCGCCCCCGCGATCCCCAGCGGATCGACGAGGACCACCAGGAGCACCACGTTGACGACCAGCCCCGCCGCGGCCGCCGGGAGGTTGCGGCTCATCGCGCGCACCCGGCCGGCGATCGTCACGAAGAGCAGGTACAGGCCGTACAGCGCCCAGCCGAGCGCCACCCACGGCACCGCCTCGAACACCCCGTCGTAGGCGACGAGGAGGTCGACCACGAAGCGGCCGAGGAGCGTGACGGCGCACACCACGCTGCCGGTCACCACGACGTAGGCGGTCGTCACCCGGGCGTAGAGGCGCGCGGCCTCCGCGTCGTCGGTGATCGAGTAGGCCAGCGGCGGCCACGCGGCCTGGAACCCGCGCACCGCGACGATGACGATGGCGCTGAGCTTGGCCGCCGCCGCGTAGGCGCCCGCCGCCGACGGCGACTCGGCGCGCACCAGGTACGCGCGGTCCAGGACGTTGAGCGCGAACACCGCCGCGTCGGCCGGCACCGTCGGGCCGCCGAAGCGCACCAGCGCGCGCAGCGCGGGACGGCCCGGCGGGCGGAAGGCAACGCGGTCGCGGTCGGCCGCCCACAGGGCGAGCAGCACGATCGTCGAGGCCGCGTAGTTGCCCAGAACGTAGCCGCGCCCGCCGTAGTCGAGGCCGACGACGAGCGTCACCGTCAGCCCGACGGTCAGCAGGACGTTGGCGCACGACGCCCGCAGGTAGCGCGCGCGACGCTCTTCCACGCGCAGCAGCGCGTAGGCGATCTCGAGGTTGGTGAACGCCCAGAGCCCGAGCACGCCGTAGGCCAGCAGCGTGGCGTCGCGCGTGTCGAGCAGGGCCTCGGACACGGGGCCGGCGAACACCACGAGGACCGCGGCCGCCGCGGTCGTCACCGTGAACGTCCAGCCCGTCACGCGCCGCGCGAGCCGCCGCCGGCGCCCAGGGTCCTCGTCGTCGAACCAGAACCGGACGAGCGCCTCGCCCAGCCCGAGGCGCAGGAGGATCGACGTGAGGATGATCGCCGTGAGCAGCGTCTCGGCGTAGCCGTACTCGTCCTGCGCGATGTGCGCCGTGTACAGCGGCAGCGTGAACAGCGCCAGCGCGCTCGCCAGCAGGCCGGCCGCCTGGTAGGCCGCCGACCCGGCGAGCAGGCGACGGAGGTAGCCGGCCATCGCGCGGGACCGTATCCGTAGGCTCCCCCGCCCGTGGCCGACGCCGTGCGCCCCCGCTGCCTGCTGCTGCTTCCCCGCACGCTCGAGGGGTTCATCCTGCGCGAGCAGGCCGAGGACCTGCTGCAGGCCCGCGGCGTCGTCGCCGTCGAGCCGCCGCCGGTCCGCTACGGGATCGTCGGCCGGCTGCCCGGCGCGCTGGCCACCACGGTCTCGCGCCTGCAGGCGCGGCGCCTGCTGCGCGCGCTCGCGCGCGACGGCCAGGCCGCGCGCGCCGTGGTGATCTTCCATCCGCTGCAGCTGCCGCTGGCGCGGGCGATCCTGCAGGAGGCCGGCGGCCGCTGCGAGCTGTGGTACGGGCGGTGGGACCGCTACGAGCGCGCCTACGACGCCGGACCGCGGATGCGCGCCCGGCTCGAGGAGCTGCACCGCGAGGCGGCCGAGCGCTCCGCGCTGACGTTCGTCGCCTCTGAGGAGCTCGCCCGCCTGGAGCGCGACGCCGGCCGCGACGCGACGCTGGTGCCGCTGGCGGCCGACGCCTTCCCCGCCCCGGGATGGACCGTGGACGGCAGCGCGGTGATCGCCGTCTCGCTCGGGCATCTCGGCCATCGCACCGACTGGGCGCTGCTGCGCGGCGTGGCCGAGCGCCTCCCCCAGCTCGTGCTCCTGCTCGTCGGCGCCTGGCACGACGACGAGTGCGCCGGCGACCCGGACTACGCCTGGTGCCGCGGGCACCCGGGGTTCCTGTGGCTCGGCCGCCGCAGCGACGAGGAGGCGGCGCGCCTGGTGCTGTGCGCCGACGTCGGCATCGTCCCGTTCAAGGTCGAGCCGTTCAACGACGCGGGCCTGCCCTACCGGATCCTCAAGTACGCCCGCCTCGGGCGGCGCACGGTCACGCCCGACCTCGCCGGCGTGCGCACGTGGGGCCGGGCGGTCGACGTGGCCGCCGACGCCGGCGCGTTCGCCCGGCTCCTGCAGGCCGCCGCCGGCCGCCGGACCGCCCCCGACCTCGAGCTGCGCGCGTGGGCGCTGGAGCAGACCGCTGCGGCGCAGAACGCGCCGCTGTGGGCGCGCCTGCGCGAGCTCGGGATCTCCTAGGCCGCGGCGCGCCGCCCGTAGCGCGGGCACGACAGGACGCGCTCGCCGCTGACCGCGAGGACCTCGTCGGCCGCGGCGAGCACGGCGGTGATGCCGGGCACGAGCCGGTAGTGGATCTCGCGGCCGCGGCGCTCGCGGTCGACCAACCCGCAGTCGTGCAGGCAGGCGAGGTGCTTGGACACGTTGGACTGCGTCAGCCCGGTCGCCTCCACGAGGTGGCTGACGCGCCGGGGTCCCGGCACCAGCGCCTCCACCAGCGCCAGCCGCGACGGATCCGCCAGGCCGTGGAGGAGGACCGCCCGCGCTTGCGTGCCCATGCGCACACTTTACCGATCCATGAGCAGCTGGTAATGCTTAACATATGACCGCTCGCTCATCCATGTCGCTGGTGGGCGCCGCCGTGCTCGGCGCCGCGCTGTGGTGGCGCACCCACCCGTCCGCCTGCCCCTACGGCCAGCGGTTCTGGGTCCAGGCGCCGCACCCGTTCATCACGCGCGCCCGCCTGCTGGAGGTCCTGGCGCCCCGCCCGCAGGACCGCGTGCTGGAGGTCGGGCCGGGCACCGGCTACTACGCCCTGGACGTCGCCGGGCGCGTCGGCCGGCTGGACGTCCTCGACGTGCAGCAGCAGATGCTCGACCACACCATGCGCCGGGCCGCGGGCGCCGGCATCACGACGATCAGGCCCACGCTCGGCGACGCGCGGGCGCTGCCCTACCCGGACGCGACGTTCGACGGGGCCTACCTCGTGACCGTGCTGGGCGAGGTGCCCGACCAGGACGCCGCCCTGCGCGAGCTCGCGCGCGTCCTGCGCCCCGGCGGGCGCCTCGTCGTCGGCGAGCTGCTGGGCGACCCGCACTGGGTCTCGCCGGCGAGCGTGCGCCGCCGCGGCGAAGCCGCCGGCCTGCGCTTCCAGGAGCGCGCCGGGCGGCTGCTGGGCCACTACACGGTGCTCGTCAAGCCCGCTCAGCAGGCGGCGTAGGCCACGAGCGCGCCGCGGCGGGCGATGCGGCGCAACGGCGGACGCGGCTGGTTGGTGCGCGGGGAGGCGCCGGCGGCCCTGCCGTAGCGTCGCGCCGGCTTCTCGCCGACGAGGAAGAGCGCGACGCCCCGGTCGCGCTCGCGCGCCGAGCGCGAGCCGACCTCGCGCTGCGAGGCGTCCAGCACCCACCGGGTGTCGGGCACGAGCCGGTAGTTGGGCAGCGTCACCGGCCCGCAGCGGCGGGCCCGCTGCACCGCCGGCACGTCGAGCACCGCCACGAGGTCGTCGTGGATGGCGCGCGTGAACGTCAGCTCGGTGTCCAGGCGATCCAGGCGTGTGACGGCGAACCACGCCACCGCCGGCGAGGCGAGGACCAGCACCGCGACGACCACCGCGCGGCGCGCGCGCCAGGCCGCCAGTGCCGCCGCGCCGGCCAGGACGCACAGGACCACGGCCGGCACCGTGAGGTAGCGCGGCAGGACCGACAGCCCGGCGACCCCCGTCGCCGCGAACGTCAGCGTGCCGGCCGCGAACAGGCCGGCCAGCACCTGCACCGGCCGCTCGCGCCGGCGCGGCCACAGCAGGACGGCGCCCGCCACGCCGAGGACCGCGACCGGCTCGCGCGCGGTCCCGCCCAGGAAGCTGAAGAACGACCGCACCGCCTCCTCGAGCCCCTGCGGGCGGCCGAGCTCGTCGGCGAGGTCCGAGGTGGCGTTGAGCGACCACAACGGGTCGCCGGTCACGGCCAGGTCGACGAGCGCCCAGGTGACGGGCGCGATCGCGGCGGCGACGTAGGCGAGGAGGTCGCGGCGCGCCGCCCACAGGACGTACAGGCCGCTCAGGACCCAGGCCTCGGGCCGCAGCAGGCCTGCCGCGGTCAGCAACCCGAGCGTCCGCGGCGTGTGGGGGCCGCGCTCGGCCTCCAGCGCGGCCGCCCAGAGCACCAGCGCCAGGAACGGGACGTCGACGTAGGCGCGCGCCGCGTACAGCAGCAGCGCGAACGACGAGCCCGCGAACAGCGCGCCGAGCACCGCTGCGGGCGTGTCGCGCAGGACGGCGCGCCCGAGCCGGTACACGGCCCACGCGAACGCCACGTGCGCCAGCGCCGTCAGCAGGACGAGCAGGCGGTCGCCCTGCTCGCCGGCCAGGCCGGCGGCCGCGCACACGACGAGCCACAGCGGATGCTGCGTGGGCGCCTGATAGGCCTCGAACGTCGGCGTCAGCCCGTCGAGGAGCTCGCGGCCCCAGACCAGGTGGTAGTACGAGTCGTAGTTCGGGTGCGCGGGGACCAGCGCCCAGGCCAGCAGGGTCGCCACGACGAGGGCGCCGAGCGCGACGCGCTCGTTGCGCGCCCTCACGGCCGCCGGGCGAGCGCCACGCCCACGCCCAGCAGCGCCCACGCCAACGGGTCCTCGAGGAACGCCGCGTACACCAGGGTGTGCAGGACGAGGGCCGCGAAGGCCGCGGCAACGCCCGCCCGCGCCGCGCAGCGCCCGGCCCCGCCGAACAGCCGCGCCAGCGCGAGGCCCACCAGCGCCAGGTACAGCAGCAGGCCGCCCGTGCCCTGCTCGGCGGCGACGGTCACCGGGATGGTGTGCGACGCCGACACCGCCTGCTCCCCCGACGCGTTCTCGGCTCGCCGGAACTCGCGCGAGAACGACCCGGACCCGTGCCCGGCCGCGGGCGCGTCGCCGAAGAGGCCCAGACCGCCCTCGATCAGCTCGACCCGGCCGCTCGTGGCGTCGTCGACGGACTCGCCGTCGGCCAGGTCGATGCTGCCCACCGCGAGCGCCGCCCCCACGGCGACGACCGCGCCGGCGATCACGAGCGTCCGCCGCGCGTTCCAGCGCAGCGCCGCGAGCGCCGCCAGCCCGAGCAGCAGCGCCGCGAACGACGACTGGGACAGCGTCAGCAGCAGCCCGGCCCACAGCAGCGCCAGCAGCGCCGCTGCCCCGGCCACCTCCCGCGGGCGGCGCGCCCAGAGCAGGATCGCGGCGATCCCGAGCATCACCACGGCCAGGAACCGCCCGTAGATGTTGGGGTCGAAGAACAGCGAGTTGACCCGGAAGTAGGACTCGAACTGGTTGGACGCGATGACCTTCGGGTTGAGCAGCAGGTGGCGGGTGGCGTACTCGACGAAGCCGATGCCGACGAACGCGACGGCCAGCGCGGTGAGGACGCCCAGGCTCTGCAGCGCCAGCCGCGGCGTCCAGGGCACGCGGCACAGCAGGACGAAGAGCACGGCGAACGGCACGTAGAAGAACACCGTGCTCTCCAGCGCCTTGTCGAAGTCCGACGAGTAGGCCGCCTGGACCGCGTAGGCGACCACCGCGAGCGCCAGGAGCCGCTCGAGCCACCCAGCCTGGTGCTCCGGCGGCGTCTGGCGGCCCAGGAGCCGGGGCACGGCGTAGGACAGCGCGCCCGCCGCCACCACGACGTACAGCGGGACGAGCAGGTTGGCGGTCGAGCCGCCAGCCGAGATCGGCACGCGGAACGGCAGCGCCGCGGCCGCCGCCAGCGGGAAGAGCACGGGCCGGCGGACAACTGACCCGGCAGCCGTTGCTCCATCCCCGCGAGGCCGACATCGGCGAG
>DASPKC010000276.1:0-13029 GCA_035628295.1 Baekduia sp.
CAGGATCACGCGCGTCCGGGCGTCCTGCTCCCAGAACTGCAGGAGGTCGTTGCCGGAGAGGTCGGCCTTGTTGCCGGCGGAGACGAACGAGGAGATGCCCAGGCCGCGCGTCGCGGCGCGGTCGAGCAGCGCGATGGCCACCGCGCCGCTCTGGCTCATCAGCGCCGCACCGCCGGGCTGCGGGACGGTGGTGGCGAAGGTCGCGTTGAGGCGCACCGCGGGGTCGGTGTCCAGGACGCCGAGGCAGTTGGGGCCGACGAGGCGCATGCCCGCCTCGCGGCACACCGCCAGAAGCTCGCGCTGGCGTTCGGCGCCCTGCTCGCCTGTCTCCGCGAACTCGGCCGAGAGGACCACCAGCGCCCGCGCGCCGGCGGCCGCCGCGTCGCGTGCCACGTCGACGACGGCAGAGGCCGGCACGGCGACCACGACCAGCTCGACGGGCGCGCCGATCGCGGCGAGCGTGGGGACGGCGGGCAGGCCGCCGACCTGCCCGGCGCGGCGGTTGACCACGTGGACGCGGCCGGTGTAGCCGCCGTCGACGATGTTGGCCAGGACCCGGCCGCCGACCGACCCCGGCCGGTCCGACGCTCCGACCACGGCGACCGAGGCGGGCGCGAGTACAGCTGCGACGGCGCGCGCAGTCGCGGACGCCGCCCGGCTCTCGAACGCCGCGATCGCGGCGCGCGACAGCGCGGCGGGCGCCTCGACGGTGGCGATGCGCCCCTCGGAGACGACCGTGAACGGCAGGCCGCTGGTCGTGAAGACGCCGAGCATCTCGCGGTTGGCACTCAGGGTCTCCGCCTGGAGGGTCAGGATGCCCGCGGCGGTCGCCGCCTCGGCGAGGTGCGCCAGCAGGATGGTGGCCAGCCCGCGGCCCTGGACGGCGTCCGCCACGGTGAACGCGACCTCGGCGTGCTCGTCGTCCACGGGGACGAGCTCGCCCAGGCCGACGACCCGCGGCGGCGCGCCGGTCGTCGCCAGCAGCGCAAGGCGGCCGTCGCGCTGGTCCAGCGCCCGCTGGGCCATGTCGTCGAGGTCGACGGCCGTGGTGAAGAAGCGGCTGTAGCGTGAGTCGTCGCTCAGCCCTTCGAAGAACGCGAGGACCTCCGGCGCGTCGTCCGGGCGGCCTTCGCGCACCCGCACGGTGGAGCCGTCGCGCAGCACGACGTCGACGTCTGCGGTGCGCCCCGTCGCGATCGCCATCTCCCCAGCGACGGTAGGCGACGGGCCCGCTCATGCCGAGCGTAGTTCTCCGCGTCGTGCCCCGGGCGCAGGCGGTGGGGCGGCCCCGGGGCCGCCCCACCCTGCTGGGTCGCGCTAGTCGCCGCTCTCGTACTTGAACGAGATCCCGAGGCGCACGCGGTACTCCTTGAGCTCCCCGTTCTCGACGCTGACGTCCTGGCGCAGCACCTCCGCCACGCGCAGGTCGCGGATCGACTTCCCGGCCGTCGCGACCGCGTTGCGCGCCGCGGCCTCCCAGGATTCGCTGCTCGTCCCGATGACCTCCGTGACGCGGTAGACGCTGTCCGCCATGGTCCTCTCCTCCTCGTGGGGCTGATGGGTCGGGCGACTCTCCCAGCGCGGCGCCCCCGCGCGCAACCCGGCGCGTCCGTGGTGATCCGGCGCGGCCGCCCCGGCGTAAGGGCGAGCACCATCAACGATGGGGAGGTCGCACCATGAGAAGGACGCTGCTCGCTGTGCCGGTCGTCGCGCTGCTCGGAGTCGGGCTGACGCTGCCGGCCACGAGCGTGGGAGGCCATGAGCCGACCTGCGCCACGGCGCTGAGCTCCGGCGCGTACAACGTGATCCACGGCGCGGGCGCCATCGTCGGGACCAACGGCAACGACGTCATCATCGGCTCCGCGGGCGCCGACTCGGTCGCGGCCGGCAACGGCGACGACGTCGTCTGCGGCCTCGGCGGCGCCGACAGCATCGACGGCGGCAACGGCGCCGACCTGCTGCTGGGTGACGTCTGCACCGGCTGCGGCGTCGATCCGGGCGCGCCGGGCGCGGACGCCGTCTCGGGCGGCAACGGCAACGACCGCGTGTGGGGCGACGAGGGCGCCGACGTGCTGACCGCCGGCAACGGCGACGACGCGCTCTTCGGCGGCAACCCCGGCGGCGACGGCGACGAGACCGACGCCTGCGACGGCGGCCGCGGGACCGACACGGCGGCGCGCTGCGACACGGTCTCGCAGGTGCCGTAGCGGCGGGGCGGCAGTCAGCAGCCCGCGCGGCGGCCGCCGCCGCGCTGAACGTCCCGCAGTACCCCTCGGCGGGGCTACTGCGCGACGTTCGGCGCGAGCGCCAGCAGGACGGCGGGACGCTCGTGCACGTCCTCGGTGGAGACGCGCCGGACCGTCCAGCCCGCCGCCTCCCAGCGCGCCTGCTTGCGCGCGTCCTCGCCGCGGTCGAGATGGAAGGGCTCGCCGTCGATCTCGATGATGAGCCGGGCGTGGCGCCAGCTGAGGTCGGCCTCCTCGCCGGCGATCCGGATGTTGAGGCACGGCAGCCGGCGACCTGCGTCGCGCAGGACCTCCATCGCCCGCACCTCCGCGCCGCTGCGCGCGCGCTGCAGCGGCAGGCCCGCGTAGCGGGCCAGCACCGCCGCGAGCCGCCGGGCCCCGCGGCGGCCGCGGTGGCGTCCCAAGGTGTCCGCGAGCTGCTCGACCGACGTCCAGCCCAGCCGGATGGCCTCGCGCACCGCCCGGGCGAGCGCTCGGTCGTCGACGTGGGCCGCCAGGTCCACCAGCGTCCGGGCCGGGGAGGTGATCGGGATGCCGCGCAGCTGCGTCGTGTCGCCGGTGAGCGTCTGACTGCGGAAGACCAGGATCCCGCCATGGCGCCGCGGTCCGCCGCTGCCCGGGCGCGTGACCGTCTCGAAGTTCCGTGGCAGCGACCAGAAGCCGTAGGCCGCCGCCGCGCTCACGCCGCTCAGCACGGTCCCCGGGGCCGTCAGCGTCGCGCCCATCCAGCGCCCCCAGTCGTCGTGCTCGAGCAGCGGTGCGACGGCGAAGACCCCCGTCTCCACCGACACGAGGCGGCCGCGGGCGACGCGGTGCTCGATGGCCCGGTCGCCCAAGCCGACGGCGCGGAGCTGGGTCCGGGAGATCCGGTTGAACTGGGTTGCGGCCGCGGCGGCCACGCGAGCGTCCCTCATGCCCCCTGTAGGGGGGATGTCCGGGACGTTCGCCCCCCCCTCGGGCGGCGAGAGCGTCCGCGCGGCCCTCCGCCGGCCCGGGTACGGTCACGCGCGGTGCCCGACACCACCTTGCGCCACGTCGATCCGCGCCGGCGGCGCGGGCCGCTCTACCGCCTGTACACGGCGGTGGTCGGCACCCGCTTGATGGGCTGGGTCTCCCGGCGGTTCCTCTGGAGGCTCGACCCCCATCTGCTGTCGCTCAGCCGCGGACGGTTCGCGACGGGCGTGGCGCTTCCAATCGCGCTCCTCGAGACCCGGGGTGCGCGGAGCGGGCAGCCGCGCCGCAACGCGGTCATCTACTTCCACGACGGCGAGGACGTCGTCATCGTCGCCTCCAAGCTCGGGATGCCCACCGATCCGGCGTGGGTGCACAACCTCCGGGCCCATCCCGAGGTCAGACTCGGCGGCCAGGCCTTCCTCGCGGAGGTCGTCGCGGACGAACCGGAGCGCGAGCGGCTGTGGAAGCTCGCCGACATGGTCTTCCCGGCGTACGCGGTCTACCGCGACCGAGCGGCCAGCGCGGGCCGGACGATCCCGCTCGTCCGGCTGACGCCTCGGTGAGGCGGCTCCGGGCCGATCGCGGCGGTGGTTGTCGCCCTGCTGTCCGGGCGGTTCGGCTACGTGACCGGGGCCGACATCCCGGTCGACGGCGCGACGCAGGTCGGTTGACGCGCCGGTCGTGCGCACGACGGACGGGTGGCCGGTCCGAGCCGCCCGCCCGCGTGCCGGCGTCACGGCTGCGGTCCCACCACCTCGAAGCCGACCTGCTGCGAGATGGCCACCGTGTGCTCGGGGTCGTCCTCCTGCACTGGCGGCTCGGGTGACGCGCTGACCGGCACTCCCCCGAACTCGAACATGCGCTCGAAGCCCCCCGGCGTCACCAGGATGAGCGCCCGGGCGGTCTCGGACTCCACCTTGAAGGTGTGCGGCACGTCGCGCGGGCCCCAGACCCAGGCAGCCGGGCCGCCGACGACCTCGTCGTCCCCCGTGCGGAAGCGGACGTGCCCGTCGATGACGAAGAACGCCTCGTCCTCGCGGCGGTGACGTGCAGCGGCTGAAGCCGCGGTAGAGGATCGCCTCCACCAGTCCGAGGGTGCCGCCGGTGTCCGCGGCGCGCGCCTTCATCCGGTACAGCCCGCCCTGCCACCAGAAGGCGTCCTCCCGCTGGTCGACGGCGAACGCGGTGACGCCATCGACGACAGCTGGGCTGCGTGCCGGGCTGCGGCCCGGTGTGCCGCCGGTGCCACGCCCGCTGACGGGCCCGCCGGGAGCGAGCCCGTCGGAGGCGCGGCGCCTGCTCAGTAGACGCTCACGGTGACCGTGACGTCCTGCCCGAACGGGTTCGACGACACGCCGAGCCACTGCGCGTACAGCGCCATCGACCAAGGGCCGCCGACAGCGATCTGCGACGTCTGGACCGCCAGGGAGCTCCCCGGGATCGTGACCGAGCTCTGCGTACCGCCGAACGCCGTCTTGAACCGCTTGAGGTCACGCTTGTTCAGATCGACGGTGACCGTGCAGCCCGTGACAGGACAGGCCGTGTCCGGTGACGACGAGGAGAACGCGAACGTGCTGCCCTTGTACGTGTCGACTGTCGCGTACACGTCGTAGGCGGACGCCGGCGCGGCGGCGAACAGTGCGATGAGCGCCGCAACCGCGACGCTGAGGAATGCGAGGCGACTCATGACATGGCCTCCTTTCCGAGTCGCTGGTTCGCTTCGGTCTCAGGGTGCTCCTCTCGCTGGGCCGAGGCATCGGTAGCTGTTGCGGATCGCGGCGTGCGCGGTGCCGCGCCGCCGTGATGCTCCGGTCAGACTCCACCCCATGACGCTGGCGACGGCCGCAGCCACCATCCCCGACGACCTCTCGCAGCTCGAGGCGCAGGCCGCCAAGGTCCTCAGCCCCGAGGCGCTCGCCTACATCCTCGCCGGGGCGGGGGACACCGACACCACGCGCGCCAACGCGGCGGCGTTCCGGCGCTGGACGATCAAGCGGCGCAAGGGTCGCAGGCCGGCGAAGGTCGACCTCTCCACCACCATCCTGGGGACGCGCATGCCCGCCCCGGTCCTCTTCGCGCCGATCGGGGTGCAGACGCTCGCGCATCCGGAGGGCGAGCTCGCCAGCGCCCGCGCGGCGGCCGAGCTCGGGCTGACGTACATCCACTCCACCCAGGCCGCCTACAAGATGGAGGACGTGGCCGCGGCCAACGGCGGCGGCCCGCGCTGGTACCAGCTGTACTGGCCGACCGACGACGAGCTGGTCGTGTCGTTTCTGCGCCGGGCCAAGGCGGCCGGCTACACCCACCTGGTCATCACGCTCGACACGACGCTGCTCGGCTGGCGGCCGCTGGACCTGGATCGCGGGTACTCGCCCTTCCTCGAGAACAAGGGCATCGCGAACTATACGAGCGATCCGGTCTTCCGGCGCCGGATGCCTGTGCCGGCGGAGGTGGCCCCGTTGCCCGCCGGCATCGCGTTCGCGGGTGTCTTCCAGAACCCCGGCCTGAGCTGGGACCAGCTGCCGCTCATCCGCGCCAACTGGGACGGCCCGATCCTGCTCAAGGGCATCCAGAGCCCGCGCGATGCGGTGATGGCGGTCGAGCAGAAGATCGACGGCATCGTCGTCTCCAACCACGGCGGCCGCCAGGTCGACGGGGCGATCGCGTCGCTCGACGCGCTCCGGCTGATCGTCAAGGCGGTCGGCGACAAGATGCCCGTCCTGTTCGACTCCGGGATCCGCACGGGCCGCGACGCCTTCACGGCGCTGGCGCTCGGCGCCGACGCGGTGCTCATCGGCCGGCCGTACCTCTACGGCCTCGCGCTCGGTGGCCAGGAGGGCACCCGGAGCGTCATGCGGCGCCTCGTGGAGGAGCTCGAGCGGGAGGTCCGCAACGCCGGGCACCGCTCACACCGCGCGCTCTCCCGTTCCTCCCTCGTCCGCGCGCGCTGAAGCGGGGCCCCAGTTATGTCCGAGAGCACCCGTCGTCAGTTCCTCGAGGCGGCCGGTACCGCCGCCGCCGCGACCTTCCTCGCCCCGACGGCGCTCGCCGCGGGCCGTTCCGGGCTCGGCGCGCGCGCGGCGCAGTCGCCTCTCCCGGTCGGCCCGGGCGCCCCGTACGCCAGCTACCAGTCCGAGATCTACGTCGCCGGCATGACGGCGGACGTGAAGCCGATCTTCACCACGAACCTGTCGGCCCTCGAGGCCGCCGCGGACGAGGTGCTGTCCGGAGCCGCGCGCCGGCACCTGCTCGCCTGGGCGGGCGGCGCCCGCGCCGTGCGCGCGAACGCGAAGGCGCTGGGGGCGTGGCGGATCGTCCCGCGGATGTTCATCGACCGCGCCGAGCGCGACCTCAGCGTGACGGTGCTCGGGGCGAGCATGCCGGCCCCGGTCATCCTCGGTCCGGTCGGCGGGCAGGCGCTCGCGCACCGCGACGCGGAGGCCGCCAGTGCTCAGGCGGCCGCCGCCCTGGGGCTCACGTACGTCCACGCCGCGCAGTCGAGCAGGCCGGTCGAGGGCATCGCGGTGGCCGCGCCCACCGGCAAGCGGTGGTTCGCCCTCGACTGGCCCGAGCGCACCGACCGCGACCTCGCGCTGCTGCGGCGAGCGCGGCTTGCGGGGTGCACCCACCTCGTGCTCTCACCCCCGCCGGCCGGGAAGGGCTGGGAGGCACTGGCGGCGGTCCGCCAGGCCTGGGAAGGACCGATCGTCCTCGGCGGCGTCCAGACCGTGCCCGACGCGCGCGAGGCGGTCAGCCGTGGCTTCGACGGCGTCGTCGTGTCGAACGAGCGCGGGCGGCGCCGTCCCAGCGCGGCCGGGACGATCCACGTCCTGCCGCGCGTCGCCGACGCGGTCGGCGGCAAGGTCGCCGTGCTCTTCGGCTCGGGCGTTCGGACGGGCACCGACGTGTACCGGGCGCTGGCCCTGGGGGCCGACGCCGTCCTCATCGGCCGCCCGTACGTGCACGGGCTGGCGCTCGCCGGCGAGGCGGGCGTCCGGCACATGCTCCGCACGCTCCTCGCCGAGCTCGACATCACCCTCGCCATCGCGGGAGTCGGGGACCCCCGCGAGCTCGACCCGAGCGCGCTCGTCCGCGCGTGAGACGGCCTGCGGCCCGCGTGACCGACCTCGACCGGGACAGCTGGGAGCAGCGCTGGGAGCGAGTCCTTCGCGAACAGGGCGACCGCATCGCGCAGCGGCCGCCGAACGCCCACCTGGTCGCCTTGGCACGCGAGCTTCCGGCCGGCCGGGCACTCGACGCAGGCTGCGGCCACGGGTCCGAGACGCTGTGGCTGGCGACGCAAGGCTGGCAGGTCACGGCGCTCGATTTCGCCCCGACCGCCCTGGCGCACGCCCGGTCCGCGGCGCAGGCGCTCGGACCGGACGTCGCCGGGAGCATCGACTGGGTCGAGGCCGATCTCGCAACCTGGACGCCGCAGCCGGACGCCTACGACCTGGTGGTCTGCCTCTACGTGCACGCGGCGGGACCGGTCGAGGAGCTGGTGGCGCGCATGGCGACGGGGGTCGCTCGCGGCGGGACGCTGGTGCTCGTCGGCCATCGCCCCGTCGACCCCGCCACCGGGGCGGCGACCGCCGCGGCCGGCCAGGTCCAGGTCTCCGTCGAGGACGCGCTCGCCGTCCTCGACCCCGAGCGGTGGGAGCTCGTCCTCGCCGAGGAGCGTCCTCGGCCGCAGGCCGGCACCGGCGTCGATGCGGTCATCAGCGCACGTCGCCGCCCGTGAGGACCGACGATGGGCGCGGCTGGTTTCGAACCAGCGACCTCTCGCGTGTGAAGCGAGCGCTCTCCCGCTGAGCTACGCGCCCGGGAGAGCGGCGATTGTAGCCCCGGCGCGGCGTCTGTGACGCCCTCCCCAGAAGATGACGCCCCCGTCAGTATCATGGGGTCATGTCGAAGGACGCCGTCTCCGCACCGCAGCCCGCCCCCACGCCGCACGCCGGCAACCTGTACGTCGGCCCGCCGCTCGGGCGCTCGCTGGTCAAGGCGCTCGTGGCGCTCGCCGCGGGCAAGCCGCCCAAGGGCGAGCTGCTCTAGCCGCCGCTCAGCCCTGGTGCTGCGGGTCGCACACGTCAGCGACGCGTGCGCCCGCCGCCGGGGAGCGGTCGGCCACCGCCTCGGTGAACGCGCGCAGCGCGGGCTTCGGGCGGCCGTCCATCCGCAGCAGGCCGGCGTGGTTGGGCCAGATCGTGGCGGGTGTGTTGGACCGGTCCTGCCAGGAGAACTGCACCACGGACCGCAGGCCGAGCTCGGTGCGCCGGGCGCGCAGCTCGCGCGTCGTGGCCGCGATGAGCGCCGCCTGGCACTTCTGGTCGGTGACCCACTCGCGGTCGCCGCCGGTCGCGAAGCCGTACTCCGTCACGCGGATCGGCACGCCGGCGTCGCCGTGCTCGGAGGCGATCCACCGCGCGTGGTTGATCGTGCTGACCACGCCCGACACGTTGACCGCGTAGGGATGGAACGCCAGCGTGTCGAACGATGCCGCCGCTCCGCGGTCGTAGAGCTGGTCCAGGAACCCGCCGCGCACGAGCCCCCGCAGGGAGATCCCGCCCAGCACGACCTCGGCGTCGCGGTCGCCGCGCTTGAGCCCGCGCGACGCGGCCGCCAGCAGCTCGGCGTAGCCGGCCGGGTCGACGCCGGTGCGCCACCAGGCCTTGAGGTCGGGCTCGTTCCAGACCTGCCACGCGCGGATCGGCCGGTAGGGGCGCCGGCAGCCGAACCCCGGCGAGACGCAGCCCCAGAACGTCCCGCGGCGGCCGTAGCGACGGGCGAGCTCGCGGGCGAAGCGCTCCATCGTGGCGACGTCGCGCGGCGGCCAGCCGTCGGTGTCGGCCCCGGACGGCCTGGTGGAGTGGAAGGGCGGCGTGCCGACGAGCACGGGCAGGATCGTCATCCCGCGGGCGTCCGCGCGGGCGACGAGCTCGTCGGTCTCGCGCCAGTCGAAGCTCCCGGGGGAGCGCTCGATGCGGTCCCAGTGCAGGTGCTCGCGCAGCAGCCCGACGCCCGTCGCCGCTTGGCCGTCGAGCTCCTCGGTGAGCTTGGCGGTCGGCAGCCCGTGGCCGTTGGACAGGATCCCGAAGAAGGGATCGGCCGCCTGTGCGGCCGGCGTCGCAGCCAGCCCGGCGAGCGCCCCCAGCAGCGCAGCGACCCGTCGTATCCCGGTGCCCATGCAGCCGCAGGCTAGCGAGGGGTACACTCGTCGCGGACCGTGCTAGGCGGGGAGGTAGCGGTGCCCTGCACTCGCAATCCGCTCTAGCGAGGCTGAACTCCCGCTCGAGGAGTGAGGCCGTCGGGGTCAGCTCGTCGGTGACGGTGCTGATGGCCGGGGTCCCGCGCGACGTCGGCCCGCGAACCAGGTCAGGTCCGGAAGGAAGCAGCCTTAAGTGGTCACCGGCGGGCGCAGCGGGAGTTCCCTGGCCGGAGCCGCCACCGGAGGAGCGCTCGGCGACCGACCTTCGACAGCGGGTGCACGGTCCGCTGACTGCAGGCGCGGGGCGGCGGCGAGGTGCCGCCGCCCCGCCGCCGTTCACGCGGGAGCGGGAGCCGGCGCGGCCGTGGGAGCCGGCGCGCGGGCCGGCAGCCCGCGACCCGGGACGAGCGCCGCCAGCACCGCACCCACCGCCAGGACCGCGACGGCCACCGGGAGCGCCGCCACGAGCCCGTCGGTGAACGCCTGCGGGCTGGCGTAGCCGCCGTGGGCCGCGAACAGCGAGGCGAGCACCGCGACGCCCAGGACGCCGCCGACCTCCCGCACGGCGTTCGTCGCGCCGGACGCCTTGCCGGCGTCGGAGGGCCGCACGGACGCCAGTACGGTGGCCGCCGCCGTCGGGAACACCAGGGCCATCCCGCTGCCGGCGAGCACGAACGGGACCACGAACGACCCGAACGGCGTGGTCGGCTCGGTCACGACCGCCAGCCAGGCCAGCGCGACCGCCTGCAGGCCCAGGCCGAGGACCATCAGGGGCTTCGTGCCGATCCGCTGGCTCAGCACGCCGGCGAGCGGCGCCACGATCATCGGCATCCCGGTCCAGGGCAGCGTCCGCAGACCGGCCTCGAACGGCCCGAGCCCCTGCGCCGTCTGGAAGTACTGCGACAGCAGGAAGATCGAGCCGAACGTGCCGAAGAACATCGCGAAGCCCGCGGCGTTGGTCAGCGTGAACGCGCGGGCGCGCAGGAAGCGCGGCGGCAGCATCGGCTCGCGGGCACGGCGCTCCCAGGCGCCGAACAGGACGAGCAGCACCAGGCCCGCCGAGAGCGAGCCGGCCACGGTCGCGCTCGTCCAGCCCAGCGCCTCGCCGCGCACGATGCCGAACGTCACCCCGAGCAGGCCGGTGCCGACGAGCGCGAGCCCGGGCAGGTCGAGGTGGCGGTCGGCGCCGTGAGACTCGCTGAGGCGCGCGGCGGCGAGGGGCAGCAGGGCGAGCCCGACCGGCACGTTGAGCCAGAAGATCCACTGCCAGGCGATGCCTTCGACGACCGCCCCGCCGACGAAGGGTCCGAGCGCGACGCCGAGGCCGCTGATGCCGCCCCAGATGCCGAGGGCCGCCGCGCGACGCTCCGGCGCCACCGCCTCGCTGACCATGGTCAGGGTCAGCGGCGTGACGATCGCGGCGCCGACGCCCTGCAGGGCACGGGTCGCCACGAGCGCCTCGATCGTCGGGGCGAGGGCGGCGAGCGCGCTGGCGACCGTGAAGACGCCGACGCCCAGCAGGAACATCCGGCGCCGGCCGAAGCGGTCACCGAGCGCCGCGCCCGGCACCAGCAGGACCGCGAAGGCCAGCGTGTAGGCGTTGACGGTCCACTCGAGCGCCTCGATGGAGCCGCCGAGGTCGGCGCGGATCGACGGCAGCGCGACGCCGACGACGAGGTTGTCCAGCGCGGTCATGAACAGGGCGACGCCGGTCAGGGCCAGCGTCCAGCCGGGGGAGGGACGTGTCATGTGTGATCGCTCACTCAATCGGAGGGGAAATGAAACAGGGTCAGCAGCGGTCGCCGCGGTCGCGATGCGTGAGGGCCTGGGCCCACGGCGCGTCGAGCTCGTCGGCGCCGATGGCGGTCATCACGTTGATGAGCATGCCCTTGGCGAAGAAGTCGCGCAGACGCTCGTCGTCGGCGCCGGAGAGGCGCCCGACGAGCTCGTAGAGGGCGGCGAAGCAGCGGCGCGCCGCCTCCTCGATGCACGGCTCGGACGGCGCCGCCACCTGGGACTGCAGCTGGAGGCGCAGGATGTCGCGGTCGGCGTCGACCAGCTCCGCGTAGGCGTGGCCCATGGCGTCGAGCTCCTCGCCCTCGGGGGCCGTCCGACCCGCCGCCTCGAAGGCGGCCAGCATGCGGTCGCGCGCCCGGTCGGCGGCGGCTGCGAACAGCTCGGCCTTCGTCGGGAAGAGGCGGAAGAGGTAGGCCTGGGAGATGCCGGCCGCCTTGGCGATCTCCGTGGTGGGCGTCGCGTGGTAGCCGCGCGCGGAGAAGACGCGCACGGCCGCTTCGATCAGCGCCTCGCGGCGCTCGTCGGCCGTGGAGAGCGTGCGCTTCGTGGTGGTGATCGGCGGGCCCACGGGCTGTGAGTGTGCACTCACACACCGCTGCTGTCAAGAGCTACAGGCCGCAGAGATCGGCGACGAGCCACGAGCGCGTCGACGCGACCACGCTGCCCGGCGGCGGCGGCGGGACGCGCCGGTCGCGGTCGCGGCGGTCGAGCACGAAGTCGCGGGCCACCGCGCGGGAGGCGGGGGCGTAGTACGTGCCGGCGAGCGGACCGTCCTGGGCGCTGCGGACCTGCGCCGGCCGCAGGTGCTCCCAGAGCCGGACCTGGGGGATGGCGCGGCGGTTGGGAAGCGTGACCGGCGTGCAGGGCCGCCGGGCCACGAGGCCGTCGAGGTCGTCGAGGATCGCGGCCTGGCGGTCCAGCGCCCGCACCAGCCGGTCCAGGCGGTCGGCCTGGGCCGGCACGAAGACCGCGAACGCGACGGCGCAGACCGCGGCGGTCGCGACCCAGAGGCGGTCGCGGGCCCGCATCCATCCGGTGAGTGCCGCCCCCGCGAAGAGCGCCAGCAGCGCCGCCGGCAGCAGCAGGTAGCGCGTCAGCAGCGGCAGGCCCGCAGCGGCCAGCACCACGAACGCCGCCAGCGCGACCGCGATCACCGCCAGGCCCAGGCGCGCCCGTTCGCGCTGCGCGCGCCACGTCAGCACGATGCCGGCGGCGGCGGCGAGCAGCACCGGCTCGCGCAGGATCTCCCCCAGCCGGCGCGGCGTGGTGACGGGCACGTCGTCCAGCCCGGTGACCCGCTGCAGCGTCTCGGCGTTCTCCTGCGTGCCGGTCAGCGACCAGAGCGGGTCGCCGGTCAGGACCAGGTCGTGCAGCGCCCACAGCAGCGGCGCGCCGGCCGCGAGGGCGACGTGGTGCCGGCGCAGCCCGCCGCGGCGCCACAGCCACGCGGCGTAGGCCGCCGCGAAGAGCCACGCCTCCGGCCGCAGCAGCCCGGCGAGCGCGATGAGCGCCAGGCACAGCGTCGGCCGGGCGAGCGCGAGCAGCGCGCCGAGCAGCAGGCAGACGTACGGCAGGTCGAGATAGGCGCGCAGGCCGAAGCTCAGGACCGGCTCGCGCGTGAGCACGATCGCCGCGGCGACCAGTCCGGCGGCCAGGCCGAACCAGCGCGCGCCCAGCGCGGTGATCAGGACGCCGAGCGCGACGAGCGACGCCAGCGCCGTGCCCTGCCAGAGCCAGATCGCGCCGTCGGTCCCCGCCACAGACAGCAGGGCGCCGAAGGCCGTGGCCAGCGGATGGGGCGTGGGGGCGAGCGCCACCTCGAGTTCC
>DASPKC010000277.1:0-3447 GCA_035628295.1 Baekduia sp.
GCGGGCAGCTTGCAGCCGCAGCCCGCGCCGGAAGCCAGCTCGGTCAGCCGGGGGGCGCTCACCCGCCGACCGTACCGCGCAGCCCCAGCTGCTCCAGGCGCTTGAGCGTGTCCTCCAGGCCCCAGGCGCGCACGATGCGCCCCTCGTCGTCGAAGCGGAACCAGTAGACCTCGGCGACCCGGAAGCGCCGGCCGGTCGGCGGGTGCCCGAGCCACGTGCCGAGGTGCGTGCCGGTGCAGGTGAAGCGGGCGACGACCGCGTCGCCCTCGGCGACCATGTCGACGATCCGCATCGCCACGTCGGGGAAGGACTGCCGGAACGGGGCGATCCAGTCGCGCGCGGCCTGCGCGAGCGCGGGCGCGTACAGCTCGTCGAGGACCTCCAGGCGCCCGCCCGTCATCACCTCGTCGACGAGACGCCGGACGACCGCCTTGTTGCGCTCGAGCGCGCTCAGCAACGGACCTCCTGCGCGTGGCGCGCATCGAGCGCGTTGCGGATGAGCTGGAAGACCACGGGGTCGTACGCCACGAACGCGTGCTCGGAGAGATTGAAGGGGCAGACGTCCTGCACCACGATGTTGCGCCCGCCGTCGCGCATGATCCCGCTGGTGAACGGGATCACCAGCTCGTCGTAGCGGGTGACGATGTTCGTGTGCCAGACGCCGGGGATGCGCTCGCCGTCGGCGTTCAGCGCGTTCAAGTACTCCGAGCCGCGCACGAACTGCGGGCACGAGGCGCAGAACTGCTCGACGGCCTCGATGATCGGCTTGTCGAGCCCGAAGACCGCGCCGAGGTCGCGCAGCCACGGCGTCCCGGCGATCTCCGTGCCGCGCCACAGCGGCGTGAGCGCCACGAAGCGCCGCACCCGCTTGGCGCCCCCGAGGCGCTCGAGGTACCAGCGCGGCATGACGGTCCCCTCGGAGTGGCCGACGAGATCGACCTCCTTGGCCCCGGTGGCCCTGCGCACGCGCGCGACGAACGAGCGCAGCTCGCGCGCGCTGTCCTGCATCCGCATGACGCCGCCGGGCCGGTAGGGCGAGGACGCCTGCCGCGCGTCCAGGCCGTAGGTCAGGGCGAAGACGCACCAGCCCTCGGCCTTCAGCCGGGGCGCCATGAAGGCCCAGTTGTTGTCCATGTTGGCGCCCAGGCCGTGGACGAGCACCAGCGGCCGCGGCTTGGCGGCCGTCGGCTTGCACGTGAAGTCGTTGGCGCCGGGCGGCGGGGTGTCCGGCGCGGCGTGTGCGGCGGCGGGCAGTGCGAGCACGAGGGTGGCCAGCAGCAGGACGGCGCGTCGCATCTGCGACAGCGTGCCACGGACACGCGCGCGGGCGCGCCGGATGTGCTTGACACGCCCCCGACATCCGGTCCGTAGGATCCCGCGCCTATGCAACTGCGACGCCTCGGCGCCCTCGCGCTGGTCGCCGTCTCCCTCGGGGCGGCCGGCTGCGGGGACGACCTCCCTGACCCGAACGCCGGCTCCGCCATCGACGGCGACCCGGCCACGCCGCTGCCCGCCACGCTGGCCTCGACGACGGCCGCGCCCGAGGAGCCGGCGCGCGACCCCAACGAGCCGCTGCCCGAGGCCAACCTCGAGGGCGTCAGCACCGACCTCTCCAAGAAGCCGACGGTGCCCAAGGGCTCCGGCGAGGCCCCCGAGGAGCTGCGGGCCGACGACGTCGTCGTGGGCAAGGGCAAGCAGGCCAAGGCCGGCGACGAGGTCGAGGTCCAGTACGTCGGCGTGCTGTTCAAGGACGGCAAGCAGTTCGACGCGTCCTGGGACCGCGGCGGCGACCCGTTCAAGTTCACCCTCGGCGAGGGCCAGGTCATCGAGGGCTGGGACGAGGGCGTGGCCGGCATGAAGGAGGGCGGGCGCCGCACGCTCGTCATCCCCGCCGACAAGGCCTACGGCGCGCAGGGCTCCCCGCCGAACATCGGCCCCAACGAGGCGCTCATCTTCGTGGTCGACCTCAAGAAGGTCTCCTAACTGGCTGGCGCGCGCGTCACGGTCATCGTCGCCGACGACCACCCGGTCTACCGGGAGGGCGTGGCGCGCGCGGTCGCCCAGCGCCCGGAGTTCGAGCTGCTGGGCCAGTACGAGGACGGGCGGGCGGCCCTGGAGGCCATCCGCCAGCTCGAGCCCGCCGTGGCGGTCCTCGACGTCCAGATGCCCGGGCTCAGCGGCGACCAGGTCCTCAACGCGGTGGCGCGCGACGAGCTGCCGACGCGCGTGATCCTGCTCACGGCGCACCTCGACAGCACCGTGGTCTACGAGGCGGTCGCCACGGGCGCCGGCGCCTACCTCTCGAAGGACATGACCCCGGGGCGCATCTGCGACACGATCGCGGCCGTCGCGCGCGGCGAGGTCGTGCTCTCGCCGGAGATCCAGAGCGGCCTGGCGGGGGAGATCGTCGCCCGCGCCGCCGCCGACGGGCGCACGCTGCTGTCCCCGCGCGAGCTGGAGGTGCTGCGCCTGACGGCCGACGGGCTGAGCGGCCCGGAGATCGGCCGGCAGCTGCACCTCAGCCCCGAGACCGTCAAGACGCACCTCAAGAGCCTGTACGACAAGCTCGGCGTGCGCGACCGGGCGGCGGCCGTGGCCGAGGGCATGCGGCGCGGGTTCCTGGAGTAGGTCTGACGCGCCCGGGGTTCGTCACGCCGATGAAGGCGGTCCTGACGGCCGACCGCCCTTCCGGCGACGGCTGGGTGTTCGAGCGCAAGCTCGACGGCATCCGCTGCCTGGCCGTCAAGGACGGCGGGCGCACGCGGCTGTGGTCGCGCAACGAGCTGTCGCTGGACGACCGCTACCCGTTGCTGGCCGCCGCGCTGGACGCCGACGGCGCGGACGGGTTCGTCGTCGACGGGGAGGCGGTCACCTTCGTCGGCGGGCGCGACCGCTTCGGCGGCGGCGCGAGCGGCGAGCAGTTCCTCTTCGTCTTCGACGTGCTGTTCGCCGACGGGCGCGACGTGCGGGCGCTCCCGCTGGAGGAGCGGCGCGCAGTGCTCAACGGGCTGCTGGGCTGGGGCGGTCCGCTGCGGATGACCGAGCAGGTGACCGGCGACGGGGCCGCGCTGCTGGCCGACGCGTGCGCCGAGGGCTGGGAGGGCCTGATCGCCAAGCGCCTCGGGACCCCGTACGTCTCGACGCGCTCGCGCGACTGGCTGAAGCTCAAGTGCACCCGTGCGCAGGAGCTCGTGATCGGCGGCTTCACCGCGCCGCGCGGCTCGCGCACCAACCTCGGCGCGCTGCTCGTCGGCCACTTCGAGGACGGCGCGCTGCGCTACGCCGGCAAGGTCGGGACGGGCTTCACGCGCGAGACGCTGCGCGAGCCGCGCGGCGCGGTGAAGCCGCCGATCACGAGCTCCTGCGCACGGGTGCACTTGAGCTTCAGCCAGTCGCGCGAGCGCGTCGAGACGTACGGGGTCCCGAGGCGCTTGGCGATCAGGCCCT
>DASPKC010000278.1:0-8147 GCA_035628295.1 Baekduia sp.
TGGCGCAGTTCATGACCCAAGCCGAGTCCGCGCCGCCCACGGCGGCCCGGAACGGGGGACCCACTGGTCGCCGCTCTCCGCGTGGTGGCCTGGGGCGAATCGCCGCCGTCGCGCGGCGTAGCGCAGTTCTCCAGCGCGAGCCCGTCAGCTAACCCCGTAGGCGTAGAGAGCGAAAGGGACTCGTTCATGCACCACGTCGACGACGTCGTCGAGACGTCCATCGCCGCGCACGACGCGCTGCACCGCTCGCGTGCGCGCCGCCGCCGGCTCGCCGACCGCATCGCCGCCGTGGCGCGCCGGCGCCGGCGCCGGGGCTCGACGGCCGCGGGGGCCGTCGTCCTCGTCGTCGCCGCCGGCGCGCCACTGGCGATCGGCCACGGCACGCAGCGGGCGGCGCGCACCGCCGCTGCCACCGACGCCGTCCTGCAGCGCGGCGACCGCGGCAGCGCGGTCCGGGCGCTGCAGGCGAAGCTGGGCATCGGCACCGACGGCGTGTACGGCTCGGCCACCGCCCGCGCCGTGCGCCGCTTCCAGCGCCGCAGCCGGCTGGCGGTCGACGGCGTCGCCGGGCCGCAGACGCTCCGCGCGCTGGGGCTGGCCGCGGCCGCGCCGCGGCAGCCGGCGGCGCAGGACGTCTCGGCCTCCGCGCCGGCCGGCCTGCTGCAGGCGATCGCGCGCTGCGAGTCCGGCGGCGACCCGACGGCCGTGTCCGCCGACGGGCGCTATCGCGGCAAGTACCAGTTCCGCCGCGCGACGTGGCGGGCGATGGGCGGATCGGGCGACCCGGCCGCCGCGCCCGAGGCCGAGCAGGACCGCCTCGCCGCCAAGCTGCTGGCCGCGCAGGGCACCAGGCCCTGGCCGGTCTGCGGCCGGCGCGCGCAGGCCGCCGGCGCCTAGCGGCCGGCGCGCCGCCGAACCCGGAGATGATCCCGCGACGCGGGACCATCTCCGGGCTCGCTGTCACACGGGCCGCAGCCGCACCGTCCGGCGGCCGCCGGCCAGCGCCCGGTGCCAGGGGCCCTCGCCGGCCGGCGCCGCCGGCGCGTCGAGCAGCAGCGCGACGAGCGCCAAGGCGTCGGCGCGCGCAAGGGGCGGCGAGCACCACTCGCGGTCCGCGCGCCCGGTCAGCGCCTGCGCGAAGCGCTCGCGGACCTCGACCCGGACCGCGCTCACGCCAGCAGCACGCCCTCGTGGACGAGCAGCCGGCGCTTGGTCTCCAGCCCGCCGCCGAAGCCGGTCAGCCCGCCATCGGCGCCGATGACGCGGTGGCACGGGAGCACCACGGCGATCGGGTTGCGCGCGTTCGCCGCCCCCACGGCGCGGCTCGCCTCCGGGCGGCCGAGCCGGCGCGCGAGCGCCCCGTAGCTGGTCGTCGTCCCGTACGGGATGCGCGCCAGCGCGTCCCAGACGGCCCGCTGGAAGCCGGCGCCGCCGGGGGCGAGCGGCAGGTCGAAGGTCTGCAGCTCGCCGGCGAAGTACGCATCGAGCTGCTCGGCCGCGCGGCGCAGCACCGCGTCCACCGGCGCCGCGGTGTCGGGCGCGGCGTCCGGGGCGAACGCCAGGCGCACGAGGTGGCCGTCGCGGGCGGTGAGCGCCAGCGGGCCGATCGGGGACGCGACGACGGTCGAGGCGGTCATGTCGTCATGACGGCGCGCCCAGCGGGTTCGTGAGGTTCGCCGTCAGCCGCTCGCGCAGGTCCTCGGGGACCGCGACCGGCCGGCCGCCCGCGTCGATGCACACGTAGCGCAGCAGCACCTCCGCGACCGGATCGCCGTCACGTGACATGCCGAAGCGCTGCAGGAACGACGTGGTGCCGATCCGGTCGATCGAGATCGCCACGTCGAGCACCTCGTCGAAGCGGGCCGGGCCGAAATAGCGCACGTTGGCCTCGGCCACGACGATGTCGTAGCCCGCGGCCTGGAACGCGTCGTAGCCGCCGAGCTCGTCGCGCCACAGCTCGTTGCCCGCGACATCGGCGTAGACGAGGAAGTTCGCGTTGAAGACGATCCCCTGGGGATCGCACTCGTTGAAGCGGACACGGAGGCGGTGGACGTAGGGCATGGCGGTCCCCGGGACGATAGTCCCGCGCGCGCGAGACGCAGTCGGCGGACACGTACCGGTGGCGAGGTGCAGCCCGAACGGGTAGAGTGCCGCCGGGTCCGCTGGGGGCGGACCGTCTACAGGCAGGCAGGACAAGGGGGAAGTCGTGGCAGGGATTGGACGCCGGCTCAGTGGAGCCGGCCTCATCGCCGTCGTCGTGGGCGTCGCGCCGAGCGCCGCCGAGGCCGCCAACGTGCGTCTCGAGCGCGAGGGCACCAGCGACCAGTACACGCTCGTCTACGAGGCGGGCGAGAACGAGCTCAACGCGGTGCAGATCACGGGCGGCAGCCCGGGCGGCACCGGCCCCTACGTCATCTCGGAGCAGGGCTCGGCGGTCAACGTCGTGGGCGGCGAGGGCTGCACCGGCGAGGTCGCGGCCACGCCCGGCTCGAACCCCAGCTTCCTCGAGCAGCTCCTCGGCGCCGAGCCGACCCCCGGCACCGCCGCGCGTGAGGCCGGCTGCCAGGCGCCGTCCGGCGGCCGCGTCTTCAGGGTCGTCATCCGCGGCCGCGACAGCCCGGACACGCTGATGCTCGACGCCGAGACCAGCCCCGCGGGCCGCAACCTCGTCGACGGCGGCACCGGCGACGACGTGATCGCGGTCAGCCCGCGGATCTTCGAGGCCGACGACCTGGTGGGCGGCGCCGACCGCGACCGCGTCACCTACGAGCTGCGCAACGCATCCGTCAACGCCGACGGCGACTGCGCCGAGGACGACGGGGCGATCGCGGTCCCCGCCCCCGGCTCGGGCCCCGAGCGCGACAACATCTCCCACTCGGTCGAGGTGCTGTACGGCTCGACGGCCGACGACACCATGACCGGCCTGACCGGGACGCCCAGCCAGCCGTGCCCCGAGTCCGACAGCGGGCTGCCGCTCAGCGGCCTGCCAGCGGATGACGAGCTGCGGGCGCTCGGCGGCGACGACCGCGTCCTGCCGAGCGCCGGCCAGGACACCATCCTCGGCGGCTCCGGCAACGACGTCGTCGAGGGCGGCACCGGCGACGACCGCATCGACGGCCAGGGCGGCAACGACGTCCTGCGCGGCGACGGCGCCGAGGTCCCGCAGGCGCAGGGCGGCAGCGACACGATCCACGGCGACGAGGGCGACGACATCGTCGACGGCGACGGCGGCAACGACTCGCTGCACGGCGAGGTCGGCCAGGACTACCTGACCGGCGACGCCGGCCGCGACGTCCTCGACGGCGACGACGGCAACGACAACCTCGACCTCGGCCCGGCCGAGTCCGGCGCGGCCGGCGACAACGCCGAGCGCGCCAACGGCGACGAGGGGCAGGACGTCCTGGATCTCCGCAGCCGCCAGGCGGCCCCCGGCGTGCCGGGTGACGCGCTCAACGCCGAGGCGCGGACGCTCGCGCTGCGCGGCGGGGCCGGCGGCCAGGCCGTCGTCGAGAACTTCGAGGGCTACCTGGCGGGCGACGGCGACGACGCCATCACCGGCACCGAGCGCTCGGAGTACCTGTTCGGCGGGGCCGGCAACGACATGCTCGGCGGCGGCGCCGGCAACGACATCATCGACGGCGCCGACCACAACGACCTGCTCAGCGGCGGCGACGGCGAGGACCTCGTCTTCGGCCAGCACCACGACGACACGCTCGTCGGCGACGCCGGCCGCGACCGGCTGCACGGCGGCCCGGGCAACGACGACCTCGACGGCCGCGAGGGCAACGACGACCTGCTCGGCGGCGAGGAAGCCTTCGGCCAGGCCGTCCCGACGGGGCTCGAGGCGCACGCACTGGCGGGTTCCGGCGCCTTCCGGCCGGCCGCGGTCGACGTGCTCCGCGGCGGCGGCACGGACACGGCGCGGTGGACCGAGGAGTTCGGCAGCCCCGTCAGCATCGTCGGGCGCCGGGATCCGGTCCGCGTCGACCTCGACGACCAGGCCGACGACGGCGAGGAGGGCGAGAACGACTTCGCCTCGCCGGAGCTGGACCGCCTGGTGGGCGGCGCGGCCAACGACGTCCTGATCGGCGACGCCAACGACGAGACGCTCGAGGGCGGCGACGGCGACGACGTGCTCGTCGGCGGCGTCGGCCGCGACCGCCTGGTGGGCGGCGGCGGCACCGACTGGGTGTCGTACGCCCCGACGCAGGAGCAGACCGGCCGCACCGGCGGCGTCATCGCGGTCCTGTCGTCGCCGTTCGGCGAGGACGTGATCGAGGAGACCGAGAACCTCGAGGGCACGGCTGCCCCCGACCGCCTGTACGGCGAGGGCGGCGCGAACGTCCTGCGCGGCGGCGACGGGTTCGACCAGCTCGCGGGCTTCGCCGGCAACGACCGCCTCGAGGGCGGCGCCGCGGGCGACCGCCTCGAGGGCGGCGAGGGCACGGACGAGCTGCTGGGCGAGGCGGGCGACGACAGCCTCGACGGGCAGGCCGGCCGCGACGTGGTCGACGCCGGCGACGGCTCAGACGTGCTGCACGGCGGTGCGACGGCCGGCGACCGCGACACGCTGCGTCCCGGCCCCGGCACGCCCGACCTCATCACCTGGGCCGACCGGACCGACCCGGTCATCGCCACGGTGGGCGAGGGCCAGGCCGGCCCGCAGGACGTCGTCGAGGCGGGTGCCGAGCAGCTGCTGGGCGGCCAGGCGGCCGATCAGCTGACGGGAGACGGCGCCAGCGAGCTCATCACCGGCGGCCCCGGCGACGACCGCCTCAACGGGGCGGGCGGCGACGACACGATCGTCGGCGGCTCGGGCGCCGACCAGCTCGACGGCGGCTTCGGCAACGACGTGCTCTCCTACCGCGACCGCAGCGACGCGGTGCGCCTGGTCCTGCCGGGCGGGCCCGCGCTGGCCGACCAGCTGGCCGAGGACCAGACCAGCTCCTTCGAGGGGCTCGAGGGCGGCGAGGGCAACGACATCCTGATCGGCAACGACGCGCCGAACGTCCTCATCGGGCGGCGCGGCAGCGACCAGGTCGACGGCCGCGGGGCCAACGACCTGTTCCGGATGCGCGACGGCCAGGGTGACGCGATCACGTGCGCCGCCGGCGACACGGTCGAGACGGATGCGGCCGACACCGTGTCGGACGGCTGCACCCGGACCGACGGGCCGGTGGAGCAGGACGCCTTCCCCGGCGGCCTGGCGATCGACCGGCCGATTCCCGCGGCGCCGGCCGGGCTGCCGGGTGACCGTCCCGCGGCCGCGCCGGCCGCACCGGCCCCGGCGCCGGCCGCCCAGCCGCAGCCACAGCAGCAGGTGCTCCGCGCCGTCGTCCTGCGGCGCAGCCTGGTGTCGTTCCGGGCGCTGACCAAGGTCAGCAAGGGCCGGCTGCCGGTGCGCGTCGGCTGCCGGGGCGGCAACGTGCCGTGCAGCGTGGCAGTCGCAGTGTTCCGCAACGGCCGGCGCGTCGGCCGGTCCACCACGACGGTGCCGGCCAACGGGAAGCGCACCGTGCGCGTGCTCCTGTCGAGCACCACGCGCCGCCTGATCAACCGGGGCCGCCGCGTGACGTTCCGGGTGGACGTCCTGTCGGTGAGCAACGGCCAGACGCAGCGCCAGCGGCGCACCGTCCGCGCCCGCCGCTAGGCCGACGATGGTCCCGCCGGTGGCTGCGCACGCAGCCGCCGGCGGCCGCCGCCCGCCGCGGTCACGCGCGTCGCGGCCGTAGAGTGCCGCCTCCATGAGCGAGCAGACGAGCACCGCCGCCGATCTGACGCGCCTGCGCGACAAGGTCGCGCTCGTGACGGGTGGCGCGAGCGGCCTGGGCCGGGCGACCGCGCTGGCCCTGGCGGCGCAGGGCGCCGAGGTGGTGGTGGCCGACGTCGACTTCGACGGGGCACAGGAGGTCGCCGGCCTGGTCGACGGCCACGCCGTCAGCACCGACGTCGGCGACCTCGACAGCAACCGCGCCGCGTTCGAGTTCGCGGTCGAGACCTGTGGCGGCCTGGACCTCGTGCACCTCAACGCGGGCGTCTCGACCGGGTGCGGCCTGGGCGACGACTTCGACGAGCAGCGCTATCGCCGGGCCATGGGCGTCAAC
The DNA here is from genome assembly GCA_035628295.1 of Baekduia sp. Lineage (GTDB taxonomy): Bacteria > Actinomycetota > Thermoleophilia > Solirubrobacterales > Solirubrobacteraceae > Baekduia. The sequence goes on from DASPKC010000278.1 coordinate 6,105, forward strand.
CTCGACGGCGTGGTCTTCGGCACGCACTGCGCGCTGCCGGCGCTGCGGGCGCGCGGCGGGGGCGCGATCGTGGCGACGGCGTCGCTGGCCGGCCTCACGGCCGTGCCCTACGACCCGATCTACGCCGCGAACAAGCACGCCGTCGTCGGCCTGGCCCGCTCGCTCGGCCCCGGCCTCGTCGGCGACGGCATCCGCTTCAACGCGGTGTGCCCGGGCTTCGCGGAGTCGGCGATCATCACCGACATCCGCGAGGCGCTGGTGGAGTCGGGGTTCTCGATCATCCCGGCCGAGCGGGTCGCCGACGCCGTCCTGACCCTCTTCGCCGGCGACATGAGCGGCGAGTGCTGGGTGGTCCAGGCCGGGCGCGACCCGCTGCCCTTCGCCTTCCGCGGGATCCCGGGCCCGCGCTAGGGCTCAGGCTCAGGGCCGGCGGCGCAGGCCCAGGGCCTGCAGGCCGGCGAACGCGCCGACGACGACGGCCTGCAGCGCGATCCACACCTCGCCGACGGTGCCCGGCGAGCCCCAGCCGGCGGCGAGGAGCACGAGGCTCTCCACGACCCAGAGGGCGTTGAGCAGCACCACGACGCGCACCGCCGCACGCGGGGGCGCCGCCTGGCGGGCGAGCGCCCCGACGCCGAGCGCGAAGACGATCAGGAACGCGCCGGCGGCGCGCAGGCCGCCGGCCGGCAGGTGGAACAGGTCGCCGAGCGGGCCGGCCAGCGCCAGGTAGGCGACGCCGTTGGCGCCGGTGACGACGGCGTCCACGCCGAGGGCGAGGCGCAGGAGGTCGGTGCCCGCCGGCAGGAACGGCAGCGGGCGGGGGCGGGTGGTCGATGCGGTCGGTGCAGTGCTCATGCCGGCACGGTCGCAGCGCCGGGGAAGCGCGTCGATGACCTGCGAGGTAACGAGCGCCTGGCCAGGACCTGCACGATCCGCGCGCCCTCGAGGGCCTCGACGACGAGCTCCAGTCCGTCGACGTGCACGCGGTCGCCGACCTGCGGACCTCTGCCGAGCGCCTCGAACGCCAGTCCGCCAACCGTCCGCGGTCCTTCCCGCGAGGGGTCGAGTCCCAGGCGGTCGGCCACCGCGGAGATCGGCGTGGCGCCCGGCAGCCGCAGGCTCCCGTCGGGGAGCCGCTCGATGCCGCTGCCCGGTGCGTCGTACTCGTCGCGGATGTCGCCCACGAGCTGCTCGACGACGTCCTCGAGCGTCACGATCCCGGCCACGCCGCCGTACTCCTCGACGACGACGGCCAGCTGCTGGCGCTGCGCCCGCAGCTCTGCGAGCAGGGAGCGCAGGTCCTTGGACTCCGGCACGACGAGCGCCGGCCGCGCGAGCTCGCCGACGGTCGTGTGCGCCGCGGACCGCACGCCGTCCAGCAGATCCTGGACGTGGACCACGCCCGCCAGGCGATCCAGCGATCCGCGCCCCACGGGATGCCGGGTGTGGCGGTCGGCGGCGACCTGGTCGAGCGCTTCGGCCAGGGATGCGTCCGCGTCGAGCCAGGCGACCTCAGCGGCCGGCACGAGCGCGTCGCGCACGTCGCGCGCCGCGAAGTCGATCACGTTGTGCAGCAGCCGCTCCTGGTCGGCCGGGATGATGCCGCCCTCCTCGGCCTCGTCGACCAGCGAGCGCAGCTCCTCGGTGCTGCGGATCGTGTCGCCGGCGACGACCTCGCCGACGCCGAACGGCCGCAGCACCAGCGTGGAGGCGCCTTGCAGCACCCAGACCGCAGGACGCAGCAGCCGCGCCTGGACATCGATGGCCGGCGCGACGAGCAGGGCGAGGGTCTCCGCCCGGTCGAGCGTCAGCGCCTTGGGCACCAGTTCGCCGAGCACGACGGACAGGAACGTCACGATCCCGAAGGCGAGGACGAACGCCAGCCAGCCGGGCATCCCGTCGCCGAGGACGTCACGCACGAGCGGCTCGCCGACGGCGCCGGTGAGGATGCCCAGCGCCGTGATGCCGACCTGCACCGACGAGATCACCCGGACGGGGTCCTCCATCAGGTGCAGGGCGATCCGCGCGCGCCGGCTCCCGGCC
>DASPKC010000279.1:0-2149 GCA_035628295.1 Baekduia sp.
CACGGGCGGCATCCTCATCCTCACCCACCGGCGCAACCTGGTCGACCAGTTCAACGGCGAGCTGCGCGACCGCGGCTACTCCAAGCGCGTCGCCCCGGCGCTGCTGGAGGACTCGCCGCGCACCGGCAAGGGCGTCGTCGGGCCGGTCACCGTGGAGACCTACCAGTGGTTCGTGCGCAACGCCGGCAACATCTCGTCGGCGTACACGGTCGTCATCTGCGACGAGGCGCATACCGCGCTCGGCGAGAAGACCGCCGCGGCGATCCGCGCGTGGACCGGCCCGATCTTCATCGGCATGACCGCGACGGGCGCGCTCATCGCCCGCCACGTCACCGACCTCTTCCCCACGCAGACCTCGCGCTTCGACCTGGCGCAGGCGGCGCGCCGCGGCGTGATCGCGCCGCTGCGCTGCATCCGCATCCCGCCCGGGCCGGGCGTGCGCACCATCGCCAAGGTGCCGCTGCGCAAGGGCGAGGTCGACGTCGAGTTCGACCAGGAGATGCTGGCTGAGCTGCTGGACCAGACGCCGTTCAACCTGGCCATCGCCGACCTCTACAAGACGCGCTTCAACGGCGTCCCGGGCGTCGTGTACGCCGCCGGCGTCAAACACGCCTACAACGTCGCCGAGGCGTTCCGCGAGCTCGACATGAACGCCCAGGCGGTGTCCGGCGAGACACCCAAGCGCGAGCTGGCGGAGATCCTCGCAGGCTACGAGCGCGGCGACATCGACGTGCTGGTCAACGCCCAGCTGCTGGCCGAGGGCTGGAACTCGCCGCGCGCGACCATCTGCATGCACCTGGCGCCGACCGCGTCCAAGCGCATCTACCAGCAGCGCGTCGGGCGCGTGACGCGCCGCCATCCCGGCAAGGAGTCCGGGATCGTCATCGACTTCGTGCACCCGGCGACCCGCCACGACGATCCCGTCGTGACGCTGCACTCGCTGCTGGACCGCGACGTCTACCGCGGGGGCGCCATCGTGGTCGGGCCCGTGCGCCGCGGCCGCGGCCGGCGCATCCGCGTGGAGCGCCGCGTCATCCCGGTCGCCGCCGACGAGGAGCGCCGGCACGAGGTCTTCGAGCGTGAGCTCTGGCGCATCGCCGTCGAGCACCTCGACTGGGGCGAGCAGCACATGTGGGCCGCGCTGGCGGGTGCGCGGGTCGCGCCGTCGGGGTGGCGCCGCGCCCGCGCGATGCTGCACTTCGACCGCACCGGCGAGCTCAAGCGGCGCTTCCTCATCACCGCGGTCGAGCGCAACCGCAACCCCCAGCTGCGCATCAAGGCGCTGCAGGAGATCGCCCAGGCTCGCGACGCCGACGCCTTCGACCGCTCCGTCGACGTCGTCGGCACGTGGTCGCGCGACGAGCGCCGCGAGGGGACGAAGGTCCTCCTGCAGGCGCTGGCCGAGCGGCGCATCGGCCGCCGCGACCAGGCCAACGCGTGGATCTGGCGGCTGGCCGACTACACGCGCGATGTCCACGAGGAGTACGCCGTGCAGCGCTGGCCCGAGACCAAGCGCCTGCTGGGCCTGCTGGTCAACTCCTCGGGCGCGGCGCACCAGCGCAACGCGCGCCGGCTCATCCACGCCGCGCGCCGGCAGGACCGGCGGCTGCAGGCCGCGCTGCTGGCCGCGGCGGTCGCCCACTCGCCGGGGGCCGAGACGGAGCTGCGCGACGCGCGCACGCGCCTGGCGCGCAAGCCCAGCGCCCTGTCGCGGGAGCTGCTGCGCAATTTCCCCAAGAAGCGCTCGCGCAACCGGCGGCGCAAGAAGAAGGACGCCGACGTCGCGAAGGTCGACGCCGCGACGACCGAGGAGGCCGTCGAGGTCCAGGAGGGCGGCGAGCCGGTTGAGGTCCAGGAGGGCGCGCAGGCCACCGACGCGCCGTCGTTGGACACCGACGGCGCGGGGCCCGACGGCGACGAGGCGGCGCCCAAGCCCAAGCGCCGGCGCCGGCGCCGCAAGCCGGTGCGCGACGATGCGGCCGACGAGGAGCAGGCGCCGGCAGCCGAGACCGACGCGGCCGCGCCGTCTGCCGATGCGCCGGCCGAGGCGTCCGAGGACGAGGCGCCGAAGCCGAAGCGCACGCGGCGGCGCCGCCCCATCGCCCCGGAGGACCCCGCCGGCGAGCAGCCGCACTCCGACGCGGCGAAG
>DASPKC010000280.1:0-3237 GCA_035628295.1 Baekduia sp.
TGCGCTTCGCCCCCCGGGTGGCGGTGCTGCTCAACATCGAGCCCGACCACCTCGACCGCCACGGCACCCTGGAGGACTACCGCGACGCCAAGCTGCGAATCTTCGCCAACCAGGGTCCGGACGACGTGGCGATCGCCCCGCCGGCGCTGCTGCCCGCGGGCCTGCGCGCGCGGGCGGTGGCGCTCGACGAGGCGGTGCTCGACGGGCTCGTCGGCCCGGGCGAGCTGCGGCTGCGCGGCGCCCACAACCGCCAGAACGCTGCGGCTGCCGCGCTGGCCGCGCTGGAGCGGGGCCTGCCGCGCGAGGCGGTGGCCGAGGGCCTGCGCACCTTCCCCGGCGTCCCGCACCGCCTGGAGGAGGTGGCGCGCCGCGCCGACGTCGTCTACGTCAACGACTCCAAGGCGACGAACGTGGCCTCCACGCTGGTCGCGCTGGCGTCGTTCGACGACCCGTCCCGGGTGCACCTGATCCTCGGCGGTCAGGGCAAGGGCCAGCGCTTCGACGCGCTGCGCGACCCGGCCGGCCGCTGCGCCGGCGTGTACCTGATCGGCCAGGACGCCGCCGTCATCGGCGCGGCGCTCGGCGGGGGGCGCGCGTGCGGCGACCTGGCGGCCGCGGTGGCCGCCGCCCGCGCGGCCGCGCAGCCGGGCGAGGTCGTCCTGCTGTCGCCGGCCTGCGCGTCGTTCGACCAGTTCGCCGACTTCGAGGCCCGCGGGGAGGAGTTCCGGAGGTTGGTGGCGAACTGACCCGCGATGGGGTTCCGCCGCCGCCCCGCCCGCAAGACCAGACCCGCACGGACGCAGACCGTGGAGGAGAAGCTCCTCCTGACCGCGCTGATGTGCCTGCTGGCCGCGGGCGCTGTCATGGTCTTCAGCGCGTCCAGCGCCCGCACCGTCCTGCAGGGGACGGGCGACGGCACGGACTACCTCGTGCGCTACGTCGCCTACGGGCTGGTGGGCGTCGTGGTGATGCAGCTCATCGCGCGGCAGCGCCTCGACGTCGTGGCGCGCCTGACGGCGCCGCTGCTCGGCGTGGCGTTCGTGCTGCTGCTCGCGGTCAAGGTCCCGGGCGTGGGCGTCGAGGTCAACGGCGCGCGTCGCTGGCTCGGGGCCGGGCCGCTGCAGTTCCAGCCGTCGGAGATCATGAAGCTGGCGGTCGTGCTGTTCTGCGCCAAGCTGCTGGCCGAGCGGCCCCAGCGCGCCCAGCGCCCGCGCGAGCTGGTGCCCCTCGGCGCGGTGGCCGGCGCGGGCGTCCTGCTCATCGCCTCCCAGCCCGACCTCGGCACGGCGCTCGTGGTGGCCTTCGCCACGGGCGCGCTGCTGTTCGCCGCGGGCGTCCCGATGAAGGTCCTGGGCGGGGTCGCGGGCTTCGGCGCCACCGCCGTGATGCTGTTCGCCATGAGCGCGCCGTACCGGCGCGACCGCCTCATGACGTTCCTGGACCCGTGGGCGCACGCCGCCGACGAGGGGTTCCAGTCGGTGCAGGGCCAGATCGCCCTGGGCTCGGGCGGGCTCTTCGGCAACGGCCTCGGCCAGTCGCAGGCCAAGAACCTCTTCCTGCCCGAGGCCCACACCGACTTCATCCTGGCCATCGTGGGGGAGGAGATCGGCGTCGCCGGTGTCCTCGTCCTGCTCTTCCTCTACGGCCTGGTCGCGTACGCCGGGCTGCGGGTCGCCAAGAACGCGCGCGGCGCGTACGCGAAGCTCGTCGCCGCCGGCCTGACCTCGCTGGTGCTCTGCCAGGCCACGCTGAACGTCTTCACCGTCCTGGGGCTGGCGCCGCTGACCGGCGTGCCGCTGCCGTTCATCTCCTATGGCTCGACCAACCTCGTCGTGCTGCTGGCCGGGATGGGCGTCCTGCTGAACGTCGCGCGAGGCGGCAGCGCGCACCTCAAGGCCGTTCCGCAAGGATCCCGCGCACGTGAGCGGACCGACGATCGTCATCGCAGCGGGCGGCACGGCGGGGCACGTCGTGCCGGCGCTGGCAGTCGCGGACGCGCTGCGGGCTGAGGCCCGCGCGCGCGTCGTCTTCATCGGCGGGGAGCGCGCCGAGGCGCAGCTCGTCCCCGAGGCCGGCTACGAGCTGCGCCAGGTCCAGGTCGCGGGCCTGTCGCGGACCGACCCGGTCAAGGCGGCCCGCGCCGGCGTGCGGGCGGTCGGCGCGGTGGGCGCCTGCGCCCGCCTGCTGGGCGAGCTGCGCCCGGCGGCGGTGCTCGGCGGCGGCGGCTACGTCGCGGGGGTGGCCGGCGCCGCCGCGGTGGCCCGCCGCGTCCCGCTGGTCCTGACGGAGGCCGACAGCCACATGGGCATCGCCAACCGCCTGCTGTCGCCCTTCGCGCGCCGCATCTGCCTGGCGTTCCCGATCGCGGGCCGCGACGGCGAGCGCTACCGGGTGACGGGCCGGCCGGTGCCCGGCGCGCGGGCCGACCGCCATGCGGCCCGGACCCGCTTCGGGATCGGCGACGACGAGACGTGCGTGCTGGTGTTCGGCGGCTCGCTCGGCGCGCGGTCGGTCAACGAGGCCGCCGTGGCGGGCCTGGCGGGCGCGCCGTACCGGGTCCTGCACGCCGCCGGGCGCCGGGACCACGCCGCGCTGGCCGACGCGCTGGGACCCGAGCCGCCGGCGAACTACCTGCTGCACGACTACATCACCCCGTTCGGCGACGCGCTCGCGGCCGCCGACCTCGTCGTCGCGCGGGCCGGCGGGTCGATCTTCGAGGTGGCGTCCTACGCCCGGCCGGCGATCCTCGTGCCCTATCCGCACGCCGCCGGCGACCACCAGGCCGCGAACGCCCGCTGGATGGCCGAGGCGGGAGCCGCCGTCGTGATCGCCGACGGCGAGCTCAGCGCGCAGCGGCTGCGCCGGGAGGTCGATGCGCTCCTGGCCGACCCCACGCGGCTGCTGGCCATGGGCGCGGCGAGCGGCGCGCTGGCCCGGCCCTACGCGGCGCGCGACATCGCCCGCGAGGTCCTGCGCGCGGCCGGGGCGTCGGCGTGACGGGGCCCTGGGCGGGCCGGCGCCTGCACCTCGTCGGCGTCGGCGGCGCGGGCATGAGCGGCTACGCCCGCGTCGCCGTGCAGCTCGGCGCCACCGTGAGCGGCTCGGACCGGGCGGACTCCCCTGCGCAGGCGCGCCAGCATCGAGCGGTCGGATTCGTCGGCCTCGACGACCAGCCACTCCCCCGCCCCCCAGTCGGCGTGCTCCCCGGTCGTCCGCAGCGCGCCGCCGATGAGGTAG
>DASPKC010000281.1:0-6349 GCA_035628295.1 Baekduia sp.
ACTGGTGCGCGCAGCAGCCCGACATGGTGGCGCACACCGGGGTCTGCCTGACCCATCGCGCGCAGGTCCTGGAGCTGCGCGGGGCCTGGCCGCAGGCGCTGGAGGAGGCCGGCCGTGCACGGGAACGCTGCGAGCAGGGGCGGGTCAGGTCGTCGGCAGCCGGGCACGCGGTCTACCTGCAGGCCGAGGTCCGGCGCCTGCGCGGGGAGCTCGCGGCGGCGGAGACGAGCTACCAGGAGGCGAGCCGCCGGGGGTTCGAGCCGCAGCCCGGGCTGGCGCTGCTGTGGCTCGCGCGCGGCGACGTCGCCGCGGCGGCGGCCGCGATCCGTCGCGCCGTCGGCGAGACGACGGACCCGCTGGGTCGCGCACGGCTGCTGCCCGCGGCCGTGGAGATCATGCTCGCCGCCGGAGCGGTCGACGACGCCCACGACGCCTGCCGGGAGCTGGAGCAGATCGCGAGGGGGCGGGACAACCTGATCCTGGGCGCGATGGCCGCAGGCGCGCGGGGTGCGGTCACCCTCGCGCAGCGCGGCGATGCCGGCGCGGCATTGGTGGCCCTGCGGCAGGCGCTGGCGGCCTGGCACGATCTCGACGCGCCGTACGAGACGGCCCGCACACGCACGCTCATCGCGACGGCGTGCCGCCGGCTCGGCGACGACCACAGCGCGGCGCTCGAGGAGGCCGCCGCCCGCGAGGCGCTCGAGCAGCTCGGGGCGGCGCCCGACCAGGCGCAGTTCCGGGTGGTCGGCACCCGCGAGGACCGGCCGGACACCCACGGTCTCACCCACCGCGAGCTCCAGGTCCTGCGGCTGCTGGCCGCCGGGGCCACGAACCGGCAGATCGCTGCCGAGCTGGTGCTCAGCGAGCGCACCGTCCACCGGCACGTCAGCAACATCTTCACGAAGCTGCGCGTCCCGTCGCGGGCGGCGGCGACGGCGTATGCCTACGAGCACGAACTGCTCTGACCGTGGGCAGAACTGCCCATGCCGTGCGCCGGCGCGGTTGCGCAGTCCTGCCGATGCCGCCGCCCGGGCGCACGTGGAGCATCTGCGGTGTCTCTGGTGATCCGTGAAGGAGGTCCGCAGATGCACAGCACTGCTCAGGTCGGGGAGCGCGTGGCCGCTCCCGCGGCGCAACCCGTCAGCGACGTCGTCGTCGTCGGCGCCGGGCCGGCCGGGATCGCCGCCGCGGTCGCCTTGCAGGACGCAGGCGTGCGGCCCGTCGTCCTGGAGCAGGCCGACCGCGTCGCTGCATCCTGGCGACGCCGCTACGACCGCCTGCGGCTCAACACGTGGCGCGTCAACTCGCACCTGCCCAAGCGCCCGTACCCGAAAGGCACGCCGACGTTCCCGACGCGCGACCAGCTCATCGCCCACCTCGAGGAGCACGCCCGAGGAGACGGCATCGACCTCCGGCTCGGCACGCGCGTCGAGCGCCTCGACCGCGTCGCCGACGGCTGGGCGGTGCACACTGCGACCGGCGAGGTGCGCGCGGCGCAGGTCGTGGTCGCGACCGGCTACGAGCACGAGCCGCTGATCCCGGACTGGCCCGGGCGCGACCGCTTCGCGGGCCGGCTGCTGCATGCCGCCGACTACCGCAACGCGGAGCCGTTCGCAGGCCAGGACGTGCTGGTGGTCGGCGCCGGCTGCTCGGGCATGGAGATCGCGCACGACCTCGCCGACGGCGGCGCGGCCCGCGTGCGGCTCGCGGTACGCACCCCACCGAACATCGTCGCGCGGCAGGGCCCCGGGCCGGTCCCGGGCGATCTCATCGCCGTGACGCTGTGGCATGCGCCGACGCGGTTCGCCGACGCCTTCGCGCGCTTCGGGCGGCGCCAGGACTTCGGCGACCTGAGCGCGTACGGCCTGCCGGTCCCCGCGGAGGGCGTCTTCTCGCGCGCGCGGCGGCTCGGCGTCGCGCCGTCGATCGTCGACGCCGAGGTCATCGACGCGATCCGCGCGGGGCGCATCGAGGTCGTCGCTGCCGTCGAGGCCCTCGACCAGACGGGGGTCCGGCTGGCCGACGGGTCCCGCCTCGAGCCTGCGGCGGTGATCTGCGCGACCGGCTATCGGCGCGCGCTGGAGCCGCTTGTGGGGCACCTCGGCGTGCTGGACGAGCGCGGCGTCCCGCGGGTGGTCGGCGAGTGCGCCGCGGCTGACGGCCTGCGCTTCATCGGGTACGTCCCGCGGCCCGGCGGCATCGGCTACATGGCCAAGGAGGCGCGGCGGGCGGCCAGGGCGATCGCACGGGAGTTGCGCCGCGCGCAGCAGGTCGCTTGACATGTTCCCTCATGGCACCCTGGCGACATGGTCGTCGCGCGCGCGATCGCGGTCGTGCTCACCCTGAGGGGTCATCGGACCGCGGCGTGCTGGACAGCGACACGGAGGTCGCGATGCTCGGAGCGGGGGCGATGTTCATCATCGCCCAGCTGCTCGGGGTCTGGAAGTACCGCCTGGAAAGCGCACGCCCGAGCGCGTCGTGGAGGCGTTTCCCGGGCTCCTCGCCTATGTCGACGAGGCGGTTGAACAACGGCGACGCGTTCCGCGCGACGATCTCACCAGCGCGCTCGCGCACGCCGAGCTCGACGGCGAGCGGCTGCACAACGTCGAGATCGGAATCTTCCGGCCAGACGATCAACGAGGGCGACAAGGTCCTGCTCTGGCACGTGTCGTCGTGCTACGACGAGGAGCTCTGCGACGATCCGGCCGCTTCGACGTCACGCGCCCACCGGCCGAGCACCAGGCCTTCGGTGGCGGCGGACGTCATTTCTGCCTGGGGGCGAGTCTCGCCCGGCTCGAGTTGCGCATCTGGCTGGAGGAGACCTGGCGCCGCTATCCCGACATGGCGCCGGCGGGGCCGCCCGAGCGGGTGCTGTCGACCTGGCTCAACCAGCTGTCGTCGTTTGCCGGTGCGTCTGCGGCCCTAGGACGGTCGGCGGATGCTGCCCGCCACCGCGAGCCGTCGACGTCCATGCCGACGCCGGTGACCGGTGCACGCCGATGGCGTGCACCGGGAAGAACTGGCGCCCCGCGACACGTGCTGTCAAGGCGGTCTTCGACCCGCGACTGGCCGTGGTGGAGAACATGGTCGTCAACCGGCACCTGATGGTGCGGCTCGTGCGTGAGCTCGCCCTGCCGGAGATGGGCTTCATGGTGCGCATGGGGGTGCTGTTCGGCTTGGCGATCGGCACCGCCCAGATGGTGCTGTGGGCGCTGACCCACAACCACCTCGTGCTCCCGTCGTTCGGGGCGTTCGTCGGGTTCTTCAGCGACTGGCTCGCGATGACGATGATCTTCGCGCCGCGCACGCGGCGCCGCTACCTCGGCCTGTTCCTGTGGCACGGGCTGTTCTTCAAGCGCCGCGAGGAGCTCTCGCGCGCCTACGCGCGGATGGCGTCCGACGCGCTGCTGGCCCCCGCGGTCCTGCTACGCGCGATCCTCGACGGGCCGATGGCCGACCGGCTGTTCGCGATGGTCGCCACCGAGGCCCAGCGAGCGCTCAAGGAGGAAGAGGGCTTCGCGCGGCCGGTGCTGGACCTCGCGATCGGCTCGGCCCGGTACCACGATCTCCGCGACGCCGTCCAAGCGCGCGCTCCGCAGGCCGCCGCGCGCATCGAGCCGCAGCTCGAGCGGTTCGCCCTCAGCACCTGGGACATCGAGACGCTCGTCGGCGACGCGATGATCGAGATGGACGAGGACGAGTACGAGGACATCCTGCGACCGATGTTCAAGGACGACGAGTGGGTCGTCATCGTCGTCGGCGGCATCCTCGGCGGCCTGGTCGGCGAGCTCCAGCTCCTGATCCTCACCAGCATCTGAGACCGGGGCAGCGTCACGCGGGCGGGCGAGTCGCTCGACCGGCCGGTGATGTCGCGGGGGAAGCCGGCGACCTGCTCGGGCGAGAGTTCCAACGCCCGCGGTCGCCATCGGCACGTCAGCTCAGCTCAGCTGCGCCCGGAGCAGGCGCAGCTCGTGCTCGAAGAGCGCGCGCAGGTCGTCGTCGGCGGGCAGCGCGAGGCGCATGCCCGCGGCGTGGATCGCGCTCGTGAGGTCGCCGCGGCGCTGGAAGCTCAGGACGAGGTTGTTGAGCATGCGCAGGGCGATGGCCGACGGCGTCCACGGTTCGATGTCGGCGCTGTCCACTTCGCGTTCGTACGGGAAGCCGCCGGAGAACGGGTCCAGCACGACCGGCGGGACGGCGCCGAAGTGGGCGACGACGAAGTGGCCGGGCAGGCCGACGCCGGCCAGCGGCACGCCGGCGCGCCGGGCCACCTCGGTGTAGACCGCCGAGAGGAGGATCGGCAGCCCGCGACGGCGCTCGAGCACGACGTCGAGCATCGAGTTGTCCGGGTGGTCGTAGTCCTCGGCATCGCCCAGGAAGCCGTGCTCGCCGCCGAGAACCCGGGCGCACGCCTGGGCTTGCGCGAGCGGGTCGTCGTCGCCGTCGACCGCGGTGGCCACCTGCGCTCCCAGCGCGTCGAGCTCGCCGATCGCCGCCTCGCGGTCGACGGTGCGGAACTCGGCCGCCAAGGCGAGCGCGAGCTCGTCGAGCGAGGGATCGGGAGCGGCGGCCAGCTCGGCGAAGGACCACATGCCCACATGCTGGCGGGTCGCCGGGTCGCGGCGCGGTGACGGGGACCGTGACGCAGGGAACGGGCGCCCGATCCAGCCGTGCGCCGGGGGACGCCCCCTGGGATCGCCGCGCTCCTCGCCGGGTTCGTCGAGGGGCAGATGGTCGAGGGCGAGGGTGCGGGGTTCGTCCTCGGAGGCGACGGCGACGCGGATGCGGTCGCGCAGCGCGGCGTCCCGCGCTCGCATGCCAGGAAGCCCGCAGGGCGGGGTTGGCCGAGAAGCTCATCATCCCCGCGGACGGCGAGTCCGTCGAACTGGCCTGACGCGCACCTCTTCGGAGCCTACGAGCAGGACGGAGCGCACTTCCTGTTCTCGATCCCCGAGATCATCTTCGAGGCAGGGATCACGATCTACACGCTCTGGAACGGCTTCCGGCCGTCCCCGGTGCTGGATGACAGCCGCTACGGGGGCTCGCTACCGGCGTAGCCGGGACCGCGCCGGGCGGCCGGCGGCGTGGGGACCACGGGGCGCGAGGCGCCGAGGCCCGGGCGCTCCTCAGGCGAGCACGTCCACCAGATGCCGCGACTGCTCGAGTTGCCGGTCGAGCAGCGCGAGCGCGACCTGGCCCTGGATCCCGGCCGTCGGGCCCTCGCCGCGCGCGACGGGCGACGCAGCGGCCGCGAGCATCGCCGAGGCGAGGGATGTGGTGCTCAGGGCGGAGGCGACCGTCGGCGACATGAACGGCAGCTTGGAGGGAGGGGAGCCAGGTCGCACGTGGCCCGGACGCATGTCCGGTGCGGATCGCCCTGCGCAGCGGCGCAGAGCCGATCGCAGGCGGCCCGGCAGGTCGCAGGTCAGGGCCCGCGTCGCCAGGAACGCGCCGGGCGGTCTGGGCCGGCCGCTCGACGAGGTTCGCGCAGGCGACGCCGACGACCTGATGGCCTGAGCGCCACGCCGAGCGGCGCACGCCCGGCGCAGCAGGGAACGCTGCGGGAACGGCCGTGGCGGATGGTGTGGCCGTCGCCCGACCGGGCCGGGGCGGATCGCCCACCACTTGCGAAGAGGAGCACCCACATGCGTTGCATCACCCGTCCTGCCGCACTCGGCGCCCTGGCCGCCCTGGCGGCTGCCGTCGTCCCCGCCACCGCCGGTGCCGCGACCGCGGGCCCGGCGCCCATCACCGGGGGCAGCGAGGTGAGCGACGGCCGCTACCCGTACGTCGCGGGCCTGCGGTCCCCGACCGCGAGCCGGTTCTTCTGCACCGGCACGCTCATCCGCAAGGACTGGGTCCTGACGGCCGCGCACTGCGTGGACGGCACCCGGGTCGGCCAGCCGCTGACGGTCGAGCTCGGCCGGACGGACCTCACCACGCCACCCGGCCCGCGGGCCGAAGCCATCACCGCCGACAAGGTGGTCATCCACGAGGACTGGGGCGGCGACCCCGGCGACCGCAACGACATCGCGCTGGTGCACCTCGCGACCGACTCGGCGATCGCCCCGATGCCGATCGGGCGCCCGGCGCCCCTCTACGAGGGGATCGAGGACTGCCGGTACGACCCCGACCGTTTCTGGAACCTCTGCATCGCGACGCGCGGGACGCACGTCGGCTGGGGCCGGACGTCCTCGTCCTCCACCCAGACCAGCGATCGCCTGAAGTGGATCGACGCGCCGATCTACTCGCGGCAGGCCGACGGCCAGTTCTGGGTGACGCGTACGCAGAGCTGCCCCGGCGACAGCGGCGGCCCACTGCTGGTCGAGCGCGGACCGCGTGACCACCG
>DASPKC010000282.1:0-3730 GCA_035628295.1 Baekduia sp.
TCGCGATCGCCCGCGACCACCTCGTGCCGCGCCAGCGCGAGCGCCAGGGCCTGCGCGACGACGAGGTCGACGCGCCCGACGAGGTGCTGCGCACGATCGTGGCCGAGTACACGCGTGAGGCGGGCGTGCGCCAACTCGAGCGCGAGGTCGGCAAGCTCCTGCGCAAGCAGGCCGTCGGGATCGCGAGCGGCGCCCTCGAGGCGCCCGTGACGGTCGACCTGGACCGCGTGCGCGACGCGCTCGGCCGGCAGAAGGTCTTCCAGGAGGCCGCCGCTCGCACCGCCGTGCCGGGCGTCGCGACCGGCCTGGCGGTGACCGGCACGGGCGGCGACGTGCTGTTCGTCGAGGCCAACGACATGGACGCCAAGGGCACCGGCGCGCTCACGCTCACCGGCCAGCTCGGCGACGTGATGAAGGAGTCGGCGCGCATCGCCCTGACCTACGTGCGAGCCCACCGCGAGGAGCTCGGCATCGCCCGGGACGCGTTCGAGGACCGCGAGTTCCACGTCCACGTCCCGGCGGGCGCGATCCCCAAGGACGGCCCCAGCGCAGGCATCACCATGACGACGGCGCTGGCCTCGCTGCTCACCGGCCGGCCGGTCCGTCACACGGTGGGCATGACCGGCGAGGTGACCCTGCAGGGGCGCGTGCTGCCGATCGGCGGGGTCAAGCAGAAGGTGCTGGCCGCGCACGCCGCGGGCCTGACCGACGTCATCCTGCCCGAGCGCAACCGCCCGGACGTCGACGACGTGCCGGCCGAGGTCCGCGAGCAGCTGACGTTCCACTTCGTCATGACGATCGGCGAGGTCCTCGAGCAGGCGCTCGAGCCCGCGCCGCGGCCCAGCCCCCAGCCCGTCTGACGCAAGAGCGGTGGCGCGCGGCCATCCCCCGGGCCGCGCGCCGTACGCTCGCCTGCGTGCGGATGTGGGCGGCGACCCGGGGGCGCAGGGCGGCGATCGTCGGCGTGGCGCTGCTGGTGCTCGTCGCGCTGGCCGAGCTCGCGACCGGCGACGAGGCCGTCCTGCTGGCCCTGCTCGTCGTGGGACCGCTGGTCGCCGCCGCCCGTGCGCGCACGACCCAGGTCGCGGCCGTGGCGGCCGCCGGGCTGGCGCTGGCCCTCCCGCTCGGCGCGGTCGACGGGATCTTCCTCGAGACCCAGCACGTGACCGCCCTGGTGGCGATCGCGGTCTGCGGGATCCTCGCCGTCGTCGTCGCGCGCTACCGCGACGAGGTGGCCAGCGCGGCTGTCTCGCGCCGGCACATGACCCTGCTCTCGCGCCTCAGCGAGCTGCTCGAGGCGCCCGCGGAGCCCGAGCTGCGCCTGCGCCACATCGCGGCCCTCCTGGCCGACGACCTCGCCGACCTCGTCGTCATCGATCTGGTCGGGATGGGCGAGGCGATCGCCGCCTCGCGCGACCCGGCGGCCGGGCGCCGCCTGGAGGACGTCCGCCGCCGGGCTCCCCTGCCGCACGGCGGAGAGCACCCGGCGATGGCGGTGCTGCGTACCGGCCGGCCCCTGCTGCGCGCCGAGGTCTCCGACGACGACCTGCGGCGGTGGGCCGCCGGCGAGGCGCACCTGCAGCTCATGCGCGAGCTGCGCTACCGGTCGTTCGCGATCTGCCCGCTCATCAGCGAGGGGCGCTCGATCGGCGCGCTGAGCGCCCTGCGGCTCGGTGACGCCCCGCCCTTCACCCCCGAGGACCTCGTCACGCTCGAGGCCTTCAGCGCCCGCGCCGCGGCCGCCGTGGCGTCCGCCCAGCTGCACGCGGGGCTGCGCGAGAGCGAGGCGCGGCTGGACGCGATCCTCGCCAACCTCGCCGAGGCGGTGCTCGCGCTGGAGCCGGACGGGCGCTTCGCGTTCGCCAACAGCTCGGCGCTGGCGCTGCTCGGCCTGACGGCGACGGAGGAGATCGTCGGCCGCGAGCCGGAGGACGTGATCCCCGGCTTCGAGGCCGCCGACGAGCAGGGCCGCCCGGTGGCCCTGCGCGACCTGCCCTACGTGGCGGCGCTGGCCGGCGAGCAGCCGGAGCCGGCGACGATCCGTGCCGCCTACCCCGACGGCTCGGAGCGCTGGTTCGTCGTGCGCGCCGCGCCGGTGCGCGCCGACGACGGACCGGTCACCCTGGTCGTGGCGGTGGTCGAGGACGTGACCGCCGCGCGGCGCGCCGAGCAGCGCCAGCGGCTGCTGGCCGACGCCAGCGGGCTGCTGGGCTCCTCGCTCGACGTCGAGACGACGCTCGAGAAGACCGCCTGGGCGGCGGTGCCGGAGCTGGCCGACTGGGCCCGGCTGGACATGCCCGACGAGCGCGGGCGGCTGCGCGAGGTCGCCGTGGCGCACCGCGACCCCGCCAAGCTCGAGCTGCTGCGCGAGTGGCGCCGGGACCACCCGCCCGACCCGTCCGACACGCGCGGCCCGTGGGAGGTGCTGCGCACCGGGCGGCCCGTGTCATGGCCGTCGGTCTCCGCCGAGGACATCGCGCGCTACGCGCGCGACGAGCGCCACGCCGAGCTCATGCGCGCCATCGACACGCGCTCCATGCACATCGTCCCGCTGATGGCCGGCGACGAGGTCATCGGCACGCTGCAGCTCGCGACGACAGGCGATTCGGGGCGGCGGCTCGGCCCGGAAGACCTTGACCTCGCGCTGGAGCTCGCGCGCCGCGCCGCCGTCGCGGTGGAGAACGCCCGGGTGCACGCAGCGCGCTCCCACGTCGCCTCCACGCTCCAGCGGTCGCTCCTGCCGCCCCGCCTGCCCGAGATCCCCGGCCTGCAGACGGCGGCGCGCTTCCGCGCGACCGGCGGCAGCGACGAGGTCGGCGGCGACTTCTACGACGTCTTCGCGGCCGCCAGCGGCTGGATGGTGGTCATGGGCGACGTGACCGGTAAGGGCCCCGAGGCGGCGTCCATCACCTCGCTCGCGCGGTACACGATGCGCACCGCCGCGCTCTACGAGCAGGAGCCCGACCGGGTCCTGCAGCGGCTCAACGACGTCCTGCTGCACGACGGCGACGACCGGCGGCAGCTCTGCACCGCGGTCTGCGCCCATCTGGTGACGGTGCCCGGCGGCATCCGGGTGGTCCTGGCCTGCGCGGGCCACCCGGCGCCGTATCTCCTGCGCGCCGGCGGCGAGCTGCAGGCCGCGGGCCCGCCCGGGACGCTGCTCGGCGCCTGGCCGGACGCGCGGTTCACGCCCCTGGAGCTGCAGCTCGCGCCGGGCGATGCGCTCGTCCTGTTCACCGACGGGGTGACCGACGCCCGGAGCGCCGCCGGCCGGTTCGGGCACGAGCGCCTGGAGCAGGAGCTGCGCCGGCTCGCCGGCGCCGAGGCCGACGCGATCGCCGCGGCGCTGGACGGCGCCGTGCTGGCCTTCCAGGACGGTCCGCAGCGTGACGACGTGGCCCTGCTGGTGCTGCGCGCGCGGACCCCCTCCTGAGCCGTTCCGTCCGCAAGATGCGGGAAGGTCGCGCGCGGAGACCTTGACCCGCCGCGACCGCGGCGGGTGGGATCGGCAGAAGGGGAGATGATGCGGACCACCGGCATCTACGCGAGCACCGCCAGCCGCCGCCAGCGGCTCTGGACCCGGCGCCGCCGACGGATGGTGATGCTCGCTCGCACGCGCGGCGCGCTCGTGCTGGCCTGGGCGCCCGCGCCGGTGCTCGCGACGCTCCTGGCGGATCGCTGGCTGGGCTAAGCGACATCAGATAAGATATCGGCCATGACTGCGGCCGAG
>DASPKC010000283.1:0-3133 GCA_035628295.1 Baekduia sp.
TCGGCGACCTCGCCGCCCACGTCGAGCGCGGTGCGCTGCGGGTGACGGCGCAGGGTGCGCGCTACGCGGACGGCGACGCGGTAGATCCGCACCGGCAGGTGGCCGTGTACGCCGCTGCCACCGAGGAGGCGCTGGCCGACGGCTTCAGCGGCTACCGGGCGGCCGCCGAGGCCACCGACCTCGTCCGCACCTCGACGCAGCTCGACGCGTTCAGCCGCTACGAGCACCTCGTCGACCGCTACATGGCCCGCCGTCCGTTCTCGGCGCTGTGCGCCTACGACCGGGCCCAGCTCGACACCGACACCCTGACCGGTCTGGCCTGCGTCCATCCGCTGGCGCACGGCCTCCGGGCGCCGTTCCAGCTGTTCGCCGACGATCCCGGGCTGGCCCTGCGCGGGGAGGTGGACCTCGCCGGCGCCCAGCTCTTCGCCAAGGCGCTGCAGCACGCGGTCGGGCCGCTCGACGGCGCCGAGGTCGTCGTGGACGTGCACGAGCTCACGTTCATCGACGTCCGGGGGCTCGCGACGCTCGCCCGCCAGGCGCACTCGCAGGCCGGCGTGCTGGTCCTGCGCGGTGCCCGGGCGGTGGTGGGCCGGGCGGTCGACCTGCTGGGCCTGACGGCCCTGCGGGTCGAGGTCCGCCCGTGAGGAGCGGTGCGGCGGCCGGCCACGCCGGCTACTTCCACGAGACGGCGCTCTACGCATCCGACGAGGAGCTGCTCGGCGTCGTGGTGCCCTTCCTGCGCGGCGGCCAGGAGGCGGGCGAGCCGACGCTCGCCGTGCTGGCCCCGGGCACCGCGGCGCTCGCGCGCGACGGGCTCGGCGACACGGACGGCGTCACGTTCGTCGGCGGTGAGGCAGCGTACGCCAACCCGGCGCAGACCATCGCCGACTACCGGGCGCGCTTCGCCGCCCTCGTCGCCCGCGGCGCGACGCAGATCCGGGTCGTGGGCGACGTGCCGCACCCCGGGACGGGCGCCGACTGGCACGCCTGGGCGCGCTACGAGGCGGCCATCAACCACGCCTACGCCGACTTCCCGCTCTGGGGGCTGTGCCCGTACGACGTGCGCATCACGCCCGACGACGTGCTGGACGATGTCCTGCGCACGCACCCGCACATCGCGTCGGCGTGCGGCGCGCATCGCCCGAACGCCGCCTTCGAGGATCCGCGGGACTTCCTCGCCGCGCGCCCGCTGGCGCCGGTCGATCCGCTGGAGCGTCGGGACCCCGACCTCGAGCAGGTCGATCCCACCCCGGCCGCCGCCCGCCGCGCAATCGAGGCCCTGGCGCGCCGTGTCCTGTCGCAGGCGCGGCTCGACGACCTCCTGCTGGCCGTGAGCGAGATCGTGGCCAACGCCGGCCTGCACGGACGGGCGCCCGTGGTGCTGCGCGCCCGGCGCGGCGCGGACCGCGTGGTCGTGAGCGTGGCCGACGCCGGACCGGGCCCCGCGGACCCGTTCGCCGGGCTGCTCGCGCAGCCGGTCGGCGCGCGGCCGCACGGCGCCGGCATGGGGCTGTGGATCGCCCACCTGCTGTGCACGGACGTGGCGCTGCGCCGGGAGGCGCACGGCTTCACCGTGCGCCTGACGATGGCGGCCGGCTAGAGCCGGCGGCGGCCGACGAACGCCCGCCCGAGCGTCACCTCGTCGGCGTACTCGAGGTCGGCGCCGACCGGCAGGCCGGACGCCAGGCGCGTCACCGTGACGTCGGGCGTGCGCTCGTGGATCGCGCGGGCCAGGTAGAGCGCGGTCGCCTCGCCGGTCGTCGTCGGGTTGGTCGCCACGACCACCTCGCGCACCTCGCCGCCGTCGAGACGGCGCAGCAGCTCGTCGATCTTGAGGTCCTCGGGATCCACCCCGTCGATCGGCGACAGCGCGCCGCCGAGCACGTGGTAGCGACCGCGGTACTCGTGCGTCCGCTCGACCGGGATCACGTCGCCCGGCTCCTCGACGACGCACAGGACCGCGGGGTCCCGCCGCTCGTCGGTGCAGATCCGGCAGCGCGGCGCGTCGGCCAGGTTGAAGCAGACCTCGCAGAGGCCGATGCGCTCCTTGACCTCGCGGATCGCGTCGGCCAGCGCGAACGCCTCCTCGTCGGAGGCGCGCAGGACGTGGAACGCCAGGCGCTGGGCGGTGCGCTGGCCGATCCCCGGCAGCCGGCCGAGCTCGGTGACGAGCCGCTGGATCGGCGCCGGGTACAAGCGCTACCGCTTCTTCTTCTGCGCGCGGCGCGCCGCGCGGTTCATGCCGGGCGCCCCGCCGGGCATGCCGCCCGGGCCGCCCGGGCCGGCGCCAAGGCCGCCCAGCCCCCCGAGGCCGCCGAGCATCTCCATCGGGTCGAAGCCCGCGCCGCCGGCGGCGCCCTCGGCCAGCTTGGCCTCGGCGTCCTTGGCCTGGCGCAACGCCTCGTTGGTGGCCGCCAGGACGAGGTCCTGGAGCATCTCCACGTCCTCGGGATCGACGGCGTCCGGATCGATCGTGAGGCTCTCGAGCTGGCTGTCGCCGGTCACCACGACCTTGACGACGCCCCCGCCGGCCGACGCGTCGAAGCGCTGGGCGTGCAGCTCCTCCATCGCCTGCTGCTGCTGGGCCATCATCTCCTGGGCCTGCTTGAGCAACTGCTGCATGTTCGGCTGGGGCATCAGGACCCGGCCTCCTCCTCATCGGGGACGATCTCCTCGGCGGCGAACTCCGCCACCAGCCGGCCGACGAGCTCCTCGTCGGTGAGCGGCACCTCCGGCTCGCTCTCGACCTCGGCCATCTCGAAGGCGAACCGCGGTCGCTGCCCGAGCAGGTCCGCGAACGCGGCGATCAGCGGCTTCTGGAACTCGCCGTCCTCGGCCTTGCGGCGGTGGAAGGCGTGCTCGGGTGCGAAGGCGAGCGTCACGACGCCGTCCTCGCAGGCGATCGGCCGGAAGGCCTCGAAGGTCATCGCGTGCAGCAGGCTCTGGGCCTTGACGGTCGCCAGGACGGCGGGCCACACGCCGCGCACGCCGTCGAGGTCGAGCCGCCCCACCGGCGCGCGCGCGACGGCGGCCGCGGTGGCAGGCTGGGAGAGCGCCGGGGCCGGCGCGGGCGCCTCGGCGGGCGGGCCGGGCGCCGCGGCGCGCGGCGGGGCAGGCGCCGGGGCCGGCT
>DASPKC010000284.1:0-2474 GCA_035628295.1 Baekduia sp.
CACGACCCGGCTCACCGGGGCGTCGGTCACCCTCGCGATGCGCTGCGGTACGTCGATCTTCAGCCAGCGCGACGACCCGGGCGGGAGCGTCGACACGACGATCTCGTCGTAGCGCCGCGGATCCCAGGCCTCCATCGCCGCCACGCACGGATCGACGTCGCCCAGCATGCCCTCGGCCTCGATGCCCGCCTCGTGCAGGCGCTTGAGCGCCGCGTTCAGGCGCCGGCCGAGACCGGCGTGCGCGTCCTGGGGCACGACCAGCGTCACGGTGATGGGCCCGTCCTGGGCGCGGTGGACGAGCTCCTCGTACAGCTCGTCGGAGTCGACCGTCTGGTTGGCGATCACCAGCAGCTTCCTGCGGTATGCCATCTGCTCTTCTCCTCCGTAGGAGTCCTTCCCTCTGGCGAAGGTACTCCCCGGCGCCCCGGCCGACAACACCCGTTCGGACAGGTCTCGGAGGGCAGGAGCGGCGCCGGGTATCCCGGGCGCGTGTCGCCCCGCAACCGGGTCATCGGCGCGCTCGGCGCGTACTACCTCGCGACGGGCGCCGCGCCCTTCGCGTCGCGCCGGATGTTCGAGGCGGCCACGGGCCCCAAGCCCGAGTGGTGGCTCGTGCAGACGGTGAGCGTGCTGGTCCTCGCGGCCGGCGGCGCCATGACCGCTGCGGCCGCCCGGGACCGCGTCACGCCCGAGATCACCGGCCTGGCGGCGGGCTGCGCCGCCGGCCTGGCGGCCGTCGACGTCATCCACGTGCTGCGCCGGCGCATCAAGCCGACCTACCTGGTCGACGCGGCGGCCCAGGGCGCCGCGCTCGCCGGCCTCGCCCGGACCATCGCGCGCTGACTCAGCGGTGCGCTTCGCGCAGCGCGCGCTGCATGTCGCGCTGCTGCTCGCGGGCCTTGATCGTCTCGCGCTTGTCGAAGCGGTCCTTGCCCCGGCCGAGGGCGATCTCGACCTTGGCGTGCGGGCCCTTGAAGTACAGCCGCGTGGGCACGAGCGTCAGGCCGCGCTCCTTGACGCGGCCCATCAGCCGCTCGATCTCCACGCGCTTGGCCAGGAGCTTGCGGGCGCGCTCGGGCTCGTGGTTGTCGCGCGACGCGGGGGCGTAGGGCGGGATGTGGACGTTGTGCAGCCACAGCTCGCCGTCGTCGATGGTGGCGTAGCCGTCCTTGAGCTGGGCCGACCCGTTGCGCAGGGACTTGACCTCGGTGCCCGTGAGCACGATGCCGCACTCGAGCTTGTCGAGGAACTCGTACTTGTACGAGGCCTGGCGGTTGGACGCGATGTCCCCTGCCGAGATCTTGCGCTTGCCGCCCTTGGCCATCCGGCCCCAGGCTACTCGGCACGCTCCAGGTCCACGCGGCCGCGCGGCGCGTCGACCCGCACGACCCGGACCTGCATTGGGTCGCCCAGCCGGACGACGCCCCCCTCGTCGCCCTGGAGGATCGTGCCCTGCGGGTTGAGCTCCCACCACTCGCCGCGGCCGAGCCGGCGGGCGGGCACGAGCCCCTCGTGACCCTCGCCGAAGCGCACGAACGCGCCCGCGCCGATCACCCCGACGACCTCGCCGTCCCAGACCCGGTCGAAGCCGCCGCCCTCGAACAGCTCGCGCTCGAGCAGGAAGCAGCGGGCGACGTCGTCGGCCTTGCGCTCGATCGACATCGCGTCGCGCTCGCGGCCGGACAGGTGGTGGCCGGCCTCCTCCATGGCGCCCCGCGGCGGCGCCGGCTCGCCCCCGCCCACGGCGCTCAGCAGCGCGCGGTGGCAGATCAGGTCCGGATAGCGGCGGATCGGGGAGGTGAAGTGGCAGTAGCGCTCGAGGTGCAGGCCCGTGTGGCCGAGCGGCTCGGCGGCGTAGCGGGCCTGCTTGAGCGAGCGCAGCAGCAGGCTGGTCAGGCCCGCCCGCCCGTGACCCGTGCGCCGGACGTGCTGGTCGACGAGCCGCGACGCCGCCGCCACCACCTCCGACGCCTCCCGCGCGCTGAGGTGCTCGGGCGCCGGCGGCGTGGGCACGTCCAGCGACGCGAGCGCGTCGAGCAGCGTCTCGATGCGCTCGGGGTCCGGCCGCTCGTGGACCCGGTGCAGCGCAGCGATCCTGCGCTCGACGAGCAGCCGGGCGACCTGCTCGTTGGCGCCGATCATCAGGTGCTCGATGAGGCGGTGCGACTCGGTCTGCTCGCTCGGCTCGCTGGACAGGACGTGGCCGCGCCGGTCGAAGGCGAACTGCGGCTCGACGGACTCCACGGCGAGCGCCCCGGCCCGCTCGCGCGCGGCCTGCAACTCGGCGGCTGCCTCGCGGGCGATACGCAGCGGCGCCTCGAGCTCCGCGCCGTCGGCGAAGAGCGCGTCGACCTCGTCGTAGTCGTAGCGGCGGTCCGACCGGATCCACGAGCGGTAGAACGCGGTCCGCACGACCTCGGCCCCGCGCAGGTCGTCGGGGTGATCGGCGCGGGCGCGTTCGTGCGCTTCGGCGA
>DASPKC010000285.1:0-4701 GCA_035628295.1 Baekduia sp.
GCCGTCCCCGCTCACGAGCGCGACCACCGGGCCGAGGCCGCCCTGCTCACGTCCGCCGTCTGGCGCCACGAGCACGGCGTCCAGTGGTTCCCCGAGACGGCCCGCTTCGCGCCGGTGCCGCGATGACGCAGCCCGCGCTCCCCGGCCTGTCGGCCCCGCTCGCTCGCCGCGAAGCGGGCTCCACCCGCGACCCGCTGGACCGCTACTACACGCCGGTCCCCTGCACGACCGCGTGTCTGCGGGCGATCGACGAGTTCCTCGGCGAGCTCGGCATCGACGCGCCCGCCCGCTGGCTGGAGCCCTCCGTCGGCGCTGGAGGCTGGCTGCCCGCGTCCCGTCTCGTATGGCCATGGGCGGACGTCGACCGCGTGGACATCGACCCCGCGGCGCTCGGGCTATCGGCGGACCTGCGCCCGACGGAGGCCGCGTACGCCTGCGACTTCACGCTCGGCGACATCGGGCCCGCGGGCGACGAGGACTGGTACGACGCGGTCGGCGGAAACCCGCCGTACAACGACACGGACGCCGAGTCGGCCCGCGACCGCCGCGAGCGGGCCCGCTGGCTGTGCGAGTGGGTCGACCGCTCGTTGTCGTTCGCGCCGATCGTGTGGAACCTGCTGCGCGGGACCGCCCTCGGGAGCATCGAGCGGGCCCCGTGGTGGCGTGGCGCCGGCGCCCCGGCCTGCGTGTGGACGCTCGCCCCTCGCGTGCCGTGGGAGGGCCCAGGCGCGCACGAGTCCGGGGACAGCGTCGACCAGCACCTCGTCCTGTGGGTGCGCGGCGAGACCGACACGCGGCATCGGTGGCTCGCATGGCGGTGAGCGCCGCCCTCCTCCCCCTCGCGCTCGACCGCACCCTGCTGCTCGCGGCGCTGCCTGCGTGCGCGGTGTGCGGCCGGCTGCGGCGGGTGGTGCTGGGATGAGCGCTGCCCGCGACGCCCGCGAGCGCCTGGGCCTCGGCGCCGTGATGTCGCCGGACCACGCGGCGCAGATCCTCATGGGCGCGTGCGGGTTCGACACGCGGGCTGAGGCGCGGGCGTGGCTCGAGGAGATGGGGCTTGTGCGCGGCGTCCCGAGGCGACCGGGCCAACAGACGGTGCTGTGGAGCCAGGTGCACGAGCTGCTGGCGGGCGGGGACGCGCCGCGGGCGATGGCGGCGGCGAGCGGGTTGAAGAGGGCGAGGTCGTAATCACAGCCGGCGCGGGTCGCGCCACGAGGAGGACGAGATGAAGGTGATCGAGTTCAGGGTGCAGGTCGAGGGTGACGCGCCGGTCGAGGCACGACTCACCGCCGTCCCCGCGCAGCGCGGACCGGTCGAGTGGGACGACGCCGCGATCCACAAGGCGGACCACATGGCGGGCTCGATGCTCGGAGTGCTCGGCGGCGGAGCCGAGGTCCGGGTCGACGGCGACCATCGGATCTACCGACGGCGTGGTTCGGACGGCTGGAAGCCGGTCCCGGCGACCCCGCGGTAGCCTGTCGATCCGGAGGTCCCGTGCACGAGCCCGTCACCGTCGGCGACATCGTCGCCTACTACGTCCGCGCCCGGGGCGTGCGCGGCCCGCACGACGGGCGCGTCTACTGGCGCGCCCGCCAGGGCAAGCGGACGGTGTGGGTCGGGTGGGCGACCTCGCGGGAGTGCGCGATCGAGCTCGCGGCGCTGCTCCAGAGCGGCACCGTGCGCCCGCGGGTCGCCGACATCCGGACCGTGCGGGACCTGCTGGAGTACTGGGTCGGCACCGAGGTCGACGAGGATCCCGAGCGGGCGGAGTCGACCATCTACGCGATCCGC
The DNA here is from genome assembly GCA_035628295.1 of Baekduia sp. Classification (GTDB taxonomy): domain Bacteria; phylum Actinomycetota; class Thermoleophilia; order Solirubrobacterales; family Solirubrobacteraceae; genus Baekduia. The sequence continues at coordinate 1,792 of DASPKC010000285.1, forward strand.
GGCGCGCGAAACCACCCGTCCCGCAAGGGGCTCGGCGGTGCGACCGGCCGGCTGTGCCGCGACCTCGGCGACGTCTCCGTCGACCGGCTCACGCTCGACGTGCTCACCGACTGGCGCCGGCGGCGGCAGTCGCGGAAGGGCGGTGCGCCGCACACGCTGCGCGCCGAGCTCGGCTACCTCGCCGCGGCGTGGGCGTGGGGCCGGGGGATCGGCGCGACGCCCGACGCGCCGCTGCCCGTGCTCGAGATCCCGAAGCGCAACAGCCGCCCGCGCCACACCCCGTCCACGAACGACGTCGCGATGGTCGCCCGCTGGATGAGGGACAACGCGCCGCCGTGGGCGATGGCCCTACTGCTGCTGCAGGCCGCGACCGGGGCGAGGATCGGCGAGGTGGCCGGCGTGCGGTGGTGCGACATCGACGGCGCGAAGCGGACGGTGCGCGTCGACGGCAAGACGGGCCCGCGAACGATCCACCGCGTGCGCGCCGATGTGCTCGCCGCCGTCCACCGGCTGCGCGGCAACGAGACCGAGGCGTGGTACGTCGCGCGCCGCCGCGACCAGCAGGACCAGGTCGTGTGGGGCGTGTCGCGCCACACCGCGGACAACGTCGGGCGCTACATCGACGCCGCGTGCGAGGCGCTCGGGCTCGAGCGCTGGACCTCGCATGGCGTCCGGCGCATGTGCGTGACGACGGCGATCCGGAACGGCGTGAAGCTCGCGGCGGCGGCCGATATGTTCGGGCACAGCGTGGCCGTCATGCTCGACATCTACAACGCCCTGCAGGACGAGGACCGCATCGAGGCCGGCGAGGCCGCGGCGCTGGGGGTCCCGGTCGAGGACGCGGACGTGCTGTCGTTGCACAGGTCGTTGCACAGGTCGCGCGGGAATCGCGATGGGCACTAGGTCTGCGAGAGATCCTGTTCATCTTCCGCATGCCACGGAGATCCGCTGCTGGTGCGGATCCTCGCGTATCGCGGGTCGAGTTGTGCAACGGAGGCACGCGGGGTTTCGGGGAGGGCGGTGCACAGGTTCGTGCACAGGTTGGCGCCCTCTCGCCGAAGAACACGACGGGGGTTCCGCGACCCGCACGGGAGGCGGGAAAGCCGCGCGGCAGGCCGATCCGACTGCCGACGGGTGCCGAGCACTGCGGGCGGTTCCCGATGGCGGTGTGGGGTGGGTGCGGGTGGATCAGGGGAATCGGAACGGCGACAACGAATTGTGTTGCACCTTGTCGGCGCCAACGCTACGATGCGGACAGGAGGTTGTGATGCCCTATCCCCTGGTCGTCATCTACAACGAGCGCGGCAGCGTCTACGACGTGCGGCACAAGACGGCCCGCGGTCGCGCCGGCCACGAGCGTCGCAACCCCGCCGCGGTGGTGGTCGACGTGTTCTGCCCCGGCTGCGGTGAGCGGTGCTGGCGGAGCGGCGGGTGCGCCCGATGAGCGGCGAGATGCCCGAAGGCTGGGAGGAGACCGCGACCGGTGGGGCTCGGTACGCCGATCGCGAGCGGGACGCGTACGGCTTCATGAGCTCGGCCGACGAGATGGGCTACACGTGGTGCGTGTACGTCGGCAACCACACGAAGGGCGACGTGCAGCAAGGCTTCTACGAGGCGGTCCATGCGGCCGATGCTGCCATCCGCGCCCTGCTCGCCCTGCCGGCCCCCGGCACGATCGTCCAGTACAACCACCCCTCGTGGGGCCCCGCCTGCGGCGAGGTGCTGCGCGTCGATGGCCCCCACGTCCTCGTGCAGGACCAGGCCCCGAACGGCGCCCGTGAGTGGTGGCCGGTCGCCGAGATCATCGTGGTGGACCCGTGACCGCCAAGCCCTCCGCCGTCCCCGACGCCCGGCTGCGCGAGCTCCACGGGCTCGGCCGGACCGTCGCGGAGATCGCCGCCGCGGTCGGCCTGTCGCGCGACCGCGTGTACGCCCGGCTGCGGGCGCTCGAGCTCGCGCCGCACCGCCCGGTGCGCCCGCCGGCTCGCGTGACGCTGTCCGTCCGCCTCTCCCCCTCCACCGCCGCCGCCCTCCGGCAGCGCGCGCAGGACGCGGGGCTGTCGGTGAGCGCGATGGTCGAGGGGTGGGTCAACGGCCGCGAGAGCGGCGAGGGAGGGTGAGATGCCGACTGCCCGCCAGCTGGCCGACAACGACTTCAAGGCGTCCTTCCGGATCTGCTCCATTCGAGGCACGCTCTACAGCCGGGCGATGCTGCGCGCCTTCGTGCGGCGCTCGTTCCGGGTCTACGGCCCGACCACGCTCCGCGAGGCGCTCGCCTACGTCGATGACGACCAGTGGCTCCGGGTCCGAGGCGGGATGACGCCGACCGCGATCGTCGACGAGATCACCCGCGAGGTGTTCGAGTGAGCATGGACCCCGTCATCATCTACAGCTCCGGCATCATCTACACGTCGGCGTGCGCAGACGCCGCGCTCACCGTCGAGGAGGTCGCGGCCGTCGTCAACGACCGGTCGCCGACCGGCATCTCGTCGCCGTGGCGGCTGGCCGAGGCGCCGACGTTCGTGGGCGGCGAGCCGAACCCGTGCCCGTGCGAGCAGCACCCGGACACGCGGCGGCACTGGCTGCTCGCGTGCTGACCCCCACCGAGTTCGTCGAGCGCTTCGACCATCTCCCCCGGCCAGGCCGCCGAACCCACGACGAGGCGAGCGCAGAGCGGGACGCGATGCTCGCCGCCCGGCCTGCCATCGCCTCGTGGGACGAGGTGCCCGAGGGCGCGGCGGTGTTCGTGCTCTGGATGGGCGGCAACCGCGGGCAGTACGAGCGGCGCGGCGGCGACCTGTGGGTCACGGCGTACGGCGGCTCGGGCGAGCGGGTGCTCGACCCGGGGCTGCCAGCGCTCGGGCGCTACAGCGCGACGGCGTGGCTACTCGAGGCGGCAACCCCACCCGC